>JBEVJH010000247.1:0-27144 GCA_040510355.1 Aestuariivirgaceae bacterium
CTTGCGCAACTTTGGGACGCCTAGGCACGCGGCTCGGCGTTACCTAGGTGGTTACCTTTTACGGCAGTGACGCTAGGAGTTTGCTGCTAAGTCCCTGAATTCGCTGGTCGCGGAGGAGGGACTCGAACCCCCGACACGCGGATTATGATTCCGCTGCTCTAACCAGCTGAGCTACTCCGCCCCGTATCGCCGTCGAGGCCGGCGCGATATAGGGGCCAGGACCGTCGCAAGTCAAGCATCGGGACGGCGGAAAAGCGCCGGCGCGATCCCTTGTCCGGCCACCTTGCCATAAACCCAGATGAAGGCAGGCGGGGCATTGCGGGCGACGAAATCGACCCGGCGGCCCTCGACCCGCGCCGCCGCCGCAAGGCGCGGCAGGAGCGGCGGCCCGGCCAGATAGGTGAACTGCACCATCCGCCCGCCGATCTCGAGAACGTCGCCCATGGCTCTTGCCAGCCGCATCCTGAGCGGCGGCGGCATGCTGCGCAGGGGCAGGCCCGACAGGATTCGCGGCACCCGGTCGATCCCGTTGGCGGCGAGCAGCTGCGGCAGGTCCCTGGCGTCGCCGGCGATCACCTCGGCATTGCGGAACCGCTGGCGGAGATGGCCGACGAAGACGGGATCCTGCTCCACCAGCACCACCCGGACATCGCCGTCGCAGGCTTCCACCAGATGCTCGGTGAAAGCGCCCGTTCCCGGGCCGATCTCGAGACAGGTCTGCCCCGGCTCGAGATCGAGCGCCTTGATCATCGCCCTGGCAAGCACCGGGCTGCTCGGTGCGACCGCGCCGACCTTCATCGGATCCTTGAGCCAGCGTCTGGCGAACAGCAGCATCGCAGCCGCTTCGTCGAGACATTCACCCAGGGGTCCGGCAGGCCGGCCGTGTCTCACCTCGAGATCTCCTTCAGCGCTTCTTCACGAACCGCAGAAGCTGCATGATGCCGAGCGGGCTGAGCGACTGGCTTTCGACGAGCTCAAGCCGGTCGCACACCATGACCGCGGCGCGGGGGAATTCCGGCCGCCAGCCGATCAGCGATGCCGCCGGCGCGCTCACCTTCTCGATGAGGCCGATGACGCCCTGGCCGTCGCTGAAATGATTGAGCACCAGCACCTCGCCGCCCGGCCGGCAGACGCGCTCGCATTCGCGCATCACCGCGGCGGGATCGGGCACCGCCGTCAGCACATACATCGCCACCACCACGTCGAAGCTGTCGCTGTCGAGGGTCATGTTGGCCGCGTCCATCTCGCTCAGCGCCTCGACATTGTCGAGACCTTGCCGCTCCACCCGCTCGCGGGCCTTGGCCAGCATCTCCGGCGACAGATCGATGCCCGTGATCTTGAGATGGCGGCGATAATGCGGCAGCGAGATGCCGGTGCCGACGCCGACCTCCAGCACGCGACCTTCGCGCCGGTTGATCACCTCGATGGCTTGGCGCCGGCCGGGGGCCAGCAATTCGCCGAACACCAGGTCATAGACCGGCTCCCAGCGCGCATAGGCTTTGCGAACGGTCCCCTCATCGATCGAGGCAAGCTTTGTCATTGTGCAAGCACCTTCTCACGCTGTGGTTCGGGCAGCTCACCGGCCCCATGGGCCGCGGTTGAGACAATCCGGCCGCCGCCATAGACTTCTGCGCCTGGGCCGGGCCGCTCATAAAGCACGCAAGCCTGCCCCGGCGATACCGCATCTTCGCCGCTCTCGATCTCGACCTGCCATGCCTGGCCGTCATGGACGACCCGCGCGGCCGCCGGCGGACGCGTCGAGCGGACCTTCACATAGGCCATGAACCCGGACGAATTGGCCAAAAGATGGTCCGACCCGAGCCAGTTCACATCCTTGAGGTTGATCCGCCGCCGGCGCAGCGCCGCCCGCGGGCCGACCACCACCCGCCGCCGGCGGGCATCGAGGCTGACCACGAAGAGCGGCTCGCTGCCGGCCAGCTTGAGGCCGCGCCGCTGGCCGACGGTGAAATTGGCGACCCCGTCATGCCGCCCGACCACCCGGCCGGCGAGATCGACGATGTCGCCCGCGGCCGCGACTTCCGGTCGAAGCTTGACGAGAACATCGCGATAGCTCCCATTCGGAACGAAGCAGATGTCCTGGCTGTCCGGCTTGTCGGCAACGCCGAGTCCGAATGACTGCGCGAGCCGGCGGATCTCCGCCTTGATCATTCCCCCGAGCGGAAACCGAAGCGCCGCAAGCTGCTCGCGCGTCGTCGCATACAGGAAATAGGTCTGGTCGCGCAGCATGTCGGAAGGGGTGAGGAGGCGCGTGCGGCCCGCGTTCCCTCCGTGTTCGATCGCCGCATAATGGCCGGTGACCAGGGCCGCGGCCGAAAGTGCCCGCGCACGCCCGAGCAGGTCGGAGAACTTGACTGTGCGATTGCAGGTCACGCAGGGGATCGGCGTCTCGCCGGCAAGGTAGCTGTCCGCGAAATCGGCGATCACGGTCTCACGGAACCGGCTTTCGAAATCGAGCACGTAATGCGGGATGCCGAGGCGGGCGGCCGAGCGGCGCGCATCGTGAATGTCCTCCCCGGCACAGCAGGCGCCCTTGCGCCCCGCCGCCCGGCCGGTGTCATAGAGCTGGAGCGTGATCCCCACCACATCATAGCCGGCGCCCTTGAGAAGGGCCGCCGCGACCGTGGAATCGACGCCGCCCGACATGGCGACCACCACCCGCGTCGCAGCCGGATCGCCCGCCAGCGCCATTGCGCTGCGGACCATCGCCAGCCGACCGTCCTCGAGCCTGATCATCAGCGCCCTTTTCGCCGCAGTTTCCGCAACGGCTATATGGCCTCGCTACCCTGCCGCGCAAGAAAAAAGCCCAAGGTCCCTTGTGGCTGTCCACCATGCTCCAGTTCGCACCGCGGCGTTTGCCATTCGTTTGGAACTACTTAGACCTTTCTTAAGCCGCTCGTCCTACAGTGGTCCCTGTTGAACAGTGAGTACGTCGAGTTGACGGTGAGTTCCAGCATGAGCGGTCAGTTGCGTTCGCGTATTAACTACGTCATCGGGCCCGATGGCACCCCCCTCACCGTGGCAGACCTTCCCGCGCCGGGCACCCGCCGCTGGGTGATCCGGCGCAAGGCCGAGGTGGTCGCTGCCGTGCGCGGCGGGCTTCTGTCCCTCGAGGAGGCCTGCAGCCGTTACACGCTCACGGTCGAGGAGTTCCTTTCCTGGCAGCGTTCGATCGATCGGCACGGCCTTCCCGGCCTCAGGACGACCCGCATTCAGCAATATCGCGAATAGGGCGGAACCTCGGCATCGGCACCTTTGTTGCCGCCGATGCTGTTCTACGGAAACCGCTGCCAGGAGCGCGATCCGCGGCAGGTATTCCACGATCTCGACGCGCGCCTTGCGGCCGCGCTGGCCATGCCGCCAGGCCTGCCTCGCCACGCTGCCCTCGTCGCCGCCCTGATCGCTTGGGGAGAGCTGCTGCAGGGTGTCGCCGACGCGACGTCCGAAGCCTCGGGCATTGACCGGCAGAGTCCCGCCGAAACCGTCCTTGCGGCCCGCCTCGTCGCCATTGCCGATCTGGTGCGCCAGTCCTTCGACAGCCTGCAGTGGCAGAGCAGGGGGGCGCTGCCGCCATTGCGGCCGCCGCTGCTTCCCGAACGCATTCTGCTGCGCCGGCCCGAGGGCTATCTGCATTACGCCCTCTACCCGGAGACTTATCGCGTCGCGGCGCGCCGGATGACCGGGCCGCTTGCCGGCGTGATCGGCATCCGTAGCATCGGAACGAGTCTCGCCGCCATGGTCGCTGCGTCGGCCGGGATTGCATCAATGGCAAGCCTGAGGCCCCGCGGCGATCCCTACCGCCGGCATGTTGTCGCCGATCATGGCCTGGTGCAGGCGATGCGCGACAGGCAGGGCGCCATCGCCGTCGTCGATGAGGGGCCGGGCCTGTCCGGCAGCACCTTCGTGGCGGTAGTCGACTGGCTGCGGCAGCACGGCGTTGCGAGCCGGCGGATTCGCCTGTTTCCCAGCCATGCCGGCACGCCGGGGCCGCAGGCCGGCGATGCCGCCGCTCGGCGGTGGCAGGGCCTCCAGCGTCATGTGGCGACGTTCGAGGACGTCTTCCTCGACACTGACCATATTGCGCATAGGCTGACGACCTGGCTTGGCGATGCCATCGGTCCGCTGTCTCCGCTCGAGGATCTTTCCGGCGGTGCCTGGCGAAGGACCGTTTTCGGACCTGAACAGCATTGGCCGCCGGTCGTGCCGGCCATGGAGATGCGCAAATACCGGACCATTGCGGCCGGCCGGCCGCTGCTCGTCAAATTCGCCGGTCTCGGCCCGACCGGAGAGCGCAAGCTCGCCATGGCACAAGCGATGTCGGCTGCCGGCTTCACCGCCGAGCCGCTGGCGCTTGTTCACGGCTTCCTTGTCGAGCGTTGGCTTGCCGCAGCACCCGCCGGCACGCTCGCCTCTCTGCCGCGCCACCGGCTGATCGCCCGCCTTGGCGACTATCTGGGCTTCCGCGCTGCTGCATTCCCTGCAGCAAGCGACGAAGGCGCATCGCTCCGGGACCTCGTCCAGATGGCGGTGCTCAACACTGGCGAGGTGCTCGGGCAGGGCTTTGCCGACCGTTTGGCGCGGCAGCTCTCGGCTCTTCCGTCCCATGAGGCGGCTCTCGCGCGCTGCGCTACCGACAATCGCCTCCAGCCCTTCGAATGGCTGGTCCAGCCGGACGGCCAGCTCATCAAGGCCGACGCCCTCGATCATGCCTTCGGCCATGATCTCGTCGGATGCCAGGATATCGCCTGGGACCTCGCCGGCACCGCCGTCGAATTCGATCTCGACGATGAAGAGCGGGGAACCCTGGCACGTCGCGTGGAGCGAATTTCGGGGCGCGGGATTGGCCGGCAGTTCATCAGCTCGCTTGAGCCCTGCTACCTCGCAATGGAGCTTGGTCGAACGCATTTCGGCTTTGCGCTCCCGTCCGATACTGGCGACCGAAATCGGTTGCACCGATCGCACCGGCGATACGCGCGAAAATTGCAAGATTGGATCCAGATGAAAGAATCATCACGGATGACTGATAATATTTGACTTTCATCATTCGTCATGATTAACCATTCTGGCGTGGCGATTGGGGCTGCTACCGGGAGTGCCAGAAATGCTGGGTCGACTCCAGTTTTCCATTCTCTCCGCAAGGTTGAGTCCGGTTGTGCTGCTTCTGCTGCTCACCGCCTGCGGCGAGTCGAACGGCGCGCCTGCGGTCGTGCATCCACCCAAGCCGGTCCTGGTTGCGCCGGTCAGGTTCGCCGATGGGCAGGACGTCCGGACTTTCACCGCGCAGATCAAGCCGCGGATCGAAGGCAGCCATGGCTTCCGCGTTTCGGGCAGGGTGGTGCGCCGTTTCGTCGATGTCGGCGCGACCGTCGAGGCCGGCGATCCCCTTGCCGTGCTGGACGATGCCGATTTCCGGCTCCAGCTCGACCAGGCCGAGGCGGAGGAGCGGGCGGCGCGCAATGTCCTCGTTCATGAGGAAGCCGAGCAGGCACGCTTTGCGACCTTGCGGGACAAGGGCTTCGCCGCCGCTGCCGCCTATGACCGGCAGAAGGCCGTTGCCGATGAGGCGCGGAGCCGCCTGATGCGGGCAGAGCGGGCGGTCGGCCTTGCCCGCAACGCGCTGCACTATGCCACCCTGACTGCCCAGGACGACGGAGTCGTCACCGCTGTCCGGGTCGAGCCCGGGCAGGTCGTCGATATCGGTGCACCGGCTTTCGTCATCGCCAAGGCCGGCGAGGTCGAGGCCGAGATCGCTGTGCCCGAGGCCCTGGTCGAGCGCGCCCGCACCGGCGTCGCCAGCGTGTCGCTGTGGTCCGCTGCCGGCAAGACCTATGCGGCCCGTCTGCGCGAGCTCGCACCCTTGGCCGATCCCATGACCCGCACCTTCGCGGCACGCTACACCATCGTCGCGCCGGACGACGCGGTCCGCCTCGGCTTGTCCGCGACGCTTTCCCTCTCCGCCGCGCGCCGGCCGCTCGCTCCGGTGCCATTGTCGGCCGTCCTCGATCAGGGGACCGGTCCAGCGGTCTGGAAAGTCGACCGCGCCGGCGGCACCCTGTCGCTCCAGCCGGTCGCCATCGCCAAATTCGAAGGGCAGATGGCGCTCCTCGAGAGCGGCGTCGCCGATGGCGATCTCGTCGTGACGCTTGGCGTTCACAAGCTCGACGCCGGCCTCAAGGTCAGGCCGATCGAGCAGCTCCCCCGCTGAGGAGACCGGTCATGCGCAAGTTCAACCTGTCGGCGCTCGCCGTCCGTCATTCGGCTCTGACGCTGTTTCTCCTGCTGGCGATCGCCATCGGCGGCGGCCTTGCCTATTTCCAGCTCGGACGCGCCGAGGACCCCTCCTTTACCATCAAGGTCGCCGTCGTCACCGCGATGTGGCCCGGCGCGACCGCCGCGGAGCTGCAGGAGCAGGTGGCCGACCGGATCGAGAAGAAGATTCAGGAGCTGCCCTATTTCTACAAGGTGCAGACGTATTCCAAGGCTGGCTTCGTCGCGATGCAGGTCGAGTTTCGCGACACCACGCCGCCGTCGCAGGTGCCCTATCTCTTCTATCTCCTGCGCAAGAAGCTCGCCGATCTCCGCCCCGAGCTGCCGACCGGGCTGATCGGCCCCAATGTCGACGACGAGTATGGCGACGTCGATTCGGTCATGTACGCCCTGACCGGCGACGGCGCCGATTTCGCGCAGCTCAAAAAGGCCGCCGAAGCGCTGCGCCAGCGCCTGCTCTCGGTCCCCGATGTCGTCAAGGTCAACATTTACGGCATCCAGGACGAGAAGATCTATGTCGAGTTCAGCCACGCAAGGCTGGCGGCGCTCGGCATCCCGCCCCAGGCCATCTTCGATTCGCTGGCCCGGCAGAACGCCGTGGTGCCGGCCGGCCTGATCGACAGCACGGCGCAGCGCGTTCCGCTGCGGATCAGCGGCGCGCTGGGCGGCGAGAAGGCGGTGGCCGAGACCCCGGTCGAGGCGGCCGGCAAGGTGTTCCGCCTCGGCGATATCGCGACCGTCACCCGCGGCTTCGAGGACCCTTCCGACTTCCTCGTCCGCCAGAAGGGCGCGCCCGCGCTGATCGTCGGCGTCGTCATGCAGAAGGGCGGCAACATCATCGATCTCGGCGACCATCTGAAGACCGCGGTCGACGCCTTCGCCAACGAGATTCCGGCCGGCATCGATATCGAGCAGATCGCCGACCAGCCGCATGTCGTGTCCCATGCCGTCGGCGAGTTCGTCAGGTCCTTCATGGAGGCGCTGGGAATCGTCCTCCTGGTGAGCTTCCTGTCGCTCGGCTGGCGCAGCGGCATCGTCGTCGCGCTGTCGGTCCCGCTGGTGCTCGCCATCGTCTTCATCGCCATGAACGCGATGAGCCTCGACCTGCACCGCATCACGCTCGGCGCCCTCATCATCGCCCTCGGTCTCCTGGTCGATGACGCCATCATCGCTGTCGAGATGATGATGGTGAAGATCGAGCAGGGCATCGACCGGATTCGCGCCGCCTCCTTCGCCTGGGACACCACCGCCTTCCCGATGCTGACCGGCACGCTGGTGACCGCGGCAGGATTTCTCCCGGTGGGTTTCGCCCGCTCGAGCACCGGCGAGTATGCCGGCGGCATCTTCTGGGTGGTTGCCCTGGCGCTGATCGCCTCCTGGCTCGTCGCCGTGGTGTTCACGCCCTATCTCGGGGTCAAGCTGCTGCCGCGCCACAAGGCGCATGAGACCGCGCCTGATATCTATGATGGCCGCCTTTACCGCGGCCTGCGCCGTGTCGTCGCCTGGTGCGTGCAGCTCCGCATCGTCGTGGTCGCCGCCACCGCCGCCATTTTCATCGGTTCCATCTTCGCCTTCGGCAAGGTGCAGCAGCAATTCTTCCCGCGCTCCGAGCGGCCCGAGCTCTTCCTGCAGCTGCGGCTGCCGGAGGGCAGCGCCATCGGCGCCACCCTGGCAGTCGTCAAGGAAGCCGAGGCGCTCCTCGAGAACGATCGCGACATCGCCACCTGGACCGCCTATGTCGGGCGCGGCAGCCCTCGCTTCTGGCTTGGCCTGAGCCCGCAGCTGCCGAACGAGGCCTTTGCCGAGATCGTCATGCAGTCGCGCGACGTCGAAGCCCGCGAGCGTATCAAGGCCCGACTCGAAGCAGCAGTCGACAAGGGCGCCATGTCGGCGGCGCGGGTCCGGGTGGATCGCTTCAATTTCGGCCCGCCGGTCGGTTATCCGGTGCAGTTCCGGGTGATCGGTCCCGATGCCCAGGCGGTGCGCGAGATCGCCTGGAAGGTGCGGGACGCCATGCGCCGCAACGGCAAGGTCGTCGAGCCGCATCTCGATTGGAACGAGCGCTCGCCGGCGATCGGCCTCGAGGTCGACCAGGAGCGTGCCCGCGCCCTCGGGCTGACTCCCGAGGACATGGCGTCGACGCTCCAGACGCTGCTGAGCGGCACCACGGTGACGACGGTGCGCGACGGCCGCGAGCAGGTCGATGTGGTGGCCCGCGCCGTACCCGGGGAGCGCCTCGCCCTCGGCCGGATCGAGGATCTGTCGATCATGACCCGGAACGGCGTGCCGGTTCCCCTGGCGCAGATCGCCAAGGTCAGCTTCGGCCATGAGGATCCGATACTGTGGCGCCGCAACCGCGACATGGCGATCACCGTCCGCAGCGACATCGTCGATGGGGTCCAGGCGCCTGACGTCACCGCCGAGATCCTGCCGTCGCTCGATTCGATCAAGCAGGGCCTGCCACCCGGCTATCGCATCGATGTCGGTGGCGCTATCGAGGAGTCGAGCAAGGCCAACGCCTCCCTGTTTGCGGTGTTCCCGCTCATGCTGGCGGCGATGCTGACCATCCTGATGGTTCAGCTGCAGAGCTTCTCGCGGCTGATGCTGGTGCTGCTGACCGCGCCGCTCGGGCTGATCGGCGCCGCCCTGGCGCTCAACCTGTCGGGCATGCCCTTCGGCTTCGTCGCGCTGCTCGGCCTCATCGCACGCGGCGGCATGATCATGCGCAACACGGTCATCCTCGTCGATCAGATCGAGAGCGATGCCCGCGCTGGCCACCATGACCGGCGCACCGCCATCATCGAGGCCACGGTGCGCCGCGCCCGGCCGGTGGTGCTGACGGCGCTGGCGGCCATCCTGGCGATGATCCCCCTGTCGCGCTCCGCCTTCTGGGGCCCGATGGCGGTCACCATCATGGGCGGGCTTTTCGTGGCCACCTTCCTGACCCTGCTGTTCGTCCCCGCCCTTTATGCCCTGTGGAACCGCCGCAGCCTGGGGAAGCGGGAGATCCCTAAGGCCGGCCCGGGATTCCCTTTCCCGCTGATCGGCCAAGGGGCGAAGCAGGCTGAGGACGAAAGGCTACTCGAAGCGGCCCGTTGAGCGGGCAGCAGGCGCCTTCTCCCGGCTGACAAGGCCCGCTGCCGATTGAGTTGCGGGCCGGTCCCGTATGATTTAGGACCAATATGATGAGCATAGCCCCAGAATCGGCCGAGCTTCGCGAGCGGGAGGCGCGGGCGCGGATCGTCCGTGCCGCGCAAGCCCTGTTCCATCGCTACGGCTATCAAAAGACCACGGTTGCCGACATTGCGCGGGATCTCGGCATGAGCTCGGCCAATGTCTACCGCTTCTTCGACTCGAAAAAGGCCATCAACGAGGCCGTGGCTCTGACCCTGACCGGCGAAGTCGAGACGGAGGCGCGCCGCAATGCCGCTGCGCCCGGCTCGGCTGCCAAGCGGCTGCGCAAGCTGTTGACCGACATGCACAACATGAACGCCGAACGGTATTTGCGCGACCTCAAGATGCACGAAATGGTTGCAGTCGCGATCACTGAGAGCTGGCCGATTATTCAGCAGCATCTCGAGACCATTCATGGCATCCTCACCGGGCTGATACGGGAGGGGATCGCGCGGGGCGAGTTTCGCGATTGCGATCCGGTCATGTCTGCCCATTGCATTCAGGCCGCCATGGTCCGGTTTTGCCATCCCCGATTGATGGTGGAGTGTGCGGGGATGCCACATCCGACGCTCGACGAGATGGTCGATTTCCTGCTCGTGAGCCTGGCGAGACCCAAGCCGGAAGGGCAGGGAGGCGCATGAATCAGAGCGTTCGGGGCTCCGCTTTCCGGCACACGCAGCCGAACGGCCAGCTTCGGGTCGTGGTGTGGTGCGGCAACTACAATTACGTCAAGGACGGCGCCGTCGTCGCCCTCAACCGCCTGGTGCAGCACCTCGAATCGAAGTCGGTGCCGGTGATGGTGGTGGCACCGCTGCCCGGCGAGCCCGTGTTCGAATCCTACGGCACCGTGACCCCGGTCCCCTCGGTGCCGATCCCCGGCCGCAGTGAATATCGGCTGACGCTCGGCATCCCGCGCGCCGTGCGCGACAAGATCGCCGCCTTCCGCCCGACGCTGTTTCACGTCGCCTCGCCGGACCCGCTGGGCCTCGCGGCGGTGCGCCTGGCGCGCAACTGGCAGGTCCCTTGCGTCGCCTCCTATCATTCGCGGCACGACATATACAGCCATTATTACGGCGTCGGCTTCCTGGCCGGGCCCTGGCAACGCTACTTGCGTTGGCTCTATTCGTCCTGCCGCCAGCTCTATGCGCCGTCCGAGGAGGTCGTCGAGCTGCTGCGCGCCGAGCGGATCGGCAACGATGTCCGCCTGTGGACCCGCGGCGTCGACCTCGATCGTTTCAATCCCGGCCGACGGTCGCCTGACTGGCGGCGGGACCTGGGCTTTGGCGATGACGAGGTTGTGGTTGCCTTCATCAGCCGGCTGGTCGCCGAGAAGAATCTCGGTCTCGTCCAGGAGGTCTTCCAGCTTCTCGAGCAGCGTGGCGTGCCGCACCGCCAGCTCTTCGTCGGCGAGGGGCCGGAGCGCCCCAAGCTCCAGGCCAGGCTGCCCAAGGCGGTGTTCACCGGCTTTCTCGACGGCGATGCATTGGCCAATGCCTATGCGTCGGCCGATGTGTTCTTCTTCCCGAGCGTCACCGAGACCTTCGGCATCGTCACCCTCGAGGCCATGGCATCCGGCCTTCCGGCGGTCTGTGCCAATGCCACCGGCAGCACCTCGCTGGTGCTGCCGGGCGAGACCGGCTACCTGATCGAGGACGGCGACAAGCCAGCCTTCGCCGATGCCGTCACGCACCTGGTGCAGGACGCCGGCCTGCGCCGCCGCATGGGCGACAAGGCGGTCGCCCGCAGCCGCAATTACACGTGGCGCCGGGCGATGGAGACCCTCGAAGGCTATTATTATGAAGTGCTCGCCACCGCCCGCAGCACCTCGACATAGCGCGACGCCACCTCGTCCCAGGAGAAGCGCGCCCTGGTGAATTGCGCCGCCGCCTGGCCGAGCGCGAATAGCCGGTCGCGATCCTCCTCGAGGCGAGTGATCTCTGCCGCAAAGCCTGGCGCATCGCGGCTCTCCACCAGGAAGCCGTTGGCGCCATGGGTGACCGCATCCTCGATGCCCTCGAGCCGCGCCGCCACCGCAGTCATGCCGTTGAGCCCGGCTTCCAGCAGCACCACGCCGAAGCCCTCGATATCGCCGTCGACTGGAATGTTCGGCATGACGAAAAGGTCGGCCCCGCGATAGAGGCCGGTCACCTGCTCGTCGGTCAGGAGCCCGAGCCGCCGGACCCGGTTGCCAAGGCCATGCCGGGCGGCTGCCGCCTCGATCGCCGGGCCCTCGGGTCCATCGCCGGCCAGCCAGAGGTGAATATGCGGCGGCAGCAGCGGCATGACATTGTCGACGAACCAGCCATGTCCCTTGCGGCGGATCTGCCGGCCGGTGGTGCACAGCACCAAGGCCTCGGGCGTCAGCGCCGCTGCCGCCTCCGGGAAGGTGCGGGCGAGGATGGCGCGTCGCTCCTCGCGGCGCGGCGGCGTCGGGTAGCGCGCCAGGTCGATGCCGTTGTTGATGACATGGAGCCGCTCCGCCGGCAGCCCGCGCTCCAGCACCCGGCCGCCGGTCGCCCGGCTCACCGGAAACACCGCATCGAGTGTGGCGAACATGCGGCGAACCAGCAACTGATAGGGCGCGACATCCATGATCACGTCATGGCCATGGCAGATCGTCGCCATCGGCACGCTGCGCTGGAGGAGCGGCTTGACGAGGACGCTCATCCAGCCCGACGCCATGGCGGAGAACAGGACCGCATCGACCCGCCCCGACCGGCACAGCTGGAAGATGCGGGTGAGCGCGAAGCTGTAGAACGGCACTGCCTTGACCGCCATCCCGACCCCGGCGGTGTGCAGAATCAGCGTGTCGATCTCGAGATCGTCGCGCCTCTTGAGCGCCGCCAGCAGGTCGATTCCCACGCGTTGCATGCCGCCGACCTTGGACAAAGGCCGGTTTTTCGGGGGAAAGCAATGTGCGACGAAGAGCAGGCGCAAGAGCTGTTTGAGCGACAAGGTTGCTTGGCTAGAATGCAAAATCTAGGTAGACGGTGATTGGGGGACGCGCAAGCGGGCGCGTTCGGGATCTTCGGAGGGGCGAATGGCGCTGGTCACAGAGGTGGACGAGGTCGGCCGCGCTCAGCCCGTTGGCGAGTTCGTGCACACGGATGGAATGATTTCCCACCGCGTCCGCGCCAAGCAGATCCTCAAGAGCCATCCCGAGGCTCGGGCCCTGATCGGTCGCAATCCCTGGACCTTCGGCATAATCGTCGCCACCACGGCGCTGCAGTTCGCCATCGCCTTCGCCGTGAAGGACGCCCCCTGGTGGCTGGTGCTGATCCTCGCCTATGCGATCGGCGCCTTTGCCAATCACGCCCTGTTCGTGATGGTCCATGAATGCACCCACCGGCTGGTGTTCAAGAGCCTTGCCGCCAACCGGCTGGCGGGCGTTCTGTGCAATGTCGCCCAGCTCGTGCCGAGCTTCACCTCCTTCGAGCGCCACCATCTGCGGCACCACACCTATCTCGGCGTGCCGGGCTACGATCCCGACCTGCCGCCGGACTGGGAGATCAGCCTGTTCAACCGCGGGCCGGTCGGGCGCGCCGCCTGGATCTTCCTCATGCCCTTCCTGCAGGCGGCCCGCCCGCTCGTCATGAAGGGCGGCAACGTTCTCGATTTCTGGATCGTCTTCAATGTCGTGGCAATCTTCGCGATCGACATCGTCATCTATTTCACCATGGGCGGCATGGCGCTGCTCTACCTCGCGCTCTCGACCCTGTTCTCGATCGGCGGTCTCCACCCGATCAGCGCCCGCTGGATCCAGGAGCACTTCCTGATCGGCGAGGAGCAGGAGACCACCAGCTATTACGGGGTCTGCAATGCGCTCGACCTCAATATGGGCTTCCACAACGAGCACCACGACCTCCCGACCGTGCCGTGGAACCGCCTGCCGGAGCTGACCCGCATCGCGCCGGAGTTCTACCGGACCTTGGCAACCCACGGCTCCTATACCCGCCTCCTGTGGAGCTTCGTGATCGAGGGCTCGCCGGCGCTCAACGGCCGCCTCGTGCGCATCCTCGAGGATGCCCGGTCGGGGGCGACCAGGACCTGAGCAGCATGCCCTTGATGCGGTGGGTGCGCCTGGCCGGGGCGCTGATCGTGTGCGCCCTTGGCGGCTATCTCTTCACCCTCATGGAGGCGCCGGCGCCGTGGCTTGCCGGCTCGATGCTGGCCACCCTGCCGCTGCTCGCCGCCGGTGCCCGCTTTGACATCCCCTGGGTGCTGCGCGATGCGGTCTTCCTGCTGCTCGGCACCCAGATCGGCGCTGCGGTCAATTGGGAGACCGTCGCCAGCATGGGCCGATGGCCGCTCAGCCTGTTGTTCCTCGCGCTCACCGTTACCGCGATCATCGCCAGCGGCATGGCGTTCTTCCGCCGCGGCCACGGCTGGGACGAGCCGACCGCCTTCTTCGCCGCGGTTCCCGGCGCCCTGTCGCTGGTCCTTCTGGTGGCGATGAAAGCGCGGGCCGACATGGCGCGCGTCACCGTCGTCCAGTCCTTCCGACTGGTATTCCTGGTCGCCCTGCCATTGCTGATCACCGGTGTCGGGCCTGCCGGCAGCACCGATCACCCCTCGCTGGTCAATGCCGGCAGCGCCTTCGATACCGCGGTCACGATCGGCGCCGGCGCCGCTGTCGGGTCGCTCTTCGCCTGGCTCCTCGTTCCGGCCGGCCTGATGCTCGGGGCGGCGCTCGCCAATGGCGTGCTGCACCTGTCGGGCTTCGTAGAGGGTGCCTTGCCGGCCGCCCTGATGACGCCAGCCTATGTGGTCCTCGGGGCGGCCATCGGCGACCGCTTTGCCGGCGTCCGCTCCGCCGACATCATCGGCACCCTGTGGGTCGGCTTCGGCGGCTTCCTCCTGTCGCTCGCCATCGCGTTGGTCGGCGCGCTGGCGGCGAGCCGCATCGCCGGGGTGCCGCTCGCCGATGCGCTGGTCGCCTTTGCCCCCGGCGGGCTTGAGGCCATTTCCGCTCTCGGGATCGCGCTCGGCCTCGATCCCGCCTATGTCGGTGCCCACCAGATCGCCCGCTATCTCGGCCTCAGCATCGCGCTGCCCGTCGTCACCGGCCTGTTCGCCAGGCAGTGGCTCAGAAACCGAAACCCAGATTGATCCCGCCAAACGGTGTGAACGCCTCGCCATGGCCGTCCCGTTCAAACCCGAGCTCGCCGCCGAGAAACAGCTCCCGCACTCCCGGCAGCACGATGCGGTAGCCGCTGGTGAAGACCCCGGCGCGAAAGCCTGCCGCGAAGGGCACGCCCCCGCTCGCCGCCAGAACCCCGACCTTCCAGCACTCGTCGAGCCAGAGCCAGGGGCGAAACTCTGCCCAGACCTCGCCATAGGCCGGCCGCAGCATGCCGAGGGTCGAGATGCCGCCGCCGCCGATCATCCTGTCGAGCCCTGCCGAGACGACCGGCGACAGCCGCTTGCGATCGGGCTCCTGGCGTATGTTCAGCCCGACCAGCACATCGCCCCTGGTCTGGTGCTGCCCGAACGACCAGCCGCCCTCGATCGCCGCCGAATTGTCGCCCTTGCTTTGGGACAGAAAGACGCGGAGCCGCGGCCCCGCGCTGTCGAGGCTGGCGAGCGGTGCGCTGGTCACCGCCTGCCAGGCAACGAGGCCCCGGGAGTCAAGGCCGCTACCGGCCGCCAGCCAGAACTCGCCCACCTTGGCGGCGGAGATCGCGGAGGAAAGGAGAAAGCCAGCGAGGGCAAGGAGCCGAGCGAACATGACCGCCATCGGATAGCAACCATAGATTGTAAATTCCCACATTCTTGCATCGACTGCAACATGGTTGTCGCAGGGAGTAGCTTCGCCGCATGAAGCCGACTGACGATCGCTCATTCGAGGATGCGCTGCGCCGCGCCAGGCTGGCGCAATCCGCTCATTTCGACGCGCTGGCGGACATCAGGGATGCCCAGACCCTGAGGCTCCAGGCCCTGCGCGACGATCTCGCCCCGCTGGTCGAGGGCAATGCGCGCGTGAAGGACTTCGTCGACTTGGCGCTGATCCCCGGCGATCCGCCGAGACTATGGATCGACCTCGTCACCTATGCCGTGATGGGACCGGATCCACGCACCTACTCCCTGATCCAGGATCGCTCCACCGGTCAAGAGTCGCTGTTTTCGTCGCGGGATCGATCAGAAATGGTGAAGTACATCGGAGAGCGCCTTGCGAACCGCCTCGTTGAGCGTGAACGTATGTTGCAGCCAGGCAACAATCGTCAACTAATTGTCGGACACTCATCGGCGGCACTTCTGCTGGCATGGTTGTCCGGTTTCTGTTTGGGGGCCTTTCTTTTGTTGATTTTACTGGTCCTTCTCGCAAAGCCGCAGTGAACCGGGTTTTCCAGCGTTATATTTTGAAACACCAATTGATTTTGCCCCCCCAAATGCGACTGTTAGCAATGAATTCACACCTGACGCAGGTCCAAACTGAGTCGGTGATTTGGGGAGACCACGCCGATCCAAAACGGCGCGGTCGCAGCGGGTCGCGGAGGGGTCGTCGTGCGGGTCGAAACGACGTCGGGGATCGTTATACGCGCGGATCGGGCAGCTGTCTTGGCGCCCACGCCGCGAACCAACATCGATCTTCAGCAGCAAAACGGTCCCTTTGGGACACTGTGGCAGGCCCTCGACTATGCGGCCCGCGGCAGAACCGGAATGAACTTCTACAGCGCCCGCGGGCTGCTCGATCACGCCTTGCCCTATGGCGAGCTCCGGGAGCGCGCAGTGAGCACCGCCAATCGTCTGATCGCGGCCGGCTTCCGCCGCGGTGATCGGGTGGCGGTCGTGGCCGAGACCACTCCGTCCTTCATGGAAGTGTTCTTCGGCTGCCAATATGCCGGCCTGGTGCCGTGCCCGATCCCCTACAGCATGTCGGTCGGCGGCAAGAACACCTATGTCGAGCGCATCGCCGGCATGTTCCGCAGCGCCAAGGTCTCGGCGGCGATCACCGCGCCCGAGTTCCTCGACCACCTGACTGCGGCGGCCGGTTCGGGCGGCGGCATTCGCGTGCTCACCCATGCCGAGCTCAACGAGCTGCCCGCCGCCGGTCAAAAGCTCGAGGCGTTCCGTCCCGATGAGGCGGCGTACATCCAATATTCCTCCGGCTCCACCTCGGCGCCCAAGGGCGTGCTGATCTCGCAGCGTGCGATTTGCGCCAACTCCTTCGGCATCCTGGAGCACGGGCTCCAGTTCAAGGAGGGCGATCGGGCGTTCTCCTGGCTGCCGCTTTACCACGACATGGGCCTGGTCGGTTTCTGCATCTCGCCGGTGGTGGCGCAGGGCAGCATCGACTATCTCGCCACCTCGGCCTTCGCCCGCCGTCCCGGCCTCTGGCTGAAGCTCATGTCGGACAACCAGTGCACCATCGCCTATTCGCCGTCCTTCGGCTATGACCTGGCGGCCCGCCGCGCCGGCGCCGACGTCAAGGGCCTCGATCTGGCCCAGTGGCGGGTCGCCGGCATCGGCGGCGACATGGTGCGGCCAGAGATTCTCGACGCCTTTGCCGAGGCGCTGGCCCCGGCCCGGTTCGACCGCCGCGCCTTCCTGCCGAGCTACGGCATGGCCGAGACCACGCTCGCCATCACCTTCGGCGATCTCGATCGTGCGCCGCGCGTCGATGTCGTCGACCGGGCGCGCTACAAGCTGCGCCGCATCGCCGCTCCGGCATCGCCGGCGCTGCGCGAGATGCCGGGTCGGACCCGCGCCTTCGTCGCCTGCGGCCGCCCGCTTCCCGGCCATGAGCTCGTCGTCGTCAACGACAAGGGTCGGCCGCTTTCCGATCGCGAGATCGGTCATATCCTGATCCGCGGCCCAAGCGTGATGGCCGGCTACTTCGCCAACCGTCTGGCCACCGAGGAGGTGATGAGCACCGACGGGTTCCTGCGCACCGGCGATATGGGCTACTGGCTCGATGGCGAGATCGTCATCACCGGCCGCGCCAAGGATCTGATCCTGCTGAACGGCCGCAACATCTGGCCGCAGGACATCGAATGGGCCGTCGAGCAGCTCGACGATGTGCGCAGCGGCGACGTCGCGGCCTTCGCCGTCGAGACCGACGAGGGAGAGGACAAGGTGGTCGTGCTGGTCGAATGCCGCACCGCCGATCCGCTGGAGCTCGATCAGCTCCGCCTCAAGGTCGCCCGCCGGGTTCGCGAAGTTGCCGGAATCGACTGCGAGGTGCTCCTTGTGGCGCCGCGCACCCTGCCGTTCACCTCTTCCGGGAAGCTGTCGCGGTCGGGCGCCAGGCAGCGCTACCTTCAGGGCCTCGCCGACATCGCCTTGGCATCCCCCGCCAGCGTCAGGATCGCTGCGGAAATGGCAGTCACGCAGTAATTTCCGTCGGGCGCCGCGGTGCCCGACAATCGCTCCAATCAAGGAGCATTTGAGGCGGGCAGGGTCGGTCCGTGCCTCGGCCATGCGCTTGAGAATTCGGGCCTTTTGCCCCCATGGGAGCTGAATGACCACCATTGCGATCACCGGCGGAACGGGCTTCATCGGCCGCCATGTCATTGCCGCGTTAGCCGGATCGGGGCGACGGCTGCGCCTCCTGATTCGCAACCCGCGCGCCGGCGAGACGCTCGGCGGCGACGCCGGGATCGTTCGCGGCGCGCTGGCCGATCGGGACGCGCTGGCGCGCCTGATGGACGGCGCCGACACCGTCATTCATTGCGCCGGGGCCATCAGCGCCGCCAACCGCTCCGCCTTTGCGGCGGCCAATATCGACGGCACCCGCAACCTGGCGGCTGCCGCCGCCGCGGCGGGCGTGCGCCGCTTCGTCCACTTGTCGTCGATCGCCGCCCGCGAGCCCGCCCTGACCGACTACGCTTGGAGCAAGGCCGAAAGCGAGGCGGCGCTCGTAGCCGAGCTGCCGGCCGCCCGCGCCGTCGTCCTGAGGCCCCCCGCAGTCTACGGCCCGGGGGACCGCGCCACGCTGCCGCTGCTCCGCCAGCTCCTCCAACCGCTGGTCGTCCTGCCGGTGGCGGCCGATCAGCGGGTCTCCCTGTTCTTCGTCCGCGATCTCGCGGCGGCGGTCGCCACGGTCGCCGGGGCGGAGCCATGCCCGAGCGGTCCCTTCGAGCTGTCGGATGGCACGCCCGGCGGCTACTCCTGGCCGGATCTGGTCGGCGAGGCGGCGCGCCATTCCGGCCGCTCGCCGCGCACCCTGTTCCTGCCGCCGCCCTTGGCCAGGCTGACCGCCCGCGCCGCCATGCTTGCCGCGCGGCTGGGCGGCGGGCCGCCGATGCTGACCATCGACAAGCTTCCGGAGCTCTATCATCGCGACTGGGTGAGCCGCCACGAGGGGCTCGACGCGGTGACCCCCTGGCAGCCGCGCGTCGCCTTCGCCGAAGGACTGGCGACAACCCTCGATTGGTATGTTCGCCAAGGATGGTTGCCTCGCACCCGCTCGGCGATTAGAAAGCCGCTCGGGCAAAGTCAACAGCAAGGGGGGCCGCGATGAGCGTCGGCGATCCTGCCATCTACGTCAAAATCTGCGAATTACTGCAGCCTTTCAACAAGAAGGGCGTGGCGCTCGAGCCGGATCTCGAGATCATGACCGGCCTTGAAATCGACTCGGTTGCGGTGATGGATTTCGTGATGGAGGTCGAGGACCATTTCGACATCGACATCCCTCTCAACGTGCTTTCCGAAACCCGCTCCATCAAGGACCTGGTGAAGGTCGTCGAGGAGCGCACCATGCGGGCGGCGTGACCATGCAGGATCTCTTCGACAAGCATCGCGGTCTGGGCGAGCGCGGGGCAATGCTCGGACGCTTCGGGACCAATCCATTGGCGGTGAGCAACAGCCGGGTGATCTCGCCGACGCGCGCCATCATCAATGGTCGCGAGACCATCCTCGCCGGCACCAACAACTATATGGGCGTCACCTTCGATCCCTCCTGCATCGCCGCCGGGCAGCAGGCGCTTGCGGCGTTCGGCACCGGCACCACCGGCTCACGCATCGCCAATGGCACCTACGACATGCATGTCGCGCTCGAGCGCGAGATCGCCGACTTCCTGGGGCGGCGCCATTGCGTCGTTTTCTCGACCGGCTATCAGGCCAATCTCGGCATGATTGCCGGCCTCGCCGGACCCAAGGACACCATTTATCTCGACGCCGATTCGCATTCCTCGATCTATGACGGATGCACCCTGTCGCGCGCCCAGCTCGTGCGTTTTCGCCACAATGATCCCGAGGATCTCGACCGCCGCCTCGCCCGCGCCGACAATGAAGGCGGCCGGCTGGTGGTGCTCGAGGGCATCTATTCGATGGTCGGCGACCGGCCGCCGCTTGCCGAGTTCATCGATGTGAAGCGCCGCCGCGGCTTCCAGCTGCTCGTCGATGAAGCTCATTCCTTCGGCGTCCTCGGCCGCAACGGCCGCGGCCTTGCCGAGGAGGCCGGGCTCGAGGAGGAGTGCGACTTTATCGTCGGCACCTTCTCCAAGAGCGTCGGCGCCATCGGCGGCTTCGGTGCCGGCAACCATCCGATGTTCGAGCTGCTGCGCTACGCCATGCGGCCCTACATGTTCACCGCTTCCTCCTCGCCGGCCAGCATCGCGACATCGCTCCAGGCCCTGCGCGTTCTCAAGGCCAAGCCCGAGCTGCGCGAGCGCATCGCCGCCAATTCCGACCGGCTGTTCAACGGCTTCCGGGCGCTTGGCCTGGTCACCGGCTGCGACGTGCCGAGCCCCGTCGTCGCGGTCCGCTGCCCCGACGAGTTGTCCTGCTATGCCATGTGGAATCAGCTCCTCGACCACGGCGTCTATGTCAACATGGCGATCCCGCCGGGCACCCCGGGCGGGCTCTGCCTGCTCCGCTGCTCGGTCTCCGCCGCCCACACCACCGCCGACATCGACGAGATCATCGCCCTGTTCGGCGCGGTGGTGTCGAAAGGGTCGCGACGGGTGGCGAACGGTTAGGCAGTAGGCAGTAGGGAAGATCTCCGCTCACGGCCTACTGCCTAACGCCTACTGCCTTGCCTGCCCGCTACTGCACCGTCTCGGCCCGGAAGGCGATCGCGGCGCCCACCGCCGAGTAGGTGATCAGCGGAATCCACGCCGCGATCCATGGCGTGATCATCCCGGTTTCCCCCATGGTCAGCGAGATCCCCTCGAAGATCGAATAGGTGAAGCCGATGGCGAGGCCGATCATGAAGATCTGGCTTCCGGCGCCGCTGCGGCGATACCGCACCGCCAGCGGCAGGCAGATCGCGATCATCAGCCAGGCGGTGAGCAGCATGCTGACCCTGCGGTGCCACCAGGTCTCGTAGACATAGGCCGGCCGGATCCCGAAGCCGGCATTGCGGATGAAATAGCCGAGATCGCCGATGCTCATCTCCTCCGGATCGCCGGAGCGCGACCCGGCTGCCGCCGGCCGCATCGCCCCCGAATAGACCAGCCATTTGACGCGCGACGGCCGCGCCGCCTCTGCCGTGTAGATCACCACATCCTCGAGCAGCCAGCGTTGATCCTTGAGCATCGCATGCGACGCCATGATCTGCTCATCCAGCATCCCGGAGGCGTTGCGGCGGAAGATGATGACATTGTCGAGCTCGCTGGCCGAGGCATTGGCCTTGCCGGCGCGCAGGATGTCATTACCCGATCTGAGCCAGATCGGGTCGCCTTCGCCCACCGCGAGCTTCTTCTTGCCGTAGTCGCCGATCCCCCAATCGACCAGCGCCGGCGTCACCCGCGGCACCGCTTGATCGACGATCAGGAATTGCAGGCCGCCGAGCGTCAGCCCGATCGGCATCAGCATGAGCACCAGCCGATAGGGCGACACCCCCGTCCCCCAGATCGCTGCCAGCTCGTTGCGCGCCGACAGCTCGACCAGCGTCAGCAGCACCGCGAGCAGCGCGCATACCGCCACGAAGGTCGCCGCCGTCACCGGCCACAGCAGCAGCGCATATTCCGCGACCGCGATGAGCTTGTCGCCGCCGGCCTTGAGGATGTCGTCGACCAGGGTGAACACCTGCAGCGTGATGACGAAGCCGGTGATGCCGACCAGAAAGGCAAGGAACCGCATGAGGATCATCCGGCTCAGCATCCAGCCGATGATGGTCATGGCGCGAGCCCTTGCGGCGTCAGCCGCTTCCACATGCCGCTGGTGAAGGCGCTCAGCGACTGCACCACCGGCTCGAGCCGGTCGCGCTTCAACCGGAAGCTCGCATTCCAGAACCGCCAGAACGCGAAGGCGGCGAGCGCCGCGAAGGGAGCCCACAGGGTGAGCCAGGGCGACACGCCGGCGACCGCCGTGGCGACCGCCCCTTGCTCGATCGTCTCGTAGAACACGCCGAGCAGCACCGCCGCGATGACGAAGCGCCAGGCCCGCGGATTGCGCCGCGACCCGATGGCGAAGGGGAGCGCCAGGAACGGCAGCACCATGATCGTCGCGGCAATCACGATGCGCTTGTGGAACTCGCCGCGCGCCTCGTTGATCTTGAACCCTTTCGGATCATTGGCGAGCTTGGCGGCAAGCTCGGCCAACGTCAGCTCGCGATTGCTCTGGCCGCGCGGCCTGAACGTCACCGGATCATCGCTGCCGAGCGGCGTGTCGGCAGTCGTGAAAGCGCCGACGCTCGGTGGCGGAAGCGGCGAGCTGCCGGTGGTGTCCGGCAATTTTGCGATGTCGAGCCGGTTGCCGTTCTGCAGCCGCAGCACCGGTCGCCCGGTCTCCGGAAGCTGCACCAGCGTGCCGCGGGCCGCGGTGATCGTCTCGGCGCCCTTGTCGGCGCGGTTCTCGAATAGGAAGATCCGCTCGAACGCCGCATCGCCGCGCTTCAGCTTGTCGAGCATGAAGGTCCGCTTGCCCGCCTGCATGAACACGCCTTCCTCGGCGAGATAGAAGACGTCGACATTCTCCACCGTGTTGATCAGGGCCCGATAGGCATAGAGCGCGAAGGGCTGCAGCCAGCCGAACATCAGGAGCGAGAAGGCGCACATCACGGCTGCCAGGATGATGAGCGGCCTGACAAGCTGGTGAAGCCCGAGCCCCGAGGCAAGCAATGCGTCGAGCTCACTCGAGCGCGACAGCCGGCTGAAGCCGACCAGCAGGCCGAAATAGAGCGCCACCGGACCGGCGAGCCCGGCATAATGCGGCAGCCAGTAGGAGATCAGCTCGAACACGATGGAGAAGGAGTTCTTCTTGCCCATCGTTTCGGCAAGCACGATGACCAGCCGCTCGGCGACCAGGATGAGCAGCCCCACGAGCATCGCCGCGAGCAGCGGCGCCGTGACCTGCCGCAGCACATAGCGCTCGAAGATGCGGAGCGGATGAAATCTCATTGGATCGTCATCAACGACCGTCAAGGCTGAATTGTGTTTCGTCCATCAAGACCCGGCTCGCGGGATCGTAGCGCCTGACCCGCGCCTCGCAGCGCCACACCCCGTCCTGGCGCTTGATCTGATAAAAGTACCATGAGGCCGGCGGATGGCGGGAGGCCCCATTGGCCGACGCCGACGCCGTGCCGACCACATGCACCGGACCATGACGCGAGTCGATCGACACCAGCGAATCGGTATGGTTGTGGCCGTGCAGCACCAGCTCCGCCCCCTCGGTTTCGAGCACTGTCTGCAGAGCCGCGGCGTCGAGCAGCTCCTTGCGCGGCTTGGTCAGGCCGGGAAGCGGCGGGTGATGGATGAGCAAAATGCGATAAAAACCGCGTTCGCGCAGCGCGCCGAGGATTTCCGCCAGCTTTTCGATCTGGGGGTTGCCCATCCGCCCGGTGGCATAGCCGATCGGCTGGGGTAGGGCCGTCGAGACTCCGATCAAGGCGATATTGCGGCGCTGGCGCACGAAGGGAAACGGGTTGGCGAGCCCGCCCGTGCCATGCGCCCCCGCCATCCGCAGGTCTCCCGTCATATAATCCGACCACAGGCCGAGCCCCTTGTCCCACGACATCGGCACATAGGCATCGTGATTGCCGGGCACGAAGGTCAGCTGGTCGGGTCGCGCCAGCGCCGCCAGCCATTGGGCGCCGACGCCGAATTCGAGCTTTGCCGACAGATTGATCAGGTCCCCCGTCAAGGCGATATGGTCGGGATTGAATGCCTTGACGTCCGCAGCGATAAGGTTGGCGATGGCCTGCTCGTGAATGTGGCGCCGCCGGAAGCGCCATGATTGATAACCGAACAACCGCTTGCCGCGCAGCTCCTTCATCGCAAGCCTGGGCAACGGCGCGAGGTGAACGTCGGAAAGATGGGCCAGAGTCAACATCGCGACATCGTATCGGGCCACCAGGCCATGGCGCGCAAGCTCCTGCTCAGGTTCGGTTCACGCCTCATTCTTCAGCCCTGGTTCCGCCTGACCCGTGGCATGTCGCTCGGGGTGCGTGGGCTGGTACGTGACGAAAATGGCCGAATCCTGCTGATTCGCCACAGCTATGCGCCGGGTTGGCTGCTGCCCGGAGGGGGCGTCGAGCGCGGCGAGACCGCCGAGGCTGCGGTGATCCGGGAGCTGCGCGAGGAGGCCGGGGTGATTGCCACCGGCCGGCCGGTGCTTTTCGGGCTCTATTGCAACGAGGCGCAATTCCGCGGCGACCATGTCGCCCTCTATACGCTGAATGAATTCTCCCTCGAGCCCTTCGCCGGCACCGCCGAGATCCTCGAGGCGCGCTTCTTCGAGCCGGGCAGTCTTCCCGATGCGGCGAGCGGCGGGACGCGGCGGCGGATCGCCGAGGTCATCACGGGAAGCTTCCCCGCGCCGCATTGGTGAAAATTTTGGTTTCGTGGGCTTGTAATTTCTGCTAATCGCGCAATCTGAGATCGTCTGAAGGACAATGGACCGAAAGTGAGCCACGAGGTGACCAGGAAGGAAGCGCGACGACGAAGGGCCTGAGAGCCCCGTCCGTCACCGGGTGCCGCATGTCCGCGGCGCTGCTGTTCCACCCCTCCTGAGTGACCCCTTCGATGACAACGATCTCCTTCTCTCTCGAGCCTTTCGCGCCTGCTGACCATGACGGTGCCGAGCACTTGCTCGATCTGTGCTTCGGCCTCGGGCGCCGGACCAAGGCGTCGTACCGGCTGCGCGAAGGCGAGGAGGCCGTGTCAGGCCTGTCCTTTCTCGCCCGCACCGACAAGGTGGCGCTGGCCGGCGTCATCAGCTATTGGCGGGTGTTCATCGGCGAGCGAGCCGCGCCGGCATTGCTTCTCGGTCCGCTCGCGGTGCATCCCAATCTGCAGGGTCAGGGAATCGGTCGCGCCCTGATGGAGCATACGCTCGCCATCGCCAGGGCCCGCGGCGAGCGCCTCGTCATCCTAGTGGGCGACGAGCCCTATTATGCCCGGGTGGGCTTCCGCAGGATCCCGTCCGGACGGATGATCATGCCGGGCCATGTCGAGCCGCACCGCTTCCTCTATCTCGAGCTTGTCGAAGGGGCCCTCGACGATGCCGCGGGGCTGGTCTTGTCGCCGTCGCGGCTGCGGCAGAAACGGAAAGCCTCAGCGACCCTCGCGGTACCACATCAGGCTCACCAGCGCGAGCAGCAGGGCAAGCGAGATCAGCGAGCCGAACAGCGGGAACCGTTCAATTTCTTTGACCCGGTAGCTGTTGTTGGCCTTAAGGCCGAGCCAGCCTGATCCGGCCATCGAGCGGCCGGGCCGCACCATGGCGAGCCGCGGCACCGCGCTGCGCCCGCCATTGTCGAGCCACATGGTGGTGCCGCCGGTGGCCTCGGCAACCGGCCGCAGGATCTCTTCGGTGGCGATCACATCGCCGCTCTCGCGCGGATCGGCGCTGCCCGCCGCGGCGACGGTCGACAGTTTGCCGTCCGTCAGGCGATGCAGCCCTGCCTCCGACACCGTCACACGGCCCTGGAACAGGCCGGGCAGGCGCTGCTCGAGCTTGACGGTCGCCGTCTTGCCGGACGGCGAGGTCACCGTCACGTCGGCCGCCTGCTCCGCCATGGTGCGCCGCTCGATGACGAGATCGTTGCCCTGCTGCCGGCCGCTCAGCGCCTCCTCTTCGAGCTCCGGCTCCTTCATCGACCAATGCGCCATTCGCCTGAGCAGCTCGGCCTGCGGCCCACCGCCTTCGAAGCCACGCGTCCACAGCCAGGCATGGTCGGAGAGCAGCAGCGCCACGCGGCCCTCGCCGGCCCGCGACAGCACCATCAGCGGCTGGTCCTCGGCGCCCGACATAACCACGTCGCCCTCGCGCGGCTCCGCCTTGATCAGCCTCAGCCAGCGGCCCCAGCTCGGCTCCTCGACCAGCTTGCCCTGCTGATCGCGCCGGCCGGCGCCCGGCAGGCCGCGGGTCACCGGATGCCGCTCGCCCTTGGTGGTCACCTCGGGCTTGAACGGCACCGTCATCACCTCGCCGAGCGGGATGGCCGGCAGCACCGTCGACAGCGGCGTGTTGTAGAGGCTGAGCGCCGAGGCATAGTCCGGTCCGGCATTGACCAGCACGGCACCGCCGCGTTCGACATATTCGGCGATGTTGGCGATATAGGCCATCGGCAGCACGCCGCGCCGCTGATAGCGATCAAAAATGATGAGGTCGAACTCGGAGAGCTTGTCGACGAACAGCTCCCGGGTCGGGAAGGCGATCAGCGACAATTCCTTGATCGGCGTGCCGTCCTGCTTCTCCGGCGGGCGGAGAATGGTGAAATGCACGAGATCGACCGACGCATCCGCCTTGAGCAGGTTGCGCCAGGTGCGCTCGCCGGGATGCGGCTCGCCCGACACCAGCAGCACCCTGAGCCGGTCGCGCACCCCTTCGGTCGACACGATCGCCCGGTTGTTCTGCAGCGTGATCTCGCCCTTGAGCTCGGGAACCGCCAGCTCGACCAGGTTCTGCCCGCCATGGCCGATCTTGACGCTGGCCTCGGCAAGTTGCCCCGGCATCACCGTCATGGTGCCCGCCGCATTGCCGTCGACCGAGATCGCGACCTCGACCGCTCCCTGCGCCTCCGCCGGCACATTATGGTCGTCGACCCGGAAGCGGATCTTGAGCTCCTGGCCGACAATGCCGAATTTCGGCACATGCACCAGCGCGATCCGGCGGTCGATCTCGCTGCGCTCGCCGGTGATCAGCGAATGGATCGGTCCGGCATAGCCCGGCAGCGGCTGGCCCTCCGGAACGTCATGCACCTGGCCGTCGGTGACCAGGATGGCGCCGGCAAAGCGCTCCGGCGGGATGTCCGACAGCGCATCGCGCAGCGCCCGGAAGAGCCGCGTCCCATCCTCGCCCGAGGTGACGCCCGACCGGGCGCTCACCACCCGCAGATCGAGATTGGGGAACGCCTTGGCTTCCGCCGCAAGCCGTGTCGCCGCATCGTCGGTCCGCTGCCGGCGCTGGCCGATGGCCTGGCTCTGGCTCTCGTCCTTGACCAGCACCGCGATATCCGGCAGCGGCGCCCGGTCCTCGCGCTGCAGCGACGGACCGGTGAGCGCCAGGACGACCGCTCCAAGCGCCAGCAGCCGCAACGCCGTGCCGCGCAGCGACCCCCGCCAGGCGAGGATCAAGAGGACGAGCCCGATGGCGCCCAGCACCGCGATCACGAGCGGCGGAACAAGCGGGGCGAAGGCGAGATGCCAGCTCATCGCTATTGCCCCAGCCGCTCGAGCAGCGCCGGCACATGCACCTGGTCGGCCTTGTAGTTGCCGGTCAGCGCATACATGACGACATTGATGCCGACGCGGAACGCCATTTCGCGCTGCAGCTCGCCGCCCGGGACGGCGGGAT
>JBEVJH010000248.1:0-3089 GCA_040510355.1 Aestuariivirgaceae bacterium
GGTGGTGGGGCTGCCGGCGGCGCCGGAAGGCATGCATGTCAAGCGGGTTGACGTGATCGTCAGGCTGTCGCGACGGCCGGACGATCAGCAATAGGCTGCCGGATCGGTTGCTTCAGTTGCCGACCTGCTCGCCGGGGTAGACGCCCCACAGCATCGACTGCTCGACATGGCCCGTGTAGCCGCCGGCGGTCAGCTCGCACCAGTTGCCATTGCACGAGTCGATGTCGGCGATGACTCCGGGGCGCGCAAGCGCGACGGTCGCGGCATTGTGCTCGGCCGCCTCACGCAGCGGAACGCTGCGGTTCTTCTTCCAGGGGGCCACCATGGCGGTGCGCTTGCCGGTCAGCATGCTGTGGAACACCCAGCCCTCCGAGCCCTCGCTGTCGCGGATGCGGCGCCATTGCTCGAACTCGGCGACGATCTCGACCGGCAGGCCCTTCTTGGTGAAAACCCAGGCGATCTGGTGCTCGCTCGAGGGGCCGCGGCGGACGTTGACCCGCTCGGCCTTGAGGCTGACGAAACGCGGCAGCGGCAAGCGGGTCTCGGTGCCCTCGCGGGCGTTACGGGCGGTGCCGGTGACCGCCACCGGGGTTGGCGGCGGGGTGGCGGCCTCCGACCCTGGTGGGGGTGCCGAGGCGGCGGTCGAAGCCGTGGCGTCGCCGGTGGCGGTGGTTTCCGCCGCCCTGAGGCCGCCGCGGTCGACCGGATCCTCGGACTGGGCGAACAGCGCAACGGCGACCGCGCCAAGCACCAGGGCGCAGCCGAGCGCCATCAGCAGCTTGCCGAAATGCAGCCGTCGCCAGCTTTGCGCGAAACCCGTCAGGCCCGTTCCCCTTGGCTCGAATGCTCGCGGACGCCCGAATCCGCCGCTCCCCCGTTTCGCGAGTTTACACATCTCGGGCAGCGACTTAAAGAGTTAGAAGGAGAACCCCCCGGAGCCCCCCGATGTCCAAGCGGAAGCCATTGGTGATCGTCACGCGGAAGCTCCCCGACGTCGTCGAGACCCGACTCAAGGAGCTGTTCAACACCCGCCTCAACGACGCCGACAAGCCGCTCAGCCAGGCCGAGCTCGTCGCCGCCGTCAAGGAGGCGGAGGTGATCGTGCCGACGGTGACCGACCGCATCGACAAGGCGGTGATCAACCAGGCGGGCGACCAGCTCAAGCTGATCGCCAATTTCGGCACCGGCGTTGACAATATCGACGTCGAAACGGCGACGGCGCGGGGCATCACTGTCACCAACACGCCGGGGGTCCTCACCGAGGACACCGCCGACATGACGATGGCGCTGATCCTGGCGGTTGCGCGGCGGATCATCGAGGGCTCGCGGGTGATCGGGCCGGAGAACAGCTGGCAGGGCTGGTCGCCGACCTGGATGCTCGGTCACCGCATCTGGGGCAAGCGGCTCGGCATCGTCGGCATGGGGCGGATCGGCACGGCGCTGGCGCGGCGCGCCAAGGCGTTCGGCCTGCAGATCCATTATCACAATCGCAAGCCGGTGCATGCGGCGGTCGAGGACAGCCTCGAGGCGACCTATTGGGAGAGCCTCGACCAGATGCTCGCCCGCATGGACGTCGTGTCGGTGAACTGCCCGCACACGCCGGCGACCTATCATCTGCTGTCGGCGCGGCGGCTGAAGCTGATGCGGCCCGACGCGATCATCGTCAACACGGCGCGCGGCGAGGTGATCGACGAGAATGCCCTGACCAGGATGCTGGAGGCGAACGAGCTGGGCGGCGTCGGGCTCGACGTGTTCGAGCATGAGCCGGCGGTCAATCCGCGGCTGCTCAAATGCCGCAACGCGGTGCTGATGCCGCATATGGGCTCGGCGACGATCGAGGGCCGGGTCGACATGGGCGAGAAGGTGATCATCAACATCAAGACCTGGGTCGACGGCCACAAGCCGCCGGACCGGGTGCTGCCGGCGATGCTGTAGGGTAGGCAGTAGGGCAGTAGGCAGTAGGCAGTAGGCAGTAGGGAAAGAGGTCACTGCCTAATGCCTATTGCCGACTGCCTCTCTGTGCCGAATGTGACAGGGCTCATCGAGCAGCTACGCTATTCCCCGGTGGCGGTGACGATCGTCACTGACCGACATGGGGAAGAGAGAATGAGCGTCAAATTTGGCAGTCACGGCACCAGCGGCAAGGAGTTCGAGGCACCATTCGAACACGTCGGCAGGATCGAAAGGAGCAGTTCGCTCGAAGAGATTCGGAAGGTGGAGGAACTGCCGCAGCACCAAAACGTAACGGATGACAAAGGCAAGCAGCATGAAGTTTCGCAAGAAGATGAGGTGATCGAGATTGCGACGGCGAATCGCGAAGCGCTGCAGGAGGTCGATGGCGATCAGAACCTTCCTGAACCCTCGAGAAAGAACCCGCTCACGCCGCAGGAGGTCACTCGACTGACGAGAACGCCAGGGCAGGACGCCAGACATCGCCAGGCGCGATCCAACGAGAACTTCGGGATCGGCATGTCGAGCTTCTTGGGTGCGACGGGCGTTGGCTGTTTCGGCACTGCAATCTATGGCTTGGTCAAGAAGGATTGGCTGTTTGCCGGTGGCATGGGACTCGCCGGTGCACTCTGTTTCAGTTTTTTCTTATGCTTCCTTTGCAACATCCTGAAATCGAGAGGCATTATTCCGCATACGGAGAGTAATCTGCGTTGACTGTCGGCAGGAGGCAGTAGGCAAGTTCTCCGATGACGGCCTACTGCCCAACGCCTATTGCCCATCTTTGCCTCAGCCGCCGGCGCCCACGGCGTCGTCGCCCTCGCCGCCTTCGGGGGGCATCTTCTTGGAGAGGTCCTCGCCGGTCTCCTGGTCGACCACCTTCATCGACAGGCGGACCTTGCCGCGCGGATCGAAGCCGACGAGCTTGACCTTGACCTTGTCGCCTTCCTTGACCACGTCGTTCACCTTGGCGACGCGGCGCGGCGCCAGCTCGGAGACATGGACGAGGCCGTCGCGCGAGCCGAAGAAGTTCACGAAGGCGCCGAAGTCGACGATCTTCACCACCGTGCCTTCATAGATCTCGCCGACCTCGGGCTCGGAGACGATCGACTTGATCCATTTTATCGCCGCATCGATCGAAG
>JBEVJH010000249.1:0-3870 GCA_040510355.1 Aestuariivirgaceae bacterium
GACGGCGAGATCGTCTATTCGCTCGCGGCGCTCAAGAATGTCGGGCGGGCGGCGGTGGAGCATCTCGAAACGGTGCGCCGCGACGGGTCGTTCGCCTCGCTCGGCGATTTTGCCCGGCGGCTCGACCCGCGCATCCTCACCAAGCGGGCGCTGGAGAGCATGGCGAAGGCCGGCGCCTTCGACCGGCTTTACCGCAACCGCGCCGAGGTGCTGGCCGGGGTCGAGGCGATCCTGGCGACCGCCAGCCGGACCAGCTCCGAGAACGAGGCCGGTCAGGTCGATCTGTTCGCGGCGAGCGGCGGCCCGGCTGAGGCGCTGCCGCTGCCGGCACGGCCGGCCTGGACGCCGATGGAACGGCTCGGGCATGAGTTCGACGCGGTCGGCTTCTATCTGTCGGGCCATCCGCTCGACGACTACATGCCGCTGCTCGCAAGACTGGGGGCGGAGAGCTACGCGCAGTTCCGCGAGAAGGCGCTGAAAGGCGCCGAGGCGGCGCGCCTCATCGGCACGGTGACCTATCGTCAGGAGCGGCGCTCGTCGCGCAGCGGCAACCGCTTCGCCTTCATCGGCTTCTCCGATCCGACCGGCCAGTTCGAGGCGGTGTGCTTCGCCGATACGCTGGCGGCCAGCCGCGACCTCCTGGACATCGGCAAGGCGCTGATGCTCAGGGTCGAGGCCGATGTCGACGGCGAGGACGTCAAGCTCAGGCTGCAGGGGGTGGAGCCGCTCGAGCAGATCACCGCCGGGCTGTCGGCCGGGCTCACGATCTATCTTGCGGGACCCTCGGCGCTCGATTCGGTGGCGGCGCGGCTGACCAATCGCGGCCGCTCGCCGGTTCACCTGGTGCTGCCGCTCGAGAACGGCCGGGAGGCGCGAATCGGTCTCGGCAACCGCTTCACCGTCACCCCGGCGCTCAAGGGGGCGATCAAGGCGATCCCGGGCGTCGAGGCGGTGGAGGATCTGTAGGGAGGCAGTAGGCATTAGGCAGCAGGCAGTGCGGAAGCCTACCGCCTAACACCTTGATCTTCGGCGCCCGCTCGGCTATAGGGCCGCACGTCAATCCACACGCGGGATGGCGGCCGTTGCGCATGGGAGGCTATCTCCCCTCATAGCGCATCGTCCATCCGGTGCCGGGAAATCCTGGTCACATCCACCCGCGGCGGTTCAACCGGAGAAGGAACCAAAGGCATGGCATTGCCTGATTTTTCCATGCGCCAGCTGCTCGAAGCCGGCGTGCATTTCGGCCACCAGACCCATCGCTGGAACCCCAAAATGGCGCCCTTCATCTATGGCGCCCGCAACGGCATCCACATCATCGACCTGGCTCAGACGGTGCCGCTCCTGCACCGGGCGCTGGTGGCGGTGCGCGACATCGTGGCCGGCGGCGGGCGGGTGCTGTTCGTCGGCACCAAGCGCCAGGCGCAGGAGCCGATCGCCGAGGCGGCCAAGAACTCGGCCCAGTACTACATCAATTCGCGCTGGCTCGGCGGCACGCTGACCAACTGGAAGACCATCTCCAACTCGATCAAGCGGCTGCGCCATCTCGACGAGCTGAGCAGCAAAGGCGCCCAGGGCTACAGCAAGCGCGAGTTCCTCAATCTGACACGTGAGCGTGACAAGCTCGACCAGGCGCTCGGCGGCATCAAGGACATGGGAGGCCTGCCCGACATCATGTTCGTGATCGACACCAACAAGGAGGCGATCGCCATCAAGGAGGCGAACCGCCTGGGGATACCGGTGGTCGCCATCCTCGATTCGAACTGCGATCCGAAGGGCGTCGCCTATCAGATCCCCGGCAATGACGATGCCGGGCGGGCCATCAGCCTCTATTGCGATCTGGTGTCGCGCGCCGCGATCGAGGGCATCTCGCAGAGCGCCCAGCTCGCCGGTGCCGATCTCGGCGAGGTCGAGGAGCCGCATCCGGAGGTTCTGCCCGACATGTCGCCGAGCGAGGCCGGTGCTGCTCCGGCCGCACCCTGATTCGAGCACGAGGCAAGCGAGATGGCCGAGATTACCGCATCGATGGTGAAGGACCTGCGCGACAAGACCGGCGCCGGCATGATGGACTGCAAGAAGGCGCTGTCGGAGACCGGCGGCGACCTCGAGGCGGCGGTCGACTGGCTGCGAGCCAAGGGGATCGCCAAGGCCGCCCGCAAGGCCTCGCGGGTGGCGGCGGAGGGGTTGATCGGGCTCGCTGCCGAGAGCCGCAGGGCGGCGCTGGTCGAGGTCAATTCCGAGACCGATTTCGTGGCGCGCAATCCCGACTTCCAGGCGATGGTCAACGCCATCGCGGCAGCGGCGCTCAAATCGAAGGGCGATGTCGAGGCGCTGAGGGCGGCGCCCTATCAGGGCTCGGGCCCGTCGATCGCCGACAAGCTCTCCGAGATGGTGGCGACGATCGGCGAGAACATGAATCTCCGGCGCGTTGCCGTGCTGAGCGTCGATCAGGGGGTGATCGGCGCCTATTTGCACAATCAGATCGCGCCCGGGCTCGGCAAGATCGGCGTGCTGGTCGCGGTCGAATCAGCGGCGAGCCCGGAGAAGCTCGCCGGTTTCGCCCGCCAGCTTGCCATGCATGTCGCGGCGACCAACCCGGTGGCGCTCGACCTCTCCGGGGTCGCGCCGGAGGTTCTGGAGCGCGAAAAGGCGATTCTCGCCGAGAAGAATGCCGGGAAGCCCGCCAATGTCCTGCAACGAATCTTCGAGAGCGGGCTCAAGAGCTTCGCCAAGGACCATACGCTGCTCGAGCAGGCCTATGTGCATGACGGCACCAAATCGGTGGCGCAGGTCCTGAAGGAGACCGAGGCGCAGAACGGGTCCCCGGTCAAGATCCTGGGCTTCGTGCGTTTTCAGCTCGGGGAGGGGATCGAGAAGGAAACCGGCGATTTCGCCGCCGAGGTGGCAAAGGCGGCGCAGGGCAGCTGAGCAAGACGATAGGGGGTCGCGGTTGCCCGCGCCCCCCAACTCCGCCCAACACTCTCCATCCTGATCAGGAGAGGTCCCCCGGGCGGGTGATCAGGTCATCAAAAGCAGCGGGTCCTCCAGATCGGCATCTGCACGAACCGCACCATGCCGTTGCGCCAAACCTTCTTGGTCCGATAGCCGACAATCACCGTGCGACAGGCATCATAGGCCGGATAATAACCGCCGCCGTAGCCGTAACCCGGGCCCCAGCCGGGGCCCCAGCCGCCGCCATAGCCACCGAAGCCGATGCCGATGGCGACACCGGCATTGGCCGAGGTCGCGGCAGCTCCCATCAGGGCGGCGGCAGCTGCGATACCGAGAATGGTCTTGCGGATCATGGGTCGTTTCCTGCTCTTTGGTTGAGGCGGCACAGCGCCGCGTTCATGACCCCATATCTAAGCCCTTGTAGCTGAACGATCTCTGAGACCGGCGTTCAACCGGCGTTCATGCGCCGAAGACGCGCGCGAATGGGTCGCGCAAGGCACGGTCGACGTCCGCCATGGTGGCGGGGATGCCGAGATCGGCAAGGCTGGTGACGCCATGGTCGCGCACGCCGCAGGGCACGATGCCGGAGAAATGATCGAGGTCGGGATCGACATTGAGGCTGACCCCGTGGAGGCTGACCCAGCGGCGCACCCTGACGCCGATGGCGGCGATCTTGTCCTCGCGCGGCGGCGCCCCTTCACGGCTCACCCAGATGCCGACGCGATCCTCGCGGCGCTCGCCGATGACGCCGAAGGCGTCGAGCGCCAGGATCAGCCAGCGCTCGAGACCGGCGACGAAGGTGCGGATATCGGTGCCGCGGCGCTTGAGGTCAAGCATCACATAGGCGACCCGCTGGCCGGGGCCGTGATAGGTGAACTGCCCGCCGCGGCCGGTGCGATAGACCGGAAAGCGCTCCGGCAT
>JBEVJH010000250.1:0-5356 GCA_040510355.1 Aestuariivirgaceae bacterium
GTCTGGGACGCCATGTGCCGGACCATCATGTCGGCCGGCCATCGCCGCGGCGCCATGATGGCGACGCTCCGCTGCGACCACCCGGACATTGAGGCCTTCATCGACGCCAAGCAGACGGCTGGGCGCCTGCGCATGTTCAACCTCTCGGTCCTCGTGACCGACGCCTTCATGGCGGCCGTCAAGAACGACGGCGACTGGCCGCTCGTCTTCGCCGGCGAGGTCTATCGCACGGTCCGCGCCCGCGACCTGTGGGACCAGATCATGCGCGCCACCTATGACGTCGCCGAGCCCGGCGTCATCTTCATCGACCGCATCAACGCCGAGAACAACCCCGCCTATTGCGAGACCATCCAGGCGACCAATCCCTGCGGCGAGCAGCCCTTGCCGCCCTATGGCGCCTGCCTCCTCGGCGCCATCAACCTCGCCCGCTTCATCGAGCGCCCCTTCACCGCCGAGGCGGGGCTCGACGCTGCGGCGGTCGAGGCGACCGCCGCCACCGCCGTGCGGCTCCTCGACAACGTCGTCGACGTCTCCGCCTACCCTCTGCCGGAGCAGGCGGCGGAGGCCCAGAGCAAGCGCCGCATCGGCCTCGGCATCACCGGCCTTGCCGACGCCCTCGCCATGTGCGGCCTGCGCTATGGCAGCCCCGAGGCGGCCGAGCGTGCATCGCAATGGATGGCGGCGATCGAGGCTGCCGCCTACCGGGCGAGCATCGCGCTCGCCCGCGAGAAAGGCGCCTTCCCGCTGTTCGACGCCGGTCCCTACCTGGCCTCCGGCCATGCCAGGACGCTCCCCGGCGAGATCCGCGCCGCCATCCGCCGCGACGGCATCCGCAACGCCCTCCTGACCACCGTCGCCCCGACCGGCACCATCTCGCTCTTGGCCGGCAATGTCTCGAGCGGCGTCGAGCCGATCTTCGCGCTGCGCTACGACCGCAAGATCCTCGAACCCGATGGCAGCCACCGCCGGGAGACCGTCGAGGACTATGCCGTGCGGGCCTTTCGGGCGCTGCACGACGCCGACGCCCCCCTGCCGCCTGCCTTCGTCACCGCCGCCGACCTCACCCCGGCCGTTCACCTCAGAATGCAGGTGGCGCTGCAGAGGCACGTCGATTCGTCGATCTCCAAGACCATCAACTGCCCCGCCGACATCAGCTTCGAGGCGTTCCGCCGCGTCTATGAGGAGGCCTATGACCTCGGCCTCAAGGGCTGCACCACCTACCGGCCCAACGCGGTCACCGGCGCCGTGCTGACCGCCGTCGCCGCTGCAACCCCGCCGCTCCCGGCGCCGGCCGCTGCTCCCGAATCCGCCATGTCCGAGCCGGGCGACCAGGGTGTCGTCTGGATGCGCCAGCCGCTCGCCCGGAGCGCCGTCCTCCCCGGCTTCACCTACAAGATCAAATGGCCCGACTCCGACCACGCCATCTACATCACCATCAACGACATCGAGGAGCAGGGGCGCCGCCGGCCCTTCGAGATCTTCATCAATTCCAAGAATATGGAGCATTACGCCTGGACGGTCGCTCTCACCCGCATGATCTCGGCGGTGTTCCGCCGCGGCGGCGACATCGCCTTCGTCGTCGAGGAGCTCAAGGCGGTGTTCGATCCGCGCGGCGGTCAATGGCTCGACGGCCGCTATGTGCCGAGCCTGCTGGCGGCGATCGGCGGCATCATCGAGAGGCACCTGATCGACCAGGGCTTCATTCGCACGGACGGCACCCCCGACCAGCCCGGGCTCCCGCTGACCCGTGCCGTCGCCGCCGGCCGTGTCGCCCAGTGCCCGAAATGCGGTGAAGCGGCGCTGGCCTTCCAGGAGGGCTGCGCCACCTGCCTCGCCTGCGGCCACTCGACCTGCAGTTAGCGTTTACGGCTCGAAGGCGATGTCGCGGCGCGCCGTCCTGATCGATACCGTGTAACCGGCCACCACATCGATCAGGCAGATCGTGGTGAGGATGAGGAACACCGCCGTTCCCGCCTCCCGAACGATCAGGAACTCGACCAGCGCCACGATGAACACCGCCGTCGACATCATGTGGTCGAGAATGGTCGCGGTGCTCGAGCGTGCCGACTTCAGCACCTCGATGAACAGCACCACGAGCCCGAGCAGGATGACGAGATCGCCGACCGTGACGGTCATCACCGCCCGCGAGATCATCGGCACCGACAGGACCGGATCGTTCAGCGCCGTCGCCGACAGGAACACGATCAGATTGTAGATGAGGATGACGACGATGAGGAATGGAAAGGCGGCCGCGACTTGCATGCGACGCTCAGAACTCGCTCTTCGGCTCCAGCACCTTCCGGCCGCGATACATCCCGGTCTTCAGGTCGATATGATGCGGCCGGTGCAGCTCGCCCGTCTGCTTGTTCTCGACATAGGTTGCCTTGGCCATCTTGTGGCCCGAGCGGCGCATCCCGCGCTTGGACGGCGAGGTCTTTTTCTTCGGTACGGCCATCGATCATCTCCAACAATGGGACCTTCGACGGCGGCCCCGGAACTGGGAGGCGGCTTATACAGGCGGGCGTCAGTTCTGGCCAGAGATTTTCGTCGTTCCGCCCTGGTCGAGGCAATCGAGATAGGCGATCGAGCCGGGGATTTTCCGCCTGAGCCGTCCCGCCATCCGCTCGAGCTGGTTGCCCGGCCGCCCGGCCCGCCGCACGATCGGATTGGGCAATGCCGCCGCCAGCAAGGCCGCCTCGCGGGTCGACAGCGCCGCCGCCGGTTTCTTGAAATGGTGCTGCGCCGCCGCCTCGGCCCCATAGATTCCCGGCCCCCATTCCGCCACATTCAGATACACTTCGACCACCCGTCGCTTCCCCCACAGCAGGTCGATCCAATAGGCGAGCGGGATTTCGAGCGCCTTGCGCACATAGGACCGGTACGGCCACAGGAACAGGTTCTTGGCGACCTGCATGGTGATCGTCGACCCGCCGCGGACCGTCGCGGCCTCCCCGTTGGTCACCTCGTCGAACAGGTCGCTCAGCACGTCCCAATCGACCCCGTGATGCAGGCAGACCCGGGCGTCCTCCGAGGTGACCACGGCCCGCACCAGCCGCGGCGAGATCGCCTCGATCGGCCGCCAGCTGTAATTGATCGCGTCCCCCGCAAGCCCGTTCCACAGCATGGTCGCCGACACCGGCGGCGGCACGAAACGGTAGACAAGCGCCAGGAAATACGGGATCGCGACCAGGATTCCGATCGCGATCAGGGCGCGTTTCAGCCATGTTTCCAGGGGCTTGGGCCCCCGGTACGCCTCGAATTCCACCGAACCCGTTCCTGTCGGCAATTCTGTTGAGTTTGCCATTTGCCGACCTTAAGACACCAATCAGCGGGTTCAAACACTGCCCAATCTCCTGCCCCCCGCAAAGAGTGGAGTCGCATGAATTTTGAATTGACCCTGAAGCGCACCGCCGCCGACGTCGACCGTCTGCTCGACCGGATCCTCTCCCTCGACACCGCCCGCGCCCCGCGGGTCGTCGAAGCGATGCGCTACGCATCGATCGGCCAGGGGAAGCGCATCAGGCCGTTTTTCGTCACCGAAAGCGCCCGCATTCTCGACGCGTCAGCCGAGGGCGCGCTGCGCACCGGCGTCGCGCTCGAATGCGTTCATTGCTACTCGCTGGTCCACGACGATCTGCCGGCCATGGACGATGACGACCTCAGGCGCGGCAAGCCGACCTGCCACAAAGCCTTCGACGAGGCGACCGCCATCCTGGCGGGAGACGGGTTGTTGACGCTTGCCTTCGACATCCTCGCCGATCCGCTGACCCATGCCGAACCCAAGGTCCGCGTCGAGCTCATCGCCAATCTGGCCCGCGCCGCCGGTCATGCCGGCATGGTCGGCGGCCAGATGCTCGATCTCGAGGCCGAGCAGCGGAGCGACTCCGATATCGATCACATCATCCTGTTGCAGGGCATGAAGACTGGCGCGCTGTTCCGCTACTCGCTGGAAGCCGGCGCGATCGTCGCCGAAGCCGCCCCGGCCGACCGCGCCGCCCTTGTCACCTTCGCCGACAAGATCGGGCTTGCCTTTCAGATCGCCGATGACGTGCTCGACGTCGAGTCGACGCCCGAGAAGCTCGGCAAGGCGACCCAGAAGGACCGCTCGGCCGGCAAGGCGACCTTCATCGATCACCTTGGCCTCGCCGGCGCCAAAGCCCGCGCCGACGCCCTCACCGCCGAGGCGATCGCCGCCCTCGACCGCTTCGGCCCTCGCGCGGCAACTCTCGCCGAAGCAGCCCGGTTCATTGTCGAGCGGAAGAGTTGAGGCAGTAGGCAGTAGGGAAGGACTCGAAGCACTGCCTATTTGCCTACTGCCTTCTGCCTTGTTCCGAAACTTGCCGGATCCACATTCGCCCCGCAGATCACCACGCCGATCCGCTCCCCGGCATGGGGCTGGTAGCGGCCGGACAGCAACGGCGCCAGCGCCGTCGCCCCGCCGGGCTCGGTGATCAGCCGCAGATTGTCCCACAGCCAGGCCTGCGCCGCGGCGATGTCGCCATCCTCGACCAGCACCGAGCCCGCACCCGTCTGCGCCAGGATGCCATAGGAGAGATCGCCGAGGCGGGAGGCGCCGAGCGAGTCGGCGGCAATCCCTGCGGTCTCGACCAAAACCGGTCCGCCCGCCGCGAGCGCCGCCGCCAGCGCATTGCACCCCGACGGCTCGATGCCGAGGATCTGATGCGCCCCGGAATACCAGGCGGCGATGCCGCCGATCAGCCCGCCGCCGCCGACCGCCACCATGACCGTGTCGAGATCGTTCGCCTGTGCCTCGAGCTCGGCCGCGATGGTCCCCTGGCCGAGCAGCGTCGCCTCGGCATTATAGGCGTGGATCGGCAGCGCCCCGCTCTCTGCCGCATAGGCTTCGCAGGCTGAAAGGGCATCCGCATAGCGCGCGCCCCCGACCGTGACCTCCGCACCCTCCTGCCGGATCCGCGCCACCTTGGCGGCCGAAGAGATCTCCGGAACGAAGATCCGCGCCTTCATCCCGAGCGTTGCTGCCGCCCGCGCCACCGCGATCCCGTGATTGCCGCCGGATGCCGCCGTCACCCCCGCCGCCGGGCGCTCTTCCAGCCCGACCATGTTGGCGAAGGCGCCCCGCGCCTTGAACGAGCCGGTGACCTGCAGGCATTCGAGCTTGAGCGTGACCGGCCGGTCCAGGCCGTCGAGCCGGATGTCGATCACCGGCGTGCGCCTGATATAGGGCGCGATCAGCCGGTGCATCGATGCAATTTCCTGACGGTTCAGCATGCTGTGGCCTCGAGGTCGAGAACGTCCCGGCCGACACTCTTGGCGATCGCCCTCTGGAGCATGGTGGTGGCCTCGCCGAGGCTGGTGCCGGTGTCGGCGCCCGCCA
>JBEVJH010000251.1:0-11921 GCA_040510355.1 Aestuariivirgaceae bacterium
CGATCGGATTGCCGAGCGGGTCGACCACCCGGCCGAGCAGCTCCTTGCCGACCGGCACCTCGACGATGGCGCCGGTGCGCTTGACCGTGTCGCCCTCCTTGATGTCGCGGTCGGAGCCGAAGATCACCACGCCGACATTGTCGACCTCGAGATTGAGCGCCATGCCGCGGATGCCGCCGGGAAACTCCACCATCTCGCCGGCCTGGACATTGTCGAGCCCGTACACCCGGGCGATGCCGTCGCCGACCGATAGCACCTGACCGATCTCGGAGACTTCCGCCTCCTGGCCGAAGCCCTGGATCTGAGCCTTGAGAATTGCCGAAATTTCAGCGGCGCGAATATCCATCAGGCGGTCCCTTTCATGGCCGTCTTGAGATTGTTCAGCTTGGTTCTGAGCGAGGAATCGACCATCCGCGACCCGGCCTTGACGACGAGGCCGCCAAGGATCGCGGGATCGACCCTGGTGGTCAGGCTGATCGACCGTCCGAGGAGCCGCGCGAGCTCGTCTTTGAGCGCCTGCGCCTGGCTGTCGGAAAGAGCCTCGGCGGAGGTCACCTCGGCCGTGGTCTCGCCCTTGGCCTCGGCCCGCAGCGCCTGGTAGGCGCCGATCATGTCCAGAATGGCATAGAGCCGCCGGTTCTTTGCGGCGAGCAGCACGAGCTTGGCGGCCAGGCCGGAGATCGCCACCCGCTCCAGCACCGCATTGAGCGCCCGGATCTGGTCGTCGGCCGAGAACACCGGATTGCGCACCAGCCGCGTCAGGTCCGGCGAGGCTTCCACCAGGTTTGCGAAGCGCAGCAGCGCCTCGCCGACATTCTCGACCGCCTCTTCCTGCTGCGCCAGCTCGAACAAGGCCGTCGCATAACGCCCGGGCATGCCTGAGACCGATTGTTCCTTGGCCGTCACGACTGGCCCCTCTCCCTTGTGCACCGCCCCGGGATGATTCCCAATTCTTGCTTGTTCGTGGAATTTCACGAGGCGTCGCGCCTCGCCCAGGGCAAGACGGCTCGACGGCGACCTCCTATCACAGGCAGCCGCGGCAAGGCAACACGCACTGCCGACCTGACTTACAGGAAGTTGTACGGATCGACATCCACTTCCAGCTTGAGCGAGCCTCGCGGCTCGACGCCCTTGAGCCAATTGGCGAGGAACCCCTGCAGATCGACATCCCGCGCCGCCCGCACCAGGAAGCGCCAGCGATGCCGGCCCTGCACCAGCGCCAGGGGCGCCGGCGCCGGCCCGAGCACCGTGACCTCTCGGGTCGCCGGCACCCGCCGCGCCAGCGCCCGCATGAACCGCTCGACCTCTCCGGCATCCCGGGCCGAGCCGATCACCCCGGCAAGCCGGCCGAATGGCGGCAGCAGCGACGCCTCCCTGACCCGCCGCTCATGGCTGAGAAAACCGTCGCGGTCGCCCGCCTTGAGCGCCTGCATCAGCGGATGGGTCGGCAGATGGGTCTGCACCAGCGCCCGCCCCGGCCGCTCCCCGCGCCCCGCCCGCCCAGCCACCTGCGCCAGGATCTGCCAGGTGCGCTCGCCGGCGCGGGGATCGATCGTCTCGAGCGCCAGATCCCCATCCACCACCCCGACCAACGTGAGCTCCGGAAAGTGGTGGCCCTTGGCCACGAGCTGCGTGCCGATCAGGAGATTGTAGCGGCCCTTCGCGGCGTCGCTGAGCGCATCCTTGAGCAGGCTGCCGCGATTGAGGTCCGAGGAGAGGAGCGTGATCGCCGCATCCGGAAACAGCTCGGCTGCCTCCTCCGCCAGCCGCTCGATCCCCGGGCCGCACGGCACCAGCAGCCCCTCCGCTTCGCACGACGGGCACCGCGTCGCTGTCGGCTGCTGATGACCGCAGTGATGGCACAAGAGCTGCCGCCGGAAGCGGTGCTCCACCAGCCATGCCGAGCAATTGGGGCACTCGATCCGGTGACCGCAGGCGCGGCACAGCGTCAGCGGCGCATAGCCGCGGCGATTGAGGAACAGCAGCACCTGCTCGCCTGCCGCCAACGCCTCCCGCATGGCGCCGACCAGTAGCGGCGACAGCCACCGCCCGGGCTCCGGCCCCGTCGTCCTGAGATCGATCAGCTCGACGCTCGGCACTTCCTTCCGCAAGCCGTGGCGGTGCCGCAGCACGAGATGGCGGTAGCGCTGCCTCCCGGCATTGACCAGCGATTCGAGCGATGGCGTCGCCGAGGCGAGTATCACCGGGAACCGACCGAGCGAGCCCAGCACCACCGCCATGTCGCGGGCATGGTAGCGCACCCCGTCCTCCTGCTTGAAAGCCGGCTCGTGCTCCTCGTCGACGACGATGAGCCCGAGATTGCGCCACGGCAGGAACAGCGCCGAGCGGGCTCCCACCACCACCTTGGCGGCTCCCGATGCGACAGCGAGCCACACCCGCTCGCGCTCGCGCTGCCGCACTCCCGAATGCCATTCGGCGGGTTGCGCCGCGAATCGCTGCTCCACCCGTTCGAGAAAGCTCTGGGTGAGCGCGATTTCCGGCAGCAGCAGCAGGACTTGCCTGCCCTGCGACAATGCCGCCGCCATTGCCTCGAAATAGACCTCGGTCTTCCCTGAGCCGGTGACGCCGTCGATCAAAGTGACCGAGAAGGCCCGGGCCGCCACCGATCGCCGTAGCTCCTCCGCCGCTGCCGCCTGCTCGGCATTGAGCGCCACCCTGCGGCCCAGCGGATCCGGTGCCGTGAAGGGCTGGAACGGCGACAGCGCCACCTCGCGCAGCGCCCCCTGGCGGGCCAGTCCGCGGACCACGCTCAACCCCACAGCCGCCTCCGCCGCCAGCTCGCCCGCCCTGAGCGCCATCCCTTGGCGCGCCACCGCAAGCACCCGTTCCCGCTGCGGCGTCAGCTTCTCCGGCACGATGTCGCTCGCCACATAGGCGATGGTGTCGCGCCGCCCCTCGAACACACCCGGCACCCTGAGGCACAATCTGAGAATGTTGCCGACCGGCTCGAGATAATAGGCGGCGATCCATTCGATGAAGCGCCGCGACAGCTCGGGCAGCGGCGCGAGTTCGGAACGCGCGGTGATCGGCTTGAGCTTGAGATCGGCTGTCGGCTTCGCCTGCTCGTGCCACACCACGCCGATCGTCTGCCGCGTTCCCAGCGGAACCTGAACGAAATCGCCCGCCGCGACTTCAAGATTCGGCGGCACCGTATAGGAATAGCAACCCTCGAGCGCATAGGGCAGCAGCACATCGACGGTCGTAGGACGGTTGCTCATGGACAGGTGCGAATCGCCGATCAGCCGGGCGCGACACCGGTGTACTGGTCGCGCCGTTGTGCTATGGCAAGCCATATGTTGGAGGCACCATGAAGTTTTTCGCCGATACTGCCGAGCTTGGGGAAATCCGCGAGCTGGCCGCCATGGGCCTGCTCGACGGCGTCACCACCAATCCGAGCCTGGTTGCCAAGGCCGGCCGTGACTTCAAGGACATCCTTCGCGAGATCTGCGCCGTCGTCGAGGGCCCGGTCAGCGCCGAGGTGACGGCGCTCGACACCGACGGCATGCTCGCCGAGGGTCGCCATCTTGCCGGCATCGCCCCCAACATCGCCGTGAAGGTGCCGATGACCTGGGATGGCCTCCGGGCCTGCCGTGCGCTGTCGCAGGCCGGCACCAAGGTCAATGTGACGCTGTGCTTCAACGCCAACCAGGCATTGCTGGCCGCCAAGGCGGGCGCCGCCTTCATCTCGCCCTTCATTGGCCGCCTCGACGATGCCGGCGAGGACGGCATGGAGGTGATCGAGGAGATCCGCCAGATCTATGACAATTACGATTTCGCGACGGAGATCCTCGCCGCCTCGATTCGCTCGGTCAACCACGTGAAATACGCCGCCCTGGCCGGGGCCGATGTTGCAACCGTGCCGCCGGCCGTGCTGAAGGCCCTGGTGAAGCATCCCCTCACCGACAAGGGCATCGAGCTCTTCACCGCCGATTGGAAGAAGACCGGACAGAAGATCGTCTGACCGGCCGCGCGGCTCTTATTCCGCCTGCTCCGCCGCCTCGGGCTGCGGCGCTGCCGCCGCGGGTCCCGCGGGTCCGCTCTCGACCCCAACGCCGCGCATGCGCTCGGCAATGCGCGCCGACTTGCCGGTGCGGCCGCGCAGATAATAGAGCTTCGCCCGCCGGACCTTGCCGCGCCGCACCACCTTGATCCCGTCGACCAATGGCGAATAGACCGGGAACACCCGCTCTACGCCCTCGCCATAGGAGATCTTGCGCACCGTGAAATTTTCGTTGAGGCCGGAGCCCGAGCGGGCGATCACCACCCCCTCGTAGTTCTGGATGCGCGAGCGCTCGCCTTCCTTGACCCTGACGGCGACCACCACGGTATCGCCGGGTGCAAAATCCGGAACTTGCCGCTTGGCAGCAATCTTTTCCGCCTGCTCGCGCTCGAGCTCCTGGATGATGTTCATTTTGGCTACCTTTGAAAGAGTTGCGGCGTGTGTAACGACGATCCGGACAAAAATCAACCACGGCCCTTAACGGAGCGTGAATTACCCGTCTTCCGTCGATCTTTGCGCCTTCCACAGATCGGGCCGGCGTTCGCGGGTCGCCCGTTCTGCCTCCTGGCGTTTCCATCGGGCGATCGCCTGGTGATCCCCTGACAGCAGGACCTCCGGGATCTCACGGCCCTCGAACAGCCGCGGGCGCGTGTAATGCGGATGTTCGAGCAAACCGTGCTCGAAGCTCTCCTCTTGCGCCGAATGCGCCGTCCCCATGACGCCCGGCAGCAGCCGCACCGCCGCATCGAGCACGAGCAGCGCCGCGATCTCGCCGCCCGACAGCACATAATCGCCGACCGAGACCTCCTGGAGCTGGCGGGCCGCGACGATACGCTCGTCCACCCCCTCGAAATGGCCGCACACGATCACCACCCCCGGACCCGCGGCAAGCCTGCGAACCATCGCCTGATCGAGCCTTGGCCCCCGCGGGCTCATCAGCAGCCGCGGCCGCCCATCCTTCGGTCCCGTGGCGCTGTCGATCGCCCGCGCCAGCACATCCGCCCGCATGACCATGCCGGGCCCGCCGCCGGCAGGGCTGTCGTCGACCGTCCGATGCCGGTCCTGCGCCGATGCCCGTATGTCCAGGATTTCGAGCGACCACACGCCCCGTTGCTGCGCTTTCCCGGCGAGGGAATGACCGAGCGGCCCCAGAAACATCTCCGGATAGAGCGTGAGGACGCTCGCCCGCCAGCTCATGGCTGCTCCTGCGCCTCGATCAACCCCTCCGGCGGATCGACCACGATGCGCCGGTTGGCGACATCGACCTCGGGCACCATGGCGGTGACGAACGGGATCAGGATGCTGCCGCGCCGGTCGCTGCTCGTGATCTCGAGAAGGTCGCCGGCGCCGTAATCCGCCACCGCCGCCACCGCGCCCAGCAGGCTGCCGTCCTTGCGATAGACCGGCAGCCCGATCATGTCGCTGACATACACCTCGCCGTCGCCTGGCGGCGGCAGCCGGTCGCGCGCCACATGGAGGGTGCAGCCCTTGAGGGCTTCGGCGGCGGAGCGGTCGCCAATGCCGTCCAGCGCCGCGATAAGCTCCTCCCGTGCCGGCTTGAGCACCCGGATCGTCATCTCCCGGCCGCTGTCGCCCAGCGTCACGACGCCGTAGGAGGCGATCGCCTCAGGCTTGCCGGTGAAGCTCTTGAGCCGCACCGCTCCGCGCACGCCATAAGCGCCGGTGATCACGCCAAGGATAACGCGACCGGGATTGCTCATCGCAACCCGCCGCGACTCAGGCCTGCTGCGGCTGGGCCTCTGCCGCCTCCTGCGTCTTTCTGGCCTCGACCTCCGCCTTCTCGCGCTCGGTTCGCTTTTTGCCGGGGAGCGCCTTGGTCGGATTGTTCCGCGCCTGGCGCGGCTTGAGACCGGAGGCATCGAGGAACCGCGCCACCCGGTCGGTCGGCTGCGCCCCGACCGACAGCCAGTGCTTGACCCGCTCGGTGTCGAGCGTCACGCGGTCGGGCGAGCCCTTTGGCAGGATCGGGTTCCACGAGCCGATCTTCTCGATGAAGCGTCCATCGCGCGGCGCGTTCGAGTCGGCCACCACGATTCGATAGAACGGCCGCTTTTTGGCACCGCCGCGGGCCAGACGGATTTTCAGGGTCATGCACGAGGCTCCTTTGGTTGATTGATGCTATTTCTTCTTGAACGGAAAACCGGAAAATCCTGGCCGCCCACCGCCCGGCGGCTTGGGTAGACCGCCGCCGCCAAGCCCGGGCAGCAGCCCGCCGGGCGCTCCGAGCCCAGGCAGGCCCTTCGGCAGCCCACCCTCGAGCGGCAGGTTGCGAAGCTCCGGCGGCAGTGCCGCCGGGTCGAGGGTCTTGAGCTCGCCCTGCAGCCGCTCGAGCTCGGCCATGTCGACGGCGGGTTGGCCGCCGCCGAACAGGCTGCCGAGCAGGCCGCCGCGCTGCTTGCCCATCTTCTTCATCATGTCGGCCATCTGCAGATGCATCTTGAGCAGCCGGTTGACCTCCTGCACCTCGGTTCCCGAGCCCTTGGCGACCCGCTTCTTCCGCGACGCGTTGAGCACCTTGGGATTGCGCCGCTCGAACACCGTCATCGAGCCGATGATCGCCATCTGCCGCCGCAGCACCAGCTTGTCGAGATCGACATTGTCGAGCTGCTTCTTGATTTTGCCCATGCCCGGCAGGAGACCCATGACGCCTGACATTCCGCCGAGCTTCTGCAGCTGCTTCAGCTGCTCGGCAAGGTCATCGAGGTCGAACGCGCCCTTCTTCATCCGGGCGGCGATCTTCCGCGCCTTCTCGGCATCGATCTCGAGCGCCGCCTTCTCGACCAGGCTGACGACGTCGCCCATGCCGAGAATGCGCCCGGCAATCCGTTCGGGGTGGAACTCCTCGAGCCCGTCGAGCCGCTCGCCGGTGCCGATGAGCTTGATCGGCTTGCCGGTCACCGCCCGCATCGCCAGCGCCGCGCCGCCGCGGCCATCGCCGTCGACCCGGGTCAGCACGATGCCGCTGACCCCGACCCGCTCGTCGAAGCTCCGCGCCAGATTGACCGCGTCCTGGCCGGTGAGCGAATCGGCGACCAGCAGCGTCTCATGCGGCTTAGCGATGTCCCTGACCTCCACCACCTCGTGCATCAGCGCTTCGTCGATATGCTGGCGGCCGGCGGTGTCGAGCATCAGCACATCGAAGCCGCCGCGCCGCGCCTCGGAGAGCGCCCGCCGCGTGATGTCGACCGCCTTCTCGCCCTTGACGATGGCAAGCGTCTCGACGCCGATCTGACCCCCGAGAATGGCGAGCTGCTCCTGGGCCGCCGGCCGCGACGTGTCGAGCGAGGCCATCAGCACCCGCTTGCGCTCGCGCTCCGCGAGGCGCTTGGCGATCTTCGCCGTGGTCGTGGTCTTGCCCGACCCCTGCAGGCCGACCATCAGCATGGTCACCGGCGCCGCCGCCTTGAGGTCGAGCGGCACCGCCTCGCGGCCGAGCGTGTCGACCATGGCGTCATGCACGATCTTGACCACCATCTGCCCGGGCTTGATCGACCGGACCACCTCCTGGCCGATCGCCCGCTGGCGCACCTGCTCGGTGAACGAGCGCACCACCTCGAGCGCGACATCGGCCTCGATCAGGGCCCGCCGCACCTCCCGCATCGCCGCATCGACATCGGCTTCCGACAGGGATCCCCGCCCCGTCAGCTTGTCGAATATGCCGGAAAGCCGTTCCTGCAGTGTCTCGAACATTCTGTCCTGCTCTCTTTCGGAAGCTTCAAACGCCATCGCACCCGCGGGCGAGCATCGCTGGCGGGTGTTGACCGATGCTCCTCCCGGTGCCGAAGCACCATGTGAGCGACGGGTGAAGAGCGTTCAAGCGCCTTCCGGAATTTGCCGGGTTCTAGGCCAAGTGCGGGCAGTAGGCAATAGGCAGTCGGTCGTGAGCCGTGCCCTTCCCTACTGCCTGATGCCTACTGCCCAACTGCCAGCACCACCTTCCCCTGCGCCTCCCGCCGCGACAGCACGCCCAGCGCCGCCGCCGCATCGTCGAGCGGAAAGACCCGGTCGATCCGCGGCCGGATCTGTCCTGCGCCGCACAGCTCCGCCAGTTTCGCCATGTTCGCCCGGTACTTGTCGGGCTCGCGCGCCACGTGGTCGCCCCAGAACACCCCGACCAGCGCACAGCCCTTCAGCAGCACGAGATTGAGCGGAATCTTCGGGATCGTCCCCGAGGCGAAGCCGATCACCAGGAACCGCCCGTCCCAGGCCGTGGCACGCAGCGCCGGCTCCGACAGCGCCCCCCCGACCGGGTCATAGACCACATCGACGCCCCGCCCGTCGGTCAGTCGCTTGAGCGCGTCGCGCAGCTCGGCATCGGCGTAGTTCACCACCTCGTCGGCGCCGAGCGACCTGCAGATTGCGAGCTTGTCCTGCGATGAGGCGCAGGCGATGACCCGCGCTCCCATCGCCTTGCCAAGCTCGATTGCCGCCTGGCCGACCCCGCCGGATGCCCCGAGAACCGCCAGTATCTCGCCAGACCTGAGCTGCGCCCGGTCGTTGAGCGCGTAAAAGGTCGTCCCATAGGTGACGATGAGTCCCGCCGCCTCCTCGAAGGAGATCGCCGCCGGCATTGCCGCCAGCGCGCTCACCGGCGCTGCAACCTCCTCGCGCGCCGCCCCCCAGCCGCAAAAGCCCATCACCCGGTCGCCGGGGGCGAACTGCCGGACCTCCGGTCCGACCGACTTGACGATGCCGGCGAACTCGGCGCCCGGCGAAAATGGCGGATCGGGCTTGTACTGGTATTTTCCTTCGATGATCAGCGTGTCGAAGAAATTCAGGCCGACCGCCTTGACGGCGACCACTGCCTCGCCCGGCCGCGGCACCGGCGACGGCAGTTCCTCCACCACCAGTCCGCTCGCCGGTCCAAGTTCCTTGCACAGCACAGCCTTCATCAACCATCCTCGAAAATCTGCTTCTGGTCGGCCATGGATAGATCTTTCTGACCGATCGCGAAATCCCCGCCCAATTCTCGTCAGAATTGCTCATAGCCTGTAGGTTCGGTGCGGGGGGTGGCCGCACGATTCATCGGGAGTCGAGGGGTCATGCGCGGCGCTGTCAGCCTGCTCGGAATTTTAGGAAATTGCGGATTGATCCTCGTGGCGCCCGCGGCGGCGGCGCAGACGGCGGACAAGGCCCAGCCCAAGCCCTCGCTCGTCGGCGAGTTCAGCGACTGGGCGGCCTACAGCTACAAGACCCCGACCGGCCAGGTCTGCTACATCGTCTCCCAGCCGAAGAAATCCGAGCCCGAGGGGGCCAAGCGCGACCCCGTCTTCTTCCTCATCACGCATCGGCCGGGCGACAATGTCCGCAACGAGGTCAACACCATCATCGGCTACGCCTTCAAGAAGGAATCGACCGCCACCCTGACCATCGACGGCGACGACTTCAACCTGTTCACCAAGGGCGACGGCGCTTGGTCGGATTCCAAGGACTCCACCATCGTCGGCGCCATGAAGAAGGGCAAGAAGATGGAGGTGAAGGGCACCTCCTGGCGTGGCACGTCGACCACCGACAGCTACTCGCTCTCGGGCGTGAAGCAGGCGATGGACAAGATCGATCAGCAGTGCAAATAGAATTCCGCGCTCGCATTTCCGCGAAATTCTACTATGTAAAGCACTGAAACCGAGGACGGATCCTCGCATCCGGCGCCCATGAATCTTGCGTTGAAAGATGAGACCCTGCCGCTGGTCGGTCTGACCCGCGACCGCCTGGCCGCGGCGCTGGCGCATGCCGATATCCCCGAGCGGCAGCGGCGGATGCGCTCGTCCCAGCTGTGGCGGTGGATCTACAATCGCGGCGCGGTGTCGTTCGCCGACATGACCGATATCGGCAAGGAGCTCCGGGCACGTTTCGCCGGGATTTACACCCTCGAGCGTCCCGAGGTGGTCACCGAGCAGCTCTCCGCCGACGGCACCCGCAAATGGCTGCTCCGGCTTGGCCCCGACGGGCGCGGCCAGCGCCATGAGATCGAGACCGTCTACATCCCCGAGGAGGACCGCGGCACGCTCTGCATCTCGAGCCAGGTCGGCTGCACCCTGACATGCAGCTTCTGCCATACCGGTACCCAGAAGCTGGTGCGCAATCTCGACGCCGGCGAGATCGTCGGCCAGGTCCTCATCGCTCGCGACCGCCTGGGCGAGTGGCCGGGCCAGCCCGCGAAGGATGCCGCGCCCGACCAGCGGGCCATCACCCATGTGGTGCTGATGGGCATGGGCGAGCCGCTCTACAATTTCGACGCCGTGCGCGACGCCATCGCCATCATCGCCGATGGCGAGGGCCTCGCCATCTCCAAGCGCCGCATCACCCTGTCGACCTCCGGCGTCGTCCCCGAGATCGTTCGGGCAGGCGAGGAGATCGGCTCGATGCTGGCGATCTCCCTCCACGCCACCACCGATCAGGTGCGCGACCGCCTGGTGCCGCTCAACCGGAAATATCCGATCGAGGCGCTGCTGTCGGCCTGCCGGGCCTATCCGGGCCTGTCCAATGCCCGACGCATCACCTTCGAATATGTGATGCTCAAGGGCGTCAATGACGGGCTCGACGATGCCAAGCGGCTGGTCAGGCTGCTCAAGGGCATCCCCGCCAAGGTCAATCTGATCCCGTTCAACCCCTGGCCGGGCTCCGCCTATGAGTGCTCCGACGGCGAGACCATCGAGCGCTTCGCAGCGGTGCTGAATCGGGCCGGCTATGCGAGCCCGGTGCGCACCCCGCGCGGCCGCGACATCCTCGCCGCCTGCGGCCAGCTCAAATCGGCCTCGGAACGCATCCGCGCCCGCGAGCGCCTGGCCCTGGCGGCAGTTGAATAACCACCGCAGATAGAGTACAAACAGAGAACGCCGCATCGAGCAAGAATGCGATGACACCGTTATCCGCCGCCGCCGATCCGATCTCGCGCGAGATCTGGGACCTCAAATACCGCCTCAAATCAGATGGCGGAGCGCCGCTCGAGGCGTCGATGGAGGCCACCTGGCAACGGGTGGCCCGGGCGCTCGCCGCTGCCGAGCTGCCGGAGCGCCGCGCTTTTTGGGAGGAAGAGTTCCAGGCGGTCATGGAGAACCACCGCTTCCTGCCGGCCGGCCGGATTTTGGCCGGTGCCGGCACAGGCCGGCGCGTCACCCTGTTCAACTGCTTCGTCATGGGGGCCATCCCAGATTCCATGGACGGGATCTTCGACGGCCTGAAGGAGGCCGCGCTGACCATGCAGCAGGGCGGCGGCATCGGCCATGATTTCTCGACGCTGCGGCCCAAGGGGGCGCCGGTCCGCGGCGTCGGGGCCGATGCCTCGGGCCCCTTGAGCTTCATGGATGTCTGGGACTCCATGTGCCGCACCATCATGTCGGCGGGCTCGCGCCGCGGCGCCATGATGGGGACGCTGCGCTGCGACCATCCCGATATCGAGGCCTTCATCGCCGCCAAGCGCGATCCGGCGCGCCTGCGGATGTTCAACCTCTCGGTCCTGGTGACCGACGCCTTCATGGCGGCCATCAAGAACGACGGCGACTGGCCGCTCGTCTTCGCCGGCGAGGTCTACCGCACGGTCCGCGCCCGCGACCTCTGGGACCAGATCATGCGCGCAACCTATGACGTCGCCGAGCCCGGCGTCATCTTCATCGACCGCATCAACGCCGAGAACAACCTCGCCTATTGCGAGACCATCCAGGCGACCAATCCCTGCGGCGAGCAGCCCTTGCCGCCCTATGGCGCCTGCCTCCTCGGCGCCATCAACCTCGCCCGCTTCATCGAGCGCCCCTTTACGGCCGAGGCGGGGCTCGACGCTTCGGCGGTCGAGGCGACCGCTGCCACCGCCGTGCGGCTCCTCGACAACGTCGTCGACGTCTCCGCCTACCCTCTGCCGGAGCAGGCGGCGGAGGCCCAGAGC
>JBEVJH010000252.1:0-9368 GCA_040510355.1 Aestuariivirgaceae bacterium
GCAGTAGGCAGTAGGCAGTAGGCAGTAGGCAGTAGGCAGTAGGCAGTAGGCAGTAGGCAGGAACTCCCCTCACTGCCTATCTGCCTAATGCCTACTGCCTCGCTTCATGCAGCAAGGTTTCTCAGCACATAGTGCAGAATTCCGCCGTTACGGAAGTAATCGAGCTCGTCGACCGTATCGATGCGGCATTGCAGGCTGACGCGCGCGGCATCGCCGGTGCTGCGGGTGATCTCGGCCTCGAGCATCTGGCGGGGCTTGAGGTCACCTGACAGCCCGCGGATCGTCACTTTTTCATCACCGATCAGCCCGAGCATCTGCCAGCCTTCGCCCTCCTTGAACTGCAGCGGGACGACTCCCATGCCGATCAGGTTGGAGCGGTGAATGCGCTCGAAGGACTGGGCGATCACCGCCCGGACGCCGAGCAGCAGCGTGCCCTTGGCGGCCCAGTCGCGCGACGAGCCGGTGCCGTATTCGCGGCCGGCGAAGACGACGAGCGGAACGCCATCCTCCCTGTAGGCCATGGCAGCGTCATAAATCGGCATCTGGCGGCCGGAGGGCTGATGGATGGTGACGCCGCCCTCGACGCCCGGCACCATCTGATTCTTGATGCGGATGTTGGCGAACGTGCCGCGCATCATCACCTCGTGATTGCCGCGGCGCGCGCCATAGGAGTTGAAGTCGGCACGGCTGACGCCATGCTCGAGCAGGTAATGGCCGGCGGGGCTGTCGGGCTTGATCGAGCCGGCCGGCGAGATGTGGTCGGTGGTGATCGAATCGAGAAAGAGCCCGAGGACGCGGGCATCGACGATGTCGGTCACCGGCTTCGGCTCCTTCTTCATGCCGGCGAAGTAGGGCGGCTCCTGCACATAGGTCGAGCTCGAGTCCCATTCATAGGTGAGACCGCCGGTGACCTTGATCTTGCGCCAGGCGGCATCGCCCTTGAACACGTCCTTGTAGCGGGCCTGGAAGGCCTTGCTGGTGACGTTGGCGCGGACGAACTCGGCAACATCGGTGGAGGACGGCCAGATGTCGCGCAGATAGACCGGCTTGCCCTTGCGGTCGGTGCCGATCGGGTGGGTCGACAGGTTGACGTTCAGCGAGCCGGCAAGCGCATAGGCGACGACGAGCGGCGGCGATGCCAGATAGTTGGCACGGACATCGGGATTGACCCGGCCTTCGAAATTGCGGTTGCCGGAGAGGACCGACACGGCGACGAGATCGTGATGGCGGATCGCCTCGGAGATCGCCTCGGGCAGCGGCCCGGAATTGCCGATGCAGGTGGTGCAGCCATAGCCGACGAGATCGAAGCCGAGCTTGTCGAGCTCCTTCTGCAGATTGGAGCTCTTGAGATATTCGGTCACCACCTGGCTGCCGGGGGCGAGCGAGGTCTTGACCCAGGGCTTCACCTTGAGGCCGAGCTTGTTGGCGTTGCGGGCCAGGAGACCGGCGGCCATCATCACCGATGGGTTCGAGGTGTTGGTGCATGAGGTGATGGCGGCGATCACCACATCGCCATGACCGATGTCGAAATTGGCGTTCTCGACGGGGAAGCGCCTTGCCATGCCGTCGGCCTTGCCGAACTCGTCGGCCATCACCTTGGCGAAACCCGGGGCGGCGTGGTCGAGGCTGACGCGGTCCTGCGGACGCTTCGGGCCGGCCATCGACGGCTCGACCGAAGCGAGGTCGAGCTCGAGCGTGTCGGTGAAGACCGGATCGGGCGTGGTGTCGTCGCGGTACATGCCCTGGGCACGGGTGTAAGCCTCGACGAGGGCGCGGAGCTCGGGCGGGCGGCCGGTGCCCTCGAGATAGAGCAAGGTCTCCTCGGAGACCGGGAAGAAGCCGCAGGTCGCACCATATTCCGGCGCCATGTTGGCGATGGTGGCGACGTCCTCGACCGACATGGCCGACAGGCCGTCGCCATAGAACTCGACGAATTTGCCGACGACGCCCTTGCGGCGCAGCATCTGGGTCACGGTGAGCACGAGGTCGGTGGCGGTGGTGCCTTCGGTGAGCTTGCCGGTGAGCTTGAAGCCGATGACCTCGGGAATCAGCATGGAGATCGGCTGGCCGAGCATGGCGGCCTCGGCCTCGATGCCGCCGACGCCCCAGCCGAGAACGGCAAGGCCGTTGACCATGGTGGTGTGGCTGTCGGTGCCGACCAGGGTATCCGGGAAGGCGACCTCGACCGTCGAGCCGTCGGCCGCGATCTCATCGCGGGTCCAGACGGTGCGGGCGAGATATTCGAGATTGACCTGGTGACAGATGCCGGTGCCCGGCGGCACGACGCGAAAGGAATCGAAGGCGCGCTGGCCCCATTTGAGGAAGGTGTAGCGCTCGCCGTTGCGGTCATATTCGAGGCCGACATTCTGCTTGAAGGCGGCGCTCGAGGCGAAGAAGTCGACCATCACGGAATGGTCGATGACGAGATCGACCGGGGCAAGGGGGTTGATCTTGCGCGGATCGCCGCCGAGCGCCTTCATGGCGTCGCGCATGGCGGCGAGGTCGACGACGGCGGGAACGCCGGTGAAGTCCTGCATCAGCACGCGGGCGGGGCGGAAGGCGATCTCGTGGTCGGCCTTGCCGCGGTTCTCCAGCCACTCGGCCATGAACTGGATGTCCTCGCGGGTGACGGTGCGGCCGTCCTCATGGCGCAGCAGATTCTCGAGCAGCACCTTGAGCGAGAAAGGCAGGGCGGCGATGCCGGGGAGACCATTCCGCTCGGCGACCCTCAGGTCGAAATAGGCATAAGTCTTGCCGCCCGCTTCGAGCGTGCGGCGGCACTTGAAGCTGTCGAGGGAGGCTTCGTGCATGGTCTCGGTTTCCTGGACTTTCGCGGGTCTCGGAGGGGGTAGCGAGCCGGGGGGTGGAGGTCAAGAGGAGCGAATAGCGAATAGCGAATAGCGAATAGTTGAACCGAGGTTCCGGAATCCTTCTATTCGCTATTCGCCCTTTCCAACATCATTCCCACCATTGCGGTGGCGAAGCGGGCCGGGTCGGTCGGGGTCTCGCCTTCGAGAATTCGGGCCTGGTCGAGCAGCAGCCTTGCCGCCTCGGCGATGCGGTCGGTAGCGCCGCCGCCGGCTGCCCTGGCGGCGAGCGCCACCATCAGCGGGTGCTCGGGATTGATCTCGAGTATGGGCGCGGTGGCAGTGACGCCGGCGGCGTTCTGGCGGGTCAGCAGGCGCTCCAGGGTCAGGTCGAGACCCTGGTCGCGGGCGACCAGGCAGACCGGCGAGGCCGTGAGGCGGGCGGTGGCGCGAACATCGCTGACCTCCTCGCCGAGCGCCTGCTTGAAGAGGGCGATCAGGGTGGCGAGGGCGGCGCCCTCGGCGCGCGCGGTCGCCGCCGGCTCGGACGCCGCCTCGAGCGGCAGGGCGTCGAGGCCGTCATCGCCCTGGGTGATCGATTGGAACGGCTTGCCGTCGAAGCCGAGCGCCGAGCGCACCCAGAAGCTGTCGACCGGATCGGTGAGGAGCAGCACCTCGACGCCGCGGGCGCGGAAGCCTTCGAGCTGGGGCGAGCTCTGGGCGCGGCGGGCATCCTCGGCGGTGACGTAATAGATGGCGGCCTGACCGGCTTTCATCGCCGCCACATAGTCGGCAAGGCTGCGGTTGTCGCCGGCGGTGGTGCGGAAGCGGGCGATGTCATAGATCAGGTCGCGCTTGTCGGGGTCCTCGTAAAGGCCCTCCTTGATCACGGCACCGAAGGACTCCCAGATGCTGGTCCAGGCGGCGGCATCGGCGGTCGCGGTTTTCTTGAACTCGGCGAGGACGCGCTTGGTCAGGGCCTTGCGGATCGCCGCGACCGTCGGGTTGTGCTGCAGCATCTCGCGGCTGACATTGAGCGGCAGGTCCTCGCAGTCGACGACGCCGCGGACGAAGCGCAGCCAGGGCGGCAGGAGATCGGCGGCATCGGTGATGAAGACGCGGCGGACATAGAGGCGCTGGCGGCCGTTGCGGGCGGGATCGTAGAGATCGAAGGGGCGCACAGCCGGCACATAGAGAAGCACGGTGAATTCGTGGCGGCCCTCGGCGCGGTAGTGAATGGTGAGCGCCGGATCGGCATAGAGGCCGGAGACATGGCCGAAGAACTCCTTGTGCTCCTCGGGAGTCACCGCGGATTTGGGACGCATCCAGATGGCGCTTGCGGCATTGACCTGCTGGTAGGTGTCCTTCTCCTTGTCGTCGGCGATCATGATCGGGTGAGCGATGTGATCGGAGTAGCGGCGGACGATGTCGGTCAGGCGGGGGCGGTCGAAGAACTCCTCGGCGTCGTCGCGCAGCTGAAGCCTGATCTCGGTGCCGCGACGATGCCGATGACCGTCCGGCGCCGGCTCGATCGTGAAGGTGCCAGTGCCGTCCGAGCTCCAGATCCAGGTCTCGTCGGAGCCGGCCTTGCGGGAGATGACCTCGACGCGCGAGGCCACCATGAAGGCGGAATAGAAGCCGATGCCGAACTGACCGATCAGGTGCGGCGCGTCGTCGCCGGCGGCCGCCTCGCGCATGAAGGCCTCGGTGCCGGATCTGGCGATGGTGCCGAGATTGTCGATGAGCTCGTCGTGGCTCATGCCGATGCCGGTGTCGGTGATCGACAGGCGCTTCAAGGCGCGGTCGGGGGCGATGACGATGCGCAGCGCGTCCTCGCCCTCGAGCAGCGCCGGCTCGGCAATGGCCTGATAGCGCAGCTTGTCGAGGGCGTCGGCGGCGTTGGAGATGAGCTCGCGCAGGAACACCTCGCGCTCGGAATAGACCGAGTGCACCATGAGGTGGAGAAGGCGGGAAACTTCGGCCTGGAAGGCACGGGTTTCGGCAACACCGGACACGGAGGCGACGTTGTCGGACATGGGTTGAACGGGAATCGCGCTATGTCGTTGCTTCGCCGGCCGATATCGGCAGGGAGAGCCGCAACGTCAAGAGGTGTCGGGCCAGGAAATAAAAAGCGGCCGGAAAGGATCCGGCCGCGAAAGGGTGTTCGCCTGATCTCTCGACATGCGAACCTGGGGACAAGTTGGTCCGGCCTGCCAGGGCAACAACGGGGGCTGGGGGGCTTGGTTTCCGCGGCCGCCCTGGACAAACCGGACCAATGAGGCAACGTGGAAAATGTCGCTTCGGAATGGGATTTGAGCTTGACTGCTTCGGGGCGAAATTAAGAAATCAGTGCAAGGCGTGCGCTGGTCCTAATCTTCATTCGCGCGGCGCTTAGAGGAACCAGGCCTTGGATGACACCGAGCGGATAGTTCGGCTCCCCCCGCAGACCTCTGGCAGCGCGGGGGAGGAAGACAGCGCCAGGGCGGCAGGCGAGCGGCGCATCGCCTTCGACCGGCAGGAATTGTTCGAAATCCTCAGTCTCTACGGGCGGAAGGTGGCGCAGGGGGAGTGGCGCGACTATGCGATCGATTTCGGGGGGGACACGGCGGTGTTCGCGGTGTTCCGGCGGACCAGCGAGGTGCCGCTCTACCGGATTGAGAAGACGCCCCGGCTGTCGCGCCGGCAGGGCGCCTATGCGGTGGTGGCGCAGGGTGGCTTCGTTCTGAAGCGCGGCCACGACCTCCGGCAGGTGCTGAGGGTGCTGCTGCAGGGGCCGAAGCTGCAAAGGGTTTGACAAGAAGAAGGGCCCCTGGAGGTCTCCAGGGGCCCGCAATCGGGTCACTTCGGCGCCGGCGCTAGTTGTTGCTGCGCATGATGCCGAGGATGTTCAGGATGTTGATGAACAGCGTGATGAAGCTGCCATAGAGCATGAAGGCGCCGAAAATCGCCTTGCCCTGGGCGATGCCGATCGCGTCGCCCTCGGTGTACATCTCCTTGATCTGCTGGGTCTCGAAGGCGGTCACGCCGGCGAACAGCAGGACCACGATGACCGAGGTCACGAGGCTCATCATCGTGCTCTGGAAGAACAGGATGTTAACCAACATTGCAATGATCAGGCCGATCGAGGCGATCAGGAAGAACGTGCCGAAAGCCGACAGATCACGCTTGGTGGTGTAGCCGACGAGACTCGTCGCGCCGAAGGTCACCGCGGTGATCCCGAGGGCCCTGATGATGAGGTCAGGCGCCTGGCCAAGGTAAAGGGCGATCATTGGCGCGATGAACAGGCCCCAAAGCGCGGCATAGCCCCAGTAGGCGGCGTGCGCCATGGCGGCATTGCCGGAGAAGATCAGGCGGGGGGCAAAGAATCCAAGGCCAAGCAGGCCGAAGAACAGCACCCATTTCATGGGGCCGAGCGCCACCGCCTGCATGAGCGCCGGGTTGGCCGCCACGAACATGGACACCAGCGCCGTCACCGCGACGCCGAGAGCCATGTAGTTGTAGACACGAAGCATGTACGACCGCAGGCCCTGGTCAACTTCGCGAACCCGCGCGCCAGCCTGGGTTTGCGCGACGGCCCTGTATCTGGTCTCGACCATATGAAACTCCCTCGTCACAGCGATAGCGCTGCGGTTTGCGAATATGGGGAAGGCGGTGGAGGGTTGCAAGCGCCGATGGGGAGGATTGCCGAAAATTCAGACGATTAGGCGACTAGACGGCGGCGCGCAGGGAATAGGCCTCCTCGATGGCATAGGGGCCGCCGCCGCGGGAGGGGCGGGAGGAAAACAGCACGAAGCTGCCGACTTCGAAGGGCCGGCTCTCATAGAGGTTGTGGGACGCGATGTAGTCGTGAAGGGTGTCGAGGCGGGTATCCTTGAGGCGGGCGACCGTCACATGCGGGGTGAATTTCCGCTGCTCGGGGGGCAGGCCCAGCATCTGGCAGATCCGCTCGTGGGTCGCCTGGAGCCGTTTCAGATCCTCACCCTCGGCGGCAACGCCGACATAAAGGGCGTGCGGCTTGTTGCCGCCGAAGAAGCCGACGCCCTTGAGCCTGATGCGGAACGGCCGCGCCACCACGTTGTCGAGGGCATCGGCGATCTCATGGGCGAGGCCGTCCTCGATGTCGCCGATGAAGCGCAGGGTGATGTGGAAGGATTCGCGATCGATCCAGCGGGCGCCCCAAACGCCGCCGCGCATGAGTTCAAGCTCAAAGGCGATGTCGGGGGGAATCTCGAGGCCGGTGAAGAGACGCGGCATGCTGTCCTCCTCATCGTCGTGAAGCCGAATCAGCTTCGCAACATCAACGCTACACGTAATTCGAACCGGTGCAACCGGATCAAACGATTTATGATGTGGTGTCAGTGCGTTGATTTGCCGAGGGCAGAGGTCACGGCAGGCAGAATGCGGGCTACGATCGCTTCGACGCCGGCCGCGGTCGGGTGCATGCCGTCCGGCTGATTGAGCCGCGGATCGCCGGCAACGCCGTCGAGAAAGAACGGGTAGAGCGGCGCGCCGTGACGGCGGGCGAGGTCGGGATAGATCGCGTCAAATGATCGCGCATAGTCCGCCCCCATGTTGGGCGGTGCCCGCATGCCGGCAAGCAAGACCGGGATGCCGCGCGCCTTCAGGCGTTGGAGCAGCCGGTCGAGCGCGTCTCGGGTCACCGCCGGATCGATACCCCGCAGCGCATCATTGGCGCCGAGCTCGACGATGACGAGGGCGGTGCCGTCGGGAACCGCCCAGTCGAGCCGGCCCGCGCCGGCGGTGGCGGTGTCGCCCGACACGCCGGCATTGGCGACCTTGGAGTCGATGCCCTGCCGAACCAGGGCCGCCTCGAGGCGGGTGGCGAAATCTTCCCCCTCAGCCAGGCCAAAGCCGGCGGTGAGGCTGTCGCCCAAGGCGACGAGCTGCAGCGGCGCGGCGCTTGCCGGGAGTGCGACGGCGATCAGCAAGGCGACGAGGAGGGTCAAGAGCAGAGGCATGACACAGCGAATAGCGAATAGCGAATAGCGAATAGCGAATAGATGTGCCAGTCGGCAGTAGACGTCATCACGACTGCTACCTGCCCATTGCCTCCATTACCCCCCTCGCATAACAGCGCAGGGCGGCCTATGTAGCCGATCGTGAACAGGGCGGTTTTCCTCAACGACGTGCGCGTGACACTGCCGAGCCGGGCGGGGCCGGTGGCGATCCTCAGGGGCTGCGACCTCAGGGCGGAGGCCGGCGAGGCGGTGGGGCTGGTCGGCCCGTCGGGGTCGGGCAAGACCACGATCCTGATGGTGGTGGCCGGGCTCGAAGCGGTGACCGGGGGCGTGGTCGAGGTGGCGGGGCAGGACCTGACCCGGCTGGACGAGGATGCGCTGGCGCGCTTCCGCCGCGACCATGTGGGGATCGTGTTCCAGGCCTTTCACCTGATTCCGGCCATGACGGCGCTGGAGAATGTGGCGGTGCCGCTCGAATTTCGCGGGCTTGCGCAGGCGCGGACGATCGCCCGGGAAGCGCTCGATGCGGTGGGGCTCGGCCACCGGGTCAGCCACTATCCGGGCCAGCTGTCGGGGGGCGAGCAGCAACGGGTGGCGATCGCGCGGGCGCTTGCCGCGGGGGCACAGGTCATCCTCGCCGACGAGCCGACCGGCAATCTCGACCAGGAGACCGGCCAGAAGATCATGGAGCTGCTGTTCGCCCTGCAGCGGGAACGCGGCACGACGCTGCTCCTCGTCACTCACGACCATGATCTGGTGAGGCGCTGCGACCGGGTGCTCGAGGTGCGCGACGGCCGGATCGGCCCGGCGGAACAATTGGTCGCATGATCAGGCTGGCAGCCCGCCTGGCATTCCGGGAACTCCGCTCCGGCCTGCAAGGCCTCGGGCTGATGGTGGCGTGCCTGGCGCTCGGCGTCAGCGCCATTGCGGTGGTCGGCGCGCTGTCGGCGGCGATCGCGCGGGGGCTGTCGGAGCAGGGCCAGCCACTGCTTGGCGGCGATCTCGAATTTGCGGTGATGCATCGCAGCCTCGTCCCATCCGAACAAGCCTTTCTCGCGTCGCGCGGACAGGTGAGCACGGTCGCGACGTTGCGCGGCATGGCTTCGGCCAAGGGCGAGCGGGCGCTGGTCGAGGTCAAGGCGGTCGATGCGGCCTATCCGCTGTTCGGCACGGTCAAGCTCGCTGATGGTGGCGATCTGCATGAGGCGCTGGCGAAGCGCGGCGAGCGCTATGGCGCGGTGGCTGATCCGGCGCTGCTCGGCAAGCTCGGGATCGGCCCAGGTGATACGATCGAGCTCGGGACGCAATCGTTCGAGCTGAGGGCGGCGCTCGTCAGCGAGCCCGACCGGATCGGTGACGGGTTTGCGCTCGGGCCGCGGCTGATGATCTCGCGGGAGGGACTTCAGGCCACCGGGCTGGTGCAGCCGGGAAGTCTCGTCACCTGGCGTCACCGGCTCAAGCTCGACGGCAGCGGCGGTGTCAAGCAGGTGATGCAGGAGGCCAAGCGGCAGTTTGCCGAATCCGGCTGGCGCATTCGTGGACGGGACAATGCGGCGCCACAGGTCGGACGGTTCGTCGACCG
>JBEVJH010000253.1:0-5242 GCA_040510355.1 Aestuariivirgaceae bacterium
GTCCCGCCGGGTTTCACGAGGAAACCATGCTGGTCGCGATGCTGCCGCCCAGCCTCGGCCCTGTCTGCCTTGCTATCGCCTTTTTCCACAGGCCACGAACAAGTCCCCATGCACGCTCAAAAATCCTTGCAAATGCGCAGCGCGTCATAGATCCCGGCATGGATGTTGCGGGCCGCCACCGCATCGCCGATCCGGAAGAGCTGGAAGGCCCCTCGCGGGTTGCCGGCAAGGCGCTGCGGCCGGCCGGCGATCAGCGCCTCATAATCGACCTCGCCGCGATTGACCGACTGCTCCTTGAGCTCGAAATAGAGATCGGCGAGCGGGAGCGTCGCCGCCTCGACCACCACCTGGTCCACCACCCGCTCGCCGCATTGCGTCTCGGTGTAGGGCGACCACAGTCTGGCGGCGATCCGGTTGCCTACGCGGGTGAGCGCCGCCACCCGCATCATCGGCGTGATCCGGACATTGGCGCCGTGCAGCTTCTGCATATAGGGCACGAGATTGAGGCCGCCCATCTCGGGAGCGAAGAAGCGCTCGGGCGTCACCAGCTCGAGCGCGGCACCCTTGTCGACCAGCGCCTCGGCGGCCGCCAGGCCGGGATGGGCACCATTGTCGTCATAGAGCAGCACATGCTCGGCCGGCTTGACGTCGCCCGCCAGGATCTCCCAGCTCGACACGGCAAGCTCGCCGCCACTGTCGATCGGCGGTGGGGCAGGGAGCCCGCCGGTGGCGACGACGACAACGTCGGGAGCCTCCGCAAGCACCATGTCGCGATCGGCGAAGCTGTTGAAGTGCAGCGTGACCCCGAGCCGCTCGAGCTCGGCCAGCCGCCAGTCGATGATGCCGATGAGCTCGGCGCGGCGCGCCACCCGGGTCGCCAGGCGGACCTGGCCGCCGGCCTCGGCCGCCGCTTCATGCACGATCACCTCATGGCCGCGCTCGGCCGACACCCGGGCGGCCTCGAGACCGGCCGGGCCGGCGCCGATCACCACGATGCGGCGGCGCTGACCGGTGCTCGGCGCCACGACCTGCGGCATGCTGGCCTCGCGCCCGGTCGCCGGATTGTGGATGCACAGCGCGTCATTGCCCTCATAGATCCGATCGAGGCAGTAGGTGGCGCCGACGCAGGGCCGGATGCGCGCCTCCTCGCCGCCCGCCACCTTGGCGCCGATATGCGGGTCGGCGATATGGGCCCGCGTCATGCCGACCATATCGAGCTTGCCCTCGGCGATGGCATGGCGGGCGGTCGCCACGTCATTGATGCGGGCCGCATGGAACACGGGGAACCGGGTGGCGGTCCGGACATCGCCGGCGAAATCGAGATGCGGTGCCGAGCGCATGCCGGTGACCGGGATCACCCGCGATAGCGGTCCGTCATGCTCGATATGCCCGCGGATGATGTTGAGAAAGTCGATCTTCCCGGTGGCGACGAGGCGCCGGCAGATCTCCAGTCCCTCCTCGCGCGACAGGCCCTTCTCCCAATCCTCGTCCGCCACCAGCCGGGCGCCGACGATGAAGTCGGGGCCGACCGCGTCGCGCACCGCATCGAACACCATGAGCGAGAAGCGCAGGCGATTGTCGAGCGAGCCATTATACGCGTCGGACCGGTGGTTGGTGGCGGGCGACCAAAACTGGTCCAGCAGATGGCCGTAGCATTCGAGCTCGAAGCCGTCGAGCCCGGCCGCCTTCATGCGCTGCGCCGCTGCGGCATAGTCCTTGACCACCCGCGCGATGTCCCAGTCCTCCATCTCCTTGGGCAGCGATCGATGGGCCGGCTCGCGCACCGGCGAAGGTGCGAGCACCGGCAGCCAGTCGGCCTTGTTCCAATTGGTGCGCCGGCCGAGATGGGTGAGCTGGATCATAACAGCCGCGCCGTGGTCGTGGCATTCGTCGGTGAGCCGCCGGAGCAGCGGCACGATCTCGTCGCGATAGGCGTGGAGATTGCCGAAGGCAGGTGCCGAGTCGCGCGCCACGATGGCGGAGCCCGCCGTCATGGTGAGAGCGATGCCGCCCTTCGCCTTCTCGACGTGATAGAGACGGTAGCGATCGGTGGGCAGCCCGTCCTCGGCATAATTCGGCTCATGCGCCGTCGACATCAGCCGGTTCCTGAGCGTCAGATGCTTCAGGCGATAAGGTTGGAGCAGAGGATCATTGGCGCGGTGAATGGTCGTCATGAGCCGACTTTGCCCGCATGTCGCGGCACCCGCAATGATGCGGATGGTACTGCAACCACGACGCTGCTAGGCTCCGGTCGATTCGCTCGTCAGGAGTAGGAAGAATGTTGAGATGCCTCGGCAAGATGGCCTCGAAGGATCCGCTGGATCCGTTGGGTGTCGACGAGAAGGGCCAAACGAGTCGAGCGTCCTCGGAAGGGTCGTTTGGGGAGACGGTCGCGACTCTGCCATCCCATCCGGACCCGAAGCGCGAGGTCGAAAAAATGACCTCGGCCATGCCCGGACCCAAAGATTGTCGAATAAATGCATCCTAGTGTAGGTGTAAGAAATCATCTATGCTACCTGAGGCTGAGCGGCTCGGTGTCGCCAGCGCTGGTGTGTTGCGTGCGTGATGAGTCGAATTCCATCGGAAAATCTTGCATTTCAGCCCCAGCGCGAAGTGCAGGCGAACGAAGGTGAGCTGCCGGGCCATCCGGTCGGCGGCGAGCCGACGGTCTTCGGCAGCATTCCGGTCCCCATTCCGATCATCCCCTTTGGCGGGACTGTCGACGAGCTGATCGCGCATCACGAAGTCGCGCCGACCATCACCACGACAACCACCACCACGTCTGCTCGGAATTTCGAGCGGATCGGACCGACACCGATCCGAACCAGGCTGACGCGGGGATTGAGCGCGCATCGGATGCGCAAGCCACTCGCCTCGAGCGAGGAGACGGCGCGCTCGAAAGAGCAGCGCTCGGTGAGCGGCAGCGAAAGCGCCAGCAGCTCGGACGATGAGGCCCGAACGACAATCGATCGAGCCAACTCCTTGGTCTTCCGCAAGGTGACTCTGCAATCGACCGGGCGGCAGAAGAGTGAGAGCCGGTTGGCAGCGCAGCGGGCGAAGTCGCAACTCGCCAAGACCGGCGAGACCCCGCGGCCGAAGCGCGCCGAGCCGAGACCGGCACCCATGGTGAGCTCGGCCCCCGATGCACTCGCGACCGGTCGCGATCCCGACTTGCCGAGGGACTGGCGGAAGGCCTGGGCGCGTGACGCCAGGAAGCTCGTGGCCGAGCCCTGGTGCAAGACCGCATTGTCGATGATCGATCGTGAAAGGGCGACGGTGCCGGATCTCGAGGCAGTCCTCAACACGCGCGTGCTCAAGCTGGCGGCCTATGAGGACAAGCTCACCGTCGCCGAGGCGGCGTCGATCTTTCTCTACACGACGGCGCTCTACAAGGAGATCAACGAGCCGCTGCGCGAGGGCAGAGTGCAGAAGCTTCCGGCCGACCGACGCAAAGCGGTCCGGACGATGATCAAGGGGATCGACCACGGCCTGGAGAAGCTTCCCCCGGTGACGGATCCCCTCGTCCGCGTGGTCAAGCTCGCTGACGACTTCGGAGACAAGCTGCAGCCGGGAAAACAATGGAAGCAGAAGAGCTATGGCTCATGCTTCAGGGTGGTGGATCGCAGCATGTCGTGGGACGGCAATTACGAGCTGTATTTTGCGACCAGCGGAGCGCACGACGTGAGCGCCTACTCCGATGCGAAGAAGGAGAGCGAGGTCCTGGTCGAGCGCGGGCGCAGATACAGGATTGCCGACCGAAACGACAAGGGCGATACGGTGAAGCTCGCGTTGCAGAAAACGGGTTCGACAAGCAAACATAAAAAACATTAATCCGGATATCTGTGCCGTTCGTCACACCTGTCCCTCCGATTCAAGCTTAGGCTTGCCCGTCCAGCACCATCATCGGAGACAGTGGGGATGACTGCCATCGAGCATTTCTTGAAGGGACTGCGGGACCGCTTCGGCGCCGGGCTCATCGACTTGCCCGATGGCACCGTTCAGGCAGTGGTGCGTGGTCGCCAGAAAGTCACGATCGCTTTCGACGAGAGTGCCCGCACCGCCACCATCGTGACGCCGGTCGCGGCGGCGTCACGCGAATTGCCGGCAACCATCCTCAATGACCTGCTCCAGCGCAATTTTCCCGACAGCAGAATGGCCGGTTCGCTGCTCGCGGCAATCCCGGCGGAGGAGGTGCTGGTGGCGATCAACGTCGTCCCGCTCTATTCCGCCACTCCTGAGCTGGTGGCCGGGATCGCCATGGCGCAGGCTCATGCGGCGCTCGAGATGTCGAGCTCGATCCTCGCCAGCCGCAGCGAATCGGGTCAGGAGGCTGATGACGACGATGACGCGTTCGAGGACGATGAGCCGATGAATGACGATGATGATGACGAGGAGAACATCGTCCTGTCGTCGCTGATGAGCCAACGGCCCGATCGCGGCGTGACGGATGACGACGAAGAGTATGAGCGAGAGCGCAGGAAGGTGTGAGCCATGGCCGAGAGGGGAAAGTTGAGCGGGCGGGCCGAGGCTCTGCTTCAGGATATGGCCCGCGACCACGGCCTGCGCGGTCTCGAGTTCGACAAGGACGGTCTGATCCCGATCCAGATCGGCGGCATTCAGACGGCCATCGCCTATAGCGGCGCCAATGACAGTTTCTTCATGATGAGTGTCATCGATGATCGGGCCGGCGGGCAGGTGGCCAATCCCTGGCGTCACTTCGAGCTGACCGCCGGCCTGGCCGCCCGCCGCACCCGCCTTGCGATCGAGCCGAAATCGGGGTCGCTGGTTCTGGTCAGCGAGCTGTTTCTCGCCGGCATCGACTATTGGCAGCTGGCAAGGGCGATCGAGAGTTTCGTGAAGGACTGCCGCGAGGTGATGATGGCGCCCACCGGCGCCGATCATGGTGCTTCCCTGCCGCCTTTCGCCAATGACGAAGGGTTCATCCGCGTTTAGCCGGTCCCTGCTCGGTGATGATCAGGTCCATCGCGATGTCGTGCGGCTGCGGAAAGATGGTGGCGAGGCGTGCGCGCGCGAGGCCGATGCCGATGGCGAGCGGCGGCCGGTCCGGCTGCGCCAGCGTCCGGTCGAAATAGCCGCCGCCATAGCCGAGCCGGTAGCCCGCATCGTCGAAGCCGACGGTCGGCGCCAGCACCGCATCGGGACGGATCGGCCGTGACTGACGCGGCACCGGAATATTCCAGAAGCCGCGCTCCAGCGGCTCGCCGGGCGACCATTGCCAGAA
>JBEVJH010000254.1:0-3883 GCA_040510355.1 Aestuariivirgaceae bacterium
AGGCTCTGGGCCAGGGCCTTGCGCACCACATCCTGCCAGCGATCGTCGCCGATAAAATCCTGATAGTCGGCACGGCCGCCAATGCCGTAGGTGCCGGTGGCCTGGCGGTCGCCATCGCCGGTCATGACGGTGACATTGAAGCGGATGAGCGGGCGCACGTCGCGCAGGCGGTGGCCGCCGGGCCGGATGATCTCCACCGATTGCCAGTCGCCGGCGAGCGACAGCGACACCTGGCGCACCCGCGGGTCGAGCCCGCGGGCGAATGCGTCGGCGGTGGAGAGCAGCGCCACCTTGTCGGCGAATGCCATCGCGGCCACCGGGTCGCCGTCGCCATAGAGCCGGCGATTGGTGCCGGCCGGCGGCTCGGCGATGGTGCCGGAATGGCCGCCATGGACCGCCCGCACGGTGTCGGCGGCCCGGCGCAGGGAGGATTCGGAGATCTCGCTCGAATGGGCGAGGGCGGTGGTCTCGCCGCGGATGGCACGCAGGCCGAAGCCCTGGTGGCTGTCGAATGAGGCCGAGCGCAAACGGCTGTCGTCGAAGCTCAGGACCTCGCTGCGGCGCATCTCGAGGAACAGCTCGCCGTCATCGGCACCGGCGAGGGCATCCTCGAGGATGCTCTCAGCCTTCTCCGGCGAAATCTCACCCTGCTCAAAAATTGACAGACCGGCGTCGGACGGCATGGGCTACGGCTCCTTCGGTGTCGCCGCAATGTAGGCACAGGCGGGTCCAAGCGCCAGTCTGCAGGTGCGAGCGCTAGAGCTTCGCGAGCTCGCCCAGCCCCTTGCTGAAGCCGTTCAGCGTGATCGGCAACCGGATGCCGACCCCGGGCGCCTCATAGATGATGAAATTGGCCTTGCCGCCCTTCTTCAGTTTCTCGAGGGTCGGCGGGGTGGCCTCCGCAAAGGCGACGCACACCTGGGGAAGGCAACGGGTGAAGGGAACCCGGCCGACGGCCGCGCCATCGATCTCGAGCGCGACGCCGGTGGGCAGGAAGACCCCGATCGGGGCCATCACCCGCATCATGGTGACCTTCTTGCCCTGCTGCATTCCCTCCAGCAGCACGAGGGTGAGGCCGATATTCTTGCGCTTCTCGTCGCGCACGCTCTGAACCAGGCCGCAGGGCCGCTCGCCATTGGCGTCGGGCTTGGCCGCAGCGTCGCCCTTGCCGGAGGCGTCGTCGGTGGAGGCGGTCTCCTGCGCGGCGTCCTGGCCGCCGCTATTGGCCGCGGTCTGCGGGGTCTGCTCGCATTGCAAGACCCAGTCGCCGAACTTGCCCATGACCTGCGGCGGGGGCGTGCGGGGCCGCTGCATGCCCGGCTGGCCGGCGGCGCCGGCCTGCGGGCGCGCGGCGCGTGGGCCGAATTGCGCCGGCGGTGACGCCTTGCCTTGCCCTTGGGCGGCTCCTGGCTGACCGGCCGGCTGCTGCTGCGCTTGCGCCACCGTAGCGGCGGTGACGGCAGCAGCAGCGCAAGCGGTTCCCAGGATCGCGATGATGAGATTGCGGCAGACCACGCTGATCTTCTTCACGTTTGCCCAATGCTCCCTAGCAGTTGGCGCCGACCTGGCGGCGCGGAAACGATTTCAGCGACTCAGCCGAGCCGGTGATGAAAGAGTAATGCCCTGCTCCGGCGCCGATTGCGGCGCCCGCTCGTCCCTGTGGCAGCAGCCCATTGCCAATTCCGCGAACTCCCGTCGGCTTCGTGTCAAATGGTCGCAACGCACCTCCGCCCGGTCGCGTTGATCAGCGACAAATTGGGCGGAATTGCGATTGACCGCCTTTCCCTCCCATGGTGTTCATTGGCGGCAATCGCGGGAACGCGGCGCGCGTGGTTTTGCCGCGCAGACAACCGATTGCGAGCATTGGGTGATTATGGTTCACACACAATCGCCGCGCGGCGCGGCTGGATGACCTGCAGGGTAGGGATGGACAGGACAGCCGTGGGACTTTTTCCGAGGGCCAATACACATTCTTCCCATGATTGTGCCGTCATCCCCGGCGAGCGGAGCGTGGGGGTGGCGTGCCTGCTTGTTGCAGCCCTGGCGCCGGTCGCTTCCGGCGAAGCGCTGGCCGCGCAGCCGATGCCGTGGGAAATCGGTCTCCAGCCGGCGGCGACGCCGGTCATGGCCAATATCCACAGCTTTCACGACGCGATGCTGGTCCTGATGGCCCTGATCAGCGGCTTTGTCCTGCTGCTGCTCGCCTATGTGATCTACCGTTTCAACGCCAGTTCCAACCCGGTGCCGACGCGCACCACCCACAACACGCTGGTCGAGGTGGTGTGGACGGTGGTGCCGGTGCTGATCCTCATCGCGATCGCCATCCCGTCGTTCCGGCTGCTCTATTTCCAGCGCGAGATTCCCAAGGCGGATCTGACGCTCAAGATCACGGGCAACCAATGGAACTGGACCTATGATTATCCCGACAATGGCGCCATCAGCCTCACGGCCTTCGTCAAGCAGCGGGCCGACCTGAAGGCGGGCGAGCCCTATCTCCTCACCGCCGATAACGCGGTGGTGGTGCCGGTCAACAAGACGGTGCGGATCATCGTGACGGCGAGCGACGTGATCCATTCCTGGGCGATGCCGTCCTTCGGGGTGAAGATCGATGCGGTTCCCGGCCGGCTGAACGAGGACTGGTTCAGGGCGGAGGCAGTCGGCACCTATTACGGCCAGTGCTCCGAGCTGTGCGGCAAGGATCATGCATTCATGCCGATCATGGTGCAGGTCGTGCCCGAGGCCGACTTCAACGCCTGGGCGGCCAAGGCCAAGTCGGCGGGAATCGAGGAGGCCCAGAAATATCTGGAGGCACGGCTCGCCACCAACAGGCTCGTTGCGGCGGGCGAGTGAACGACAAGGCTGCCGCGGCACCGGCGACGGCATCGAGAGAGGTTGCGGAAGGATGACATACGAGCACGCTGTCGCGGGCGAGCATGCGGATCACCCGGTCGGGTGGCGGCGCTATGTCTATTCGACCAATCACAAGGACATCGGGACCATGTACCTCATCTTCGCCATCGTGGCGGGGGTGATCGGCGGGGTCCTGTCGATCGTCATCCGGATGGAGCTGCAGGAGCCGGGGATTCAGATCTTCCACGGCCTCGCGTCGATGGCCTATGGCTTCGAGCCGGGCGATGCCGCGCTCGACGCCGGCAAGCACATCTACAACGTCTTCATCACCGCCCATGGCCTGCTGATGATCTTCTTCATGGTCATGCCGGCGCTGATCGGCGGCTTCGGCAACTGGTTCGTGCCGCTGATGATCGGGGCGCCCGACATGGCGTTCCCGCGGATGAACAACATCTCGTTCTGGCTGCTGCCGCCGGCGATGCTGCTGCTGCTCATCTCGATGTTCGTGGAAGGGCAGAGCGGGCCGGGCCCGGGCAACGGGTGGACGATCTATCCGCCGCTGTCGGCGCAGGGCGGGCCGGCCATGGACTACGCGATCCTGTCGCTGCATCTCGCCGGCGCCTCGTCGATTCTCGGCGCGATCAATTTCATCACGACCATCTTCAACATGCGCGCCCCCGGCATGACGCTGCACAAGATGCCGCTGTTCGTGTGGTCGGTGCTGATCACCGCGTTCCTGCTGCTGCTGGCGCTGCCGGTGCTGGCGGGCGCGATCACCATGCTGCTGACCGACCGCAATTTCGGCACCAGCTTCTTCGTGCCGGATCGCGGCGGCGACCCGCTGCTGTTCCAGCATCTGTTCTGGTTCTTCGGTCATCCCGAGGTCTACATCCTGATCCTGCCGGGCTTCGGCATCGTCAGCCATATCGTCGCGACCTTCGCCAAGAAGCCGGTGTTCGGCTATCTCGGCATGGCCTATGCGATGGTGGCGATCGGGGTGGTCGGCTTCGTGGTGTGGGCGCATCACATGTTC
>JBEVJH010000255.1:0-3211 GCA_040510355.1 Aestuariivirgaceae bacterium
ATGCAACCGAAGCGGGGGTCGGCCCGCTGGCCGACAGCGCGACGCGCAGCGCCTCCTGGGTGGTGGTCTTGCCGACGCTGCCGGTGACGGCGACGAGTTTGGCGGCGCTGCGCCGGCGTCCGGCGCGGCCAAGGTCGGTCAGGGCGGCAAGCGGGTCGTCGACCAGCAGGAAAGCGCCCTCCCCCAGCCGCACGGCAGCACTGCGGGCAATGACCGCAAAGGCGGCGCCGCGCTCCAGCGCGAGCGGGACGAAATCATGGCCGTCGCGGGATGGTCCGGCAATGGCGAAGAAGATGTCGCCAGGCTCGAGGCTGCGGCTGTCGATCGAGGCGCCGGTGGCCGGCATGGCGGGCGGGCGTGCGAAGACGCCACCGGTGGCAGCCCGAACCTCCTCCGGGGTCCACAGCGCCGCTTCGTTCATGGCTTCGGCCTCCCCTCGACGGCCGCCCGGACGACGTCCTGGTCGCTGAACGGCAGAACCTCCTTGCCCACGATCTGGCCGGTTTCATGGCCCTTCCCCGCCACCACCAGCACATCGCCGCTTTTCAGCCCGCGAATGGCGGCAAAAATAGCTTCGGCGCGGTCTCCGATCTCGATGCCGCCGGGACAGGCGGCCAGGATTGCCGCCCGGATGGTGGCCGGATCCTCGCCGCGCGGGTTGTCGTCCGTCACATAGGCCTCGTCGGCCAGCCGGGCGGCAATTGCGCCCATTTCCGGGCGTTTGCCGCGGTCGCGATCGCCGCCGCAGCCAAACACCACCTTGAGGCGACCGCCGGCATAGGGCTTCAGGGTCTCGAGCACGGTCTCGAGAGCATCGGGGGTGTGGGCATAGTCGACAAAGACCGGAGCACCGTTCGCGGTGGTGGCAACCAGCTCGAGGCGGCCGCTCGCCCCTTTCAGGGATTCGAGCGCCCGGATCGCGACGGTCTCGTCGCCGCCGGCGCCGATCACCAAGCCGGCGGCAATCAGGGCGTTCGATGTCTGGAAGGTGCCGGCGAGCGGCAGATAGACCTCGTGCACGGCATGGCCGGTGCCGATCCGGAGCTGCTGGCCGAGGCCGTCGCGCTGCTGGCCGAGGAGGCGCAGATGCTCGCCCCTGGCGCCAACGGTGTGGACGATCAGGCCGCGGTGGCGGGCGGCATCGACGAATTGCGGCGCGGCCTCGGAGTCGGCGTTGATGATGGCGACCGCCGGGGGTTCGAGCACCTCGGTGAAGAGCCTGAGCTTGGCCGAGGCATAGTCCTCGAAGGTCGGATGATAGTCGAGGTGGTCGCGGGTGAGATTGGTGAAGGCCCCGGCAGCGAGGCGCAGGCCGTCGAGGCGCGCCTGGGCAAGACCATGGCTCGAAGCCTCGAGCGCCACATGGGTGACGCCCTCCTCGACGAGCTCCGCCAGCATCCGATGAAGCTGGACGGGGTCGGGGGTGGTATGACCGAGCGTGCGCTTGCCGGCGGGCGAGACCACCCCGACGGTGCCCAGGCTGGCCGCGCCGAAGCCCATGATTTCCCAGATCTGGCGCACAAAGGAGGTGACGGAGGTTTTGCCGTTGGTGCCGGTGACGGCAACGCCGACGCTCGGCTGGAGGGCAAAGAAGCGGGCTGCCATCAATGCCAGCGCGCGGCGCGGATTGGCCGCCTGCAACAGCGGAACCCGCGCATCGGCAATCGTCGTGCCGGGCCCGGCGAGGACGGCGGCGGCACCCCGCGAAACCGCATCGGCGATGTAGCGCGCCCCGTCGGCCTGCGTTCCGGCAAGGGCGGCGAAAACGAAGCCAGGGAGCACCTCGCGGCTGTCGGCGGTCAGGCCCGATATGGCGATCTCGGCATAACGCTGCGACACAGGATCGACGATCCCGTCGGCGAGATGGCCGAGCGACATCTGCATGTCAGTGAACCGTCCTCGACGCCGTCCTGGCGGCGCCGGCCGTGGTCTTCTCGAGCTTGTCGCGCTCCTCGGCGGTCAGGGCAGGCTCGACGCCGAGCAGCGGGGCGATGCGGGCGATGAGCCGGGCGGCGGTCGGCACCGCATTCCAGCCGGCAGTGGCAAAGCCCATGGACTCCGGCACGGCCTGCGGATCGTCGAGCATCAGCAGCACGAGATAGCGCGGATCGTTCATCGGAAAGGCGCCGACAAAGGAATTCAAGCGATGGTTCTTGCTATAGCGCCCGTTGATCACCTTCTCCGCCGTTCCGGTCTTGCCGCCGACCCTGAGGCCCGGCACATCCGCCTTGGTTGCGGTCCCCTTCTCGACATTGAGCCGGAACAGGTCCCGCAATTTCCTGCTCGTCTCAGGCTTGATGATGCGAACCGCCACGGCCCCGGCGGCCTCGCGGTCGCGCTTGAGAAATGTCGGCGTCATGAGCTCGCCGCCATTGAGCAGCGCTGCCGCAACGGCGGCACCCTGGAGCGGCTGTACGGCAAAACCGTGACCGAATGCCGCGGTCACGGTCGTGATTGTGGACCACCGCGCCGGCAGCAGGGGGGCGGCCGCCTCCGGCAGCTCGGTCTGCATGCGGTCGAACAACCCCACCTTGCGCAGGAAGGCCTGATGACGCTCGATTCCGACGTCGAGCGCCATTTTGGCGGTGCCGATGTTGGAGGAGTACATGAAGATCTCAGGCACGGTCAGGAAGCGACCCTCGGGGTGGAAGTCGCTGATCCGGAAATGGCCGACGGCCAGCGGGAATCGCGCATCATAACGGGAATTGAGATCGCAGACGCCGAGGTCGAGGGCCATGGCGAAGGTCACCGCCTTGATCACCGAGCCAAGCTCGTAGACCCCGCCGGTCATGCGGTTGCCGGCCGTCTTCTGCTGGGCCTCGAGCGGCTGGTTAGGATTGTAGTCGGGAAGCGACACCATGGCGAGGACCTCGCCGGTGGCGACGTCGAGCACGACGCCGCCGCCGGCCGCCGCCCGATAATGCTGGATCGCCTTCTGCAACTCGTCGGCGAGCGCATGCTCGATTCGCGAGTCGACCGACAGCTGAACGGGCTCGAGCGTGCGATTGGCCGGATCGGCGAGCGAGGCGGTGAACAGCGCGCCGCGGCCGTCGAGATATTTCTCGATGCCGGCAAGGCCGTGCGAATCGACATCGACATAGCCGAGCACATGGGCGGCGAGCCGGCCGCGGGGATAGATGCGCAAGGTCTCGTCGCGAAAGCCGATGCCGGGGATGCCGAGATCATGGATGAGCTGCTGCTCGCTCGGCGA
>JBEVJH010000256.1:0-4573 GCA_040510355.1 Aestuariivirgaceae bacterium
CGGCATCATGCTGATGGCGAGGGGTGGCAGCGACCGACGCCTGTTCCGGGTGGCGCGGGGCGTCGAGGCGGTGCTGGCGACCGAAAGTAGCGGCGACTAGGAAATAAATCACTCACCAAAAAGATGTAACGAACTCCCCATTGCAACTTTCTGTCGCAATGTTACATCATTTTTGCCGGTGAGAATTCGCGCCTGGCTACCGGGAGAGCGTAGACGGCGCTTCGACCTCCCCCCAGACGTCACGGGGTGCCGATCTGCGACTCTCCCGGGATTTGGCGGTGTCCTCATAGAGTGCCCGATAATCATAAAATTGCGATATGAATCAAGAAGTTGTAAATGGTTGTTGCGAGGAGAACAAAAAGAGTACATGATCACCCCATAGTCTCTTGTGGAATCAGGAACGCTGGTCAATAAGGAGCGTGAGATGGGGCAGACCAATCTCCGGCTGATAGAGAATTCTTCCATGGACAGAAAAAAGGCGCTCGACGCGGCTCTCAGCCAGATCGAAAGGGCATTCGGCAAGGGCTCGATCATGAAGCTTGGCGCCAATGCGACGATCGAGATCGAGGCCATCCCCACCGGCTCCCTGGGGCTCGATATCGCGCTCGGCATCGGCGGGCTGCCGAGGGGCAGGGTGGTCGAGATCTTCGGCCCCGAATCGTCGGGCAAGACCACCCTTGCGCTCCAGACCATCGCCGAGGCGCAGCGGCGCGGCGGCATCTGCGCCTTCATCGATGCCGAGCATGCCCTTGATCCGGTCTATGCCCGCAAGCTCGGGGTCGACATCGACGAGCTGCTGATCTCGCAGCCCGATACCGGCGAGCAGGCGCTGGAGATCGCCGACACGCTGGTCCGTTCCGGCGCGGTCGAGGTCCTGGTCATCGACTCGGTGGCAGCCCTGACCCCCAAGGCCGAAATCGAGGGGGAGATGGGCGATTCCCTGCCGGGCATGCAGGCGCGGCTGATGAGCCAGGCGCTGCGCAAGCTCACGGCGTCGATCTCCAAGACGCAATGCATGGTGATCTTCATCAACCAGATCCGCATGAAGATCGGCGTGATGTTCGGCAATCCGGAGACGACGACCGGCGGCAATGCGCTGAAATTCTATGCCTCGGTGCGGCTCGACATCCGGCGGATCGGCGCCATCAAGGACCGCGACGAGGTGGTGGGCAACCAGACCCGGGTCAAGGTGGTGAAGAACAAGGTTGCGCCGCCATTCAAGCAGGTCGAGTTCGACATCATGTATGGCGAGGGTATCTCGAAGACGGGCGAGCTGTTGGATCTTGGGGTCACCGCCGGGGTCGTCGAGAAATCCGGTTCATGGTTCTCCTATGGCGGCGAGCGGATCGGCCAGGGGCGCGAGAACGCCAAGAACTTCCTCAAGTCTCACCGTGATGTCGCCGAAACCATCGAGACTGCGATCCGCGCCAATAAAGGGTTGATCTCGCAACAGATCACCGGGACGCCGTCGGAGGGAGAGGAAGGCTCTGCCGCCGATGCCTGAGGCAGCCACAATGGCGAGGATTTGAAATGATCGCGGAGCGACCGGTTGTTACCGGCGGGTGCCAATGCGGGGCGATCCGCTATGCGATCAGCGGGCCGCTCGGCAATGCCGGCATCTGCCATTGCCGAATGTGCCAGAAGGCCTTTGGCTCATGGGGGGCGGCGCTCGTCTCGGTTCCCCATGGCATTTTCCGCTGGACCCGCGGCGCGCCCGGGCTGTTCCGCTCCTCGGCGGTGGTCGACCGCGGCTTCTGCCCGGCCTGCGGCACGCCTCTGTCGATGCAGGAGGATGGTGACGACCATATCGAGATCGCCATCGGCTCGCTCGACGAGCCGGCGCTTGCGCCGCCGACCTCCCAGGCCGGCATCGAGAGCCGGCTCGCCTGGTTTGCCGGCCTCTCGTCGCTGCCCGCCCACCGCACCGAGGACAGCCGAAGCCCCGAGGAGCTCGCCCGGCTGAAGAGCCGGCAGCATCCGGATCACGACACCGATCGGTGGCCGCAATAGGCAATAGGCAGTAGGCACTAGGCAGTAGGCACTAGGCAGTAGGCAGTAGGCAGTAAGGAAGGTCTCAGCTCCTCCAGCCATGGACAACGCCCAAATCGACGCCATTGCCGCCTGGCTCATCGATCGCGGTCTCGCCGGAGAGCCCGAGACCGAGCTTCTCAGCGGCTTCTGCAGCCGTTGCGGCGCGGCGGGGCTCTTCCTGTCGCGTGCCATCACCATCATCGACACGCTGCACCCGATCTATGAGGGCCGCGCCTTCCGCTGGCGCAATGACGGCATCAAGGAGGATGCGGTCATCGAATATGGCCGCACCAATGAAGGCGGCACGGCCGCCGCCAATTGGCAGAGCAGCGTGTTCTATCATCTGCTGACGACCGGCCGCGACGAGCTGCATCGCCGCCTCGGCCCGGACGACCCGCTCGACTTCGCCATTCTCGAGACGCTCAAGCAGGAGGGCCAGACCGGCTTCATCGCCTTCGTCCACCGTTTTGCCAGCAGCGGCACGATCGGCGAGATGGACTGCGTCTATTCCTGGTGGGTGACGCAGCATCCCGGCGGCTTCACGGAAGGCCAGACGGCCGCCCTGCGGCGCCTGCTGCCGGCCTTGGCGCTCGCCGTCAAATGCGCATCCTTGAAGCGCATCGCCTCGACGCTGGTCGAGGTCTATCTCGGCCAGGATGCCGGCCAGCGGGTGCTCGACGGCAAGATCGCCCGCGGCGTCGCCGACCGGATCAGCGCGGTGCTGTGGTTCTCCGACCTGCGCGGCTACACCAGGATCACCGACACCGCGCCGCCCGAGGAGATCATCCCGCTGCTCAACGACTATGCCGATCTCGTCATCTCGACCATCCAGCAGGCCGGCGGCGATGTCCTCAAGCTGATCGGCGACGGCACCCTCGCCATCTTCAAGGCCGACGATCCGGGCGAGGCCTGCCGCTCGGCACTTCGGGCGGAGGCGCAGCTGCGCCAGCGGCTCGCCGCGCTCAACGACCGGCGAGGCGCCGAGAACCGGCCAGTCACCTCGATCTATATCGGCCTCCATATTGGCGAGGTGTTCTACGGCAATATCGGCAGCGAGCACCGGCTCGACTTCACGGTGGTCGGCCCGGCCGTCAACGAGGCGAGCCGCATCTCCTCGATGTGCCGCTCGGTCGACCGCCATGTGGTGCTGTCGGCGGATTTCGCCGCCGCCACACCCGAGCCCGAGCGGTCGCGGATCGTCTCGGTCGGCCGCTTTGCCCTGCGTGGCGTCGGCCGCGCCCAGGAGCTGTTCACGCTCGATCCGGAATGGTTGTGAAAACCTGGCAGCGCCTGTATAGGTTGGCCGTCAGCCATCGCCGGGGGGCGGAACCATGCAGAAAGCCGCTGAGCCGTCCGAGCGGGGCCCGGCCGGGCCGGCCTCCCAAGGCATCACGCTGAGCTGCACCCGCGGCCTGGCGGACTGGCTGACGCGGCACCGACTGTCGCTCGCCTTCACCTCCTACCAGTCGGGCCGGCTCTATCTCTGCGGCAGCGACAGCGGGCAAGTGCATTTCCACGAGCGCTTCTTCGTCCGCGCCATGGCGCTGTGGGCCAATCCGCAGCGGCTCCTGCTGTCGAGCCTCTATCAGATCTGGCGCTTCGAGAACGTCCTGCACCCGGGCGAACGCGGCCCGGAGGGGCAGGACCGGTACTATGTCCCGCGCTTCGCCATGACCACCGGCGATCTCGACATTCATGAGATTGCGGTGATGAGCGACGGCCGGATCGTCTTCGTCAACACGCTCTATTCCTGCCTCGCCACACTGAGCCAGGTGCACAGCTTCAGCCCCTATTGGAAGCCCAGATTCATCAGCAGGCTCGCGGCCGAGGATCGCTGTCACCTGAACGGACTGGCGATGGCCGATGGCCGCCCGGCCTATGTCACCGCGGTGTGCCGCAGCGACATCGTCAATGGCTGGCGCGACCGCCGCACCGAGGGCGGCTCGGTCATCCATGTCGAGTCCGGCGAGCTGGTCACCGAAGGCCTGTCGATGCCGCACAGTCCGCCACTAAAACCTGCTATATCTTTGAAAACCCACCAGAATTGTTGTGACCTTGAGATCTTACCCTAACTCCTACCCCATCTAGGACGAGCGTGTCCAAGCCACCCGCGTCCGTCCATAGGAGCCCGTCCAGTCCCTACCGTTGGCTGGAATAGGCCCATGACCTCGGCCCCGTCGGTGATGATAGGGTGCGAGCCGTCATTGTTTGATCTCGTTAATCCACCCCTCCCCGGTCGGCGGTCCCGAGACCAGGGGAAGCGCGGGTCGGTCGTAGGCTCGCAGTTGCTGGAAGAGGCGACACACTTCTCTCTGGTCATCCCGATGGAACCGCCGGTCCGAAAGCTGGGACCCAAGATAGGACAAATCAAGTGGCCAGAAGGTTGGCGATCCGCTCTTTGAAACGTCGTAAGTCCAGAGTTCCACCGCAGAGCCTCCTTCCTTCCTGAACCGATCCAGGGCCTTCTTCACGTCAGATTGGTTCTCGGACACGACAGCAGCGATCTCCTGGGATGCCTTTATTGGGAGTGATGCGTCCGCAA
>JBEVJH010000257.1:0-4777 GCA_040510355.1 Aestuariivirgaceae bacterium
TATTGCGCCTATCATGACGAGGAATGGGGGGTGCCGGAGCACGACTCGCGGGCGTTGTTCGAGAAGCTGCTGCTCGACGGCTTCCAGGCGGGGCTCTCCTGGATCACCATCCTGCGCAAACGCGATGCGTTCCGCGCCGCCTTTCGCGGCTTCGATCCGCAGAAGATGGCCCGGTTCACCGCCGCCGACCGGGAGCGGCTGATGAACGATCCGGGCATCGTGCGCAACCGCGCCAAGGTCGATGCCAGCATCGGCAATGCGGTCGCGTATCTGGAGATCGAGGCCAAGCAGGGCTTCGCCCCCTATCTGTGGGGATTCGTCGACGGCAAGCCAGTGCAGAACGCCTTCCGCAGCATGGGCGAGATCCCGGCGGAGACGCCGCTCGCCCGCACCGTCTCCAAGGATCTCAAGCAGCGCGGCTTCAAATTCGTCGGGCCGACGATCGTCTACGCCTTCATGCAGGCGGTCGGCATGGTCAACGACCACATGGTGACGTGCCACCGCCATGAGGCGGTGAAGCGGCTGGCTATGCGGAGACAATGATGGCGATGCAGCGCGGCAGCAGCGAGCCGCCAGTGCGGGCCTGGCAGCGCATGCTGTCGGGGCGGCGCCTCGACCTTCTCGACCCCTCGCCGCTCGATATCGAGATCGAGGACATCGCCCACGGGCTGGCGCGGGTGGCGCGGTGGAACGGCCAGACCAGCGGCAATTCGGCCTTCTCGGTGGCGCAGCACTGCGTGATGGTGGAGGAGATCGCCGCCATGGTCGAGCCGGAGCTCGACCGGATCTGGCGGTTGTCGGCGCTCCTGCATGACGCTCCGGAATATGTGATCGGCGACATGATCTCGCCCTTCAAGGCGGCGCTCGGCCTCGACTATCGCGCCTTCGAGGACCGGCTGTTGCGGGCGATCCATGTCCGCTTCAGCCTGCCGCCGGAGGTTCCCGAGCCGATTGCGCGGGTCGTCAAGCGGGCCGACAAGGCGGCGGCCTTTCTCGAGGCGACGCAGCTCGCCGGCTTCAGCCATGAGGAGGCGGAGCGGTTCTTCGGGCGGCCGCCCAATCTCAAGGGCCGCGGTGCCGGTCGCCTGACGGCGCTCGAGCCGATGCCGGCCGAAGAGGCGAGCCGGCGCTATCTGGCGCGTTTCCGGGCGCTGGTGTAGGTGTTGCGGCCGATGATCATCGTTTGTCCGCTCAACTCCGTGCCGGGCCTGGTGGAAAGCCACAAGGTCAGCCATGTGGTGAGCCTGCTCGGCCCGGAGATGACGCCGCCGACGCTGCCGCTGCCGAGCGGCTGTCACCTGCGGCTGACGCTTCACGACATCTCCGAGCCGCTCGAGGGCTATACCCATCCCGAGCCGTGGCATGTCGAGGAGATCCTCAATTTCGTCGCCGGCTGGGACCGGTCCGGTCCGCTGCTCATCCACTGCTATGCCGGGATCAGCCGATCGACCGCCGCCGCCTTCACGGCGATGTGCGCGCTGGCGCCGCAGGTCGACGAGAAGGAGCTCGCCTGGGAGCTCAGGGGCCATTCGGCGGTGGCCAGCCCCAACCGGCGGATGGTGGCGATCGCCGACGAACTGCTCGGGCGCGACGGACGGATGGTCGAGGCGGTGACGGCGATCGGCCGCGGCGCCGACGCCTTCGAGGGCGTGGTGTTCTCCTGGCCCATCAGGGCGCAATGACCATCGTCACCGCTGACCCGGATGTGGCGGCGGGGCTCCTCAGGGCTGGGGAACTGGTGGCTTTCCCGACCGAGACCGTGTACGGGCTCGGGGCGGATGCCGGCAATGATGCGGCGGTTGCCCGGCTGTTCGAGGCGAAAGGTCGGCCAAGCTTCAATCCGCTGATCATCCATGTCGCCAGCGTCGCGGCGGCAGCCGAGCATGGTGCCTTCGACGCGACGGCGCGGCAGCTTGCCGACGCTTTCTGGCCAGGGCCGCTGACGCTGGTGGTGCCGCGGCAGGCGCAATCGGCGATCTCGCGGCTCGCCACCGCCGGGCTCGGCAGCGTCGGCCTGCGGCTGCCGGCGCACCCGATGGCGCAGCAGCTGCTCGCGCTGGTCGGACGGCCGATCGCGGCGCCAAGCGCCAATCCCTCCGGCCGGCTCAGCCCGACGCAGGCTCGTCATGTGGTCGCGACGCTCGGCGAGCGGGTTGCCGCCGTCCTGGATGGCGGGCCGACGGCGATCGGCGTCGAATCGACGATCGTGGCGTGCCTCGGCGGGGAGCCGGCGCTGCTCAGGCCGGGCGGCGTGCCGCGCGAGGCCATCGAGGCGGTGCTCGGTCGTCGCCTGGCCGCCGGTCCGGCCGATGCCGACCGGCCGACGAGCCCCGGTCAGCTCGCCAGCCATTATGCGCCGCGCGCCATGCTTCGGTTGAATGCGGCGGCCCCTCGGCCGGGCGAGGTGTTCGTCACTTTCGGAGCGCCCGCCGGCGCCAGTCGGGACGCGGCGGTCGCGCTGTCGGAAAGTGGTGATCTCGTCGAGGCTGCCGCCAATCTGTTCCGCATCCTTCACGAGCTCGATCAACGGCACGTCGCCCGCATCGCCATCATGCCGATCCCCGAAACCGGGCTCGGGCTCGCGATCAATGATCGGTTGCGGCGCGCTGCGGCGCGTCCGGCTGACTGACCTCCGGATCGTCCTCGGCGGCAGCTTCGGCGAGAAGCCAGTCGCGAAAGAGCTTGACGCTGGCGCGCCGCAGCGAGCGGGCGGGATAGACGACGTAATAGGCAAGGCCGGCCGGCAGGCGGATGGTGAAGGGCCGTATCAACCGGCCGGAGGCCAAGTCGTCGGCCACGAGGGCGCTGCGGCCGAGGATGACGCCCTCGCCGAGCACGGCCGCCTGAACGGCATGCTCGGAGGAGTAGAAGCGCGGGCCGCGATGGGGATCGATGTCGGTGATGCCGGCCGTGCGCAGCCAGGTCGGCCAGTCAATATGGAAATCGTCATGGATCAGCGTGTGATGCTTGAGGTCCGCGGGGGTGCTCAGCGGGTGCGGTCCCTCGAGCAGGGTCGGGCTGCACACCGGCGACAGGTCCTCCTCCATCAAAAGCTCCGCCTGCAGGCCGGGGTAGCGGCCCTGGCCGTAGCGGATGGCGATGTCCATGCCGTCATTGACGAAGTCGACCAGATGCTCCGAGGTCGAGAGCCTGACGTCGATCTCGGGGTGGGTGCGGCGAAAACGGAAGAGCCGCGGCACCAGCCATTTGGCGGCGAGCGAGTCGACCGTGCTGAGGTTGAGCAAGCCCGATGAGTGGGGGCTGGCGGCGGCGACCGTGGCAGCCGCCAGATGGTCGAGCACGTCGCGGACCTCGCGGGCATAGGAGGCGCCGGTCGGGGTCAGCTTCACCGAACGGGTCGTGCGCAGGAATAAGTGAATTCCGAGATCGCTTTCCAGCTGGCGGATGGCGCGGCTGACCGCCCCGTGGGTGATGTGCAGCTCGTCGGCGGCCTTGGAAAAACTGAGGAGTCTGGCCGCTGCCTCGAAGGCGCGCAGCGCATTGAGCGGAGGGAGACGACGGGCCACCACACCAGCCTCCATATGTGATCTGCAGTCACAAATATAGGGCTGATTACTCGTTTGTCGCAATGCGCTTTTAGCATCAAGTTAGGTTCAGTCAACGAGGCCGAATCCAACGAAGAAGGTGACGAAAATGACCACGCACGAATATCTCGAAGACCGTGCCGGGGCGCTCGGCGAATTCACCTCCGTCCTCAATCTCGGAGCTCTGTGGCGGCATTGGCAGGCGCACCGCTCGGTCAGGCACCTGGCCAGTCTCGACGACCATGTGCTGCGCGACATCGGACTGACGCGCGACGATGTCGAGTGGGCCGAGAAGGTGCCGCTCACCCAGAACGCGGTGCTCGCACTCGATGATCGGGTGCGGCGGAAGCGGCGGTCCGGCGGTTTCTGAGCACATGCTCGTGGCTCGGATCGTAAAGAGCAGAATCACGGAAGTGATGGCTGTCGAGGACGTGGCCGACCAGGATCAGCGCTGTGCGCGTGATCTTGGCGGCCCGGACCTTGCCGGCAATCGTCGCCAGCGTGCCGCGGATGATCCGCTCATCCGGCCAGCTGGCGCGGTAGACCACCGCAACCGGGCAGTCGCTGCCATAATGCGGTGTCAAGGCGCGCTCGACGAAGCGCAGATTTCGCACCGATAGATGGATGGCAAGGGTGGCGCGCGAGCGTCCGAGCTCGGCGAGCTCCTCGCCGGGGGGCATGCTGCTCGCCTGCATGGTGGTGCGGGTGAGGATGATCGTCTGCGCCACCTCGGGAAGCGTCAGCTCCAGTTTCAGGCTGGCGGCGGCGGCCGCATAGGCGGGCACCCCCGGACAGACGTCATAGGGGATGCCCAGCCGGTCGAGGCCGCGCATCTGCTCGGCGATGGCGCCATAAAGCGACGGGTCGCCGGAATGGACGCGGGCGACATCCTTGCCCGCCGCATGGGCGGCGGCCATCTCGGCCAGGATATCGTCGAGGCACATGGCGGCGGTGTCGATGACGCGCGCGCCGGGTGGCGCCGCGGCGACGATCTCCGGCGGCACCAAGGAGCCGGCATAGAGGCAGACCGGACAGGAACGGATCAAGCCATGTCCGCGAAGCGTGATGAGGTCGGGAGCCCCCGGCCCGGCGCCGATGAAATGCACGGTCATGTCCGCTCCTCCCGGCCGGTGCCGTAACCGCGCGGCGTATAGGCGATGAGCCGGCCGTCGCCGCGCCGATAGATCCGGCTCTGCCGCGACCCGATGATCACGATCGTCAGCATGTCGACG
>JBEVJH010000258.1:0-3256 GCA_040510355.1 Aestuariivirgaceae bacterium
GGTCGTAGCGATAGCGCGGAACGACCGCCTTCACCATGGCGAACAGGAAGAACATGAAGAACGCCTTGAGCAGGAACCAGATCACGCCCGGCACCCAGGTGAACGGGGCGACCTGGAACGGCGGCAGCCAGCCTCCGAGAAAGAGGATGGTCGCCATGGCGCACATGGTCGCGATGGCGATGTATTCGCCGAGGAAGAACAGCAGGAACGCCGACGCCGAATACTCGACCGCGAAGCCGGCGACCAATTCGGACTCCGCTTCCACCAGATCGAACGGCGGCCGGTTCGTTTCCGCCAGCGCCGAGACGAAGAACACAACGAACATGGGCAAGAGCGGCAGCCAGTACCAGCCGAACATGCCCCACTTGCCGTCCTGCGCGTCCACGATCGCCGTCAGATTGAGGGAGCCGACGCACAGCAACACCGTGATGATGACGAAGCCGATCGAGACCTCGTAGGACACCATCTGCGCGGCCGAGCGCAAAGCGGCGAGGAACGGATATTTCGAGTTCGACGCCCAGCCGGCCATGATGATGCCGTAGACGCTGAGCGAGGAGATCGCAAAGATGTAGAGCACGCCGACATTGATGTTGGCGATCACCCATTCGGCATTGACCGGGATCACCGCCCAGGCCGAGAGCGCGAGCACGCCGGTGACCAGCGGCGCCAGCAGAAACACGCCCTTGTTGGCGCCGGACGGGATGATCGGCTCCTTGAGCACGAACTTGATGAGATCGGCGAAGGACTGCAGCAACCCCCAGGGCCCGACCACGTTCGGGCCGCGCCGGATCTGCACCGCCGCCCAGATCTTGCGGTCGGCGAGCAGCACGTAGGCGGTGACGACGAGCAGGAGGACGAGCAGCAGCACGCTCTGCGCGACGATCACGATCAGCGGCCAGGCGTAGTTGGTCCAGAATTCGGCCATGCGCGATGCCTATTCCGCCGCGGTGAGCGCGGCGTTGCCCTCGGCCAGCACCGAGCATTCGGCCATCACCGCGGAGGCGCGCGCGATCGGGTTGGTGAGGTAGAAGTCCTCGATCGCCTGGCCGAACGGCGCCTTGTCGGGCGCTCCACCGAGCGAGGCCAGCGCCCTGACCTCGCCGATGTCGCCCGCCGTGATCCGGTCGATGCGCTGCAGATGGGGGTGCGCCTTGAACAGCGCCTGGCGTAATTGCGCCAGCGAGTCGTAGGGAAGGCGGTGGCCGAGCACGTCCGACAGGGCGCGCAGGATCGCCCAGTCCTCGCGCGCGTCGCCGGGCGGGAACGAGGCGCGACCGGCCATCTGCACACGACCCTCGGTGTTGACGTAGATGCCGGACTTTTCCGGATAGGCAGCGCCCGGAAGGATGACGTCGGCACGATGCGCGCCGCGGTCGCCGTGGGTGCCGATATAGACGACGAAGGCGCTGGGCGCGATCTCGATCTCGTCGGCGGCGAGCAGGACGGCAAGATCGAGCGCGCCGGTTGCCGCCATCTTGTGTGCGGCGAGCCCGCCGGCGCCGGGCACGAAGCCGAGGTCGAGGGCGCCGACCTGGGAGGCCGCCGTGTGCAGGACCGAGAAGCCGTTCCAACCCTCCGCCCGGGTGCCGAGCTCGAGCGCGGCCTTGGCGGCGAGCGAGCCGATCGCGGCGCCGTCGCCTCGCGTCAGCGCGCTCATGCCGACGATGACCAGCGGCCGCGCAACGTCGCGCAGCCTGGCGCCGAACGGATGCGTGCCCGCCGCGACGTTGGCCAAGGTCTCGGCTCCGGCGCCGAGGAACTCGTAGGGATAGGTGAGATCGATCCGCTCGCCGATCAGCCCGATCGGGAAATTGCCCATGCGCCAGCGCTTGCGGATGCGGGCGTTGAGCACCGCCGCCTCTCGGCGCGGATTGGCGCCGACGATGAGCAGCGCGTCGGCCTGCTCGATGCCGGCGATCGTGGCATTGAACAGGTAGCTCGCCCGGCCCCGGCGCGGATCGAGCCCGGCGCCGTCCTGCCGGCAGTCGAGATTGACGACGCCGAGCCGCGTCATCAGATCCTTGAGCGCAAAGACCTCCTCGACCGCCGCCAGCTCGCCGACGATGGCGCCGATGCGGTTGGCGCGCGCCACCTTGACCTCGGCGGCGATGGCGTCGAACGCGGCCGACCAGGTCGCCGGTACGAGGCGGCCGTCCTCCCGGATATAGGGCTGGTCGAGGCGCTGCGTGCGCAAGCCGTCGACCACGTGGCGGGTCTTGTCTGAAATCCACTCCTCGTTCACGTCGTCGTTGACGCGCGGCAGGATGCGCATGACCTCGCGCCCGCGGGTGTCGATGCGGATCGCCGAGCCAACCGCGTCCATGACGTCGATCGATTCGGTCTTGTTGAGCTCCCACGGCCGCGCCGCAAAGGCGTAGGGCTTGTTGGTCAGCGCCCCGACCGGGCAGAGATCGACCACGTTGCCCTGCAGCTCCGAGGTCATCGCCTGCTCAAGGTAGGTGGTGATCTCCATGTCCTCGCCGCGGCCGATGGCCCCGAGCTCGGGCACGCCGGCGACCTCCGCGGCGAAGCGGATGCAGCGCGTGCAGTGGATGCAGCGCGTCATGATGGTCTTGACCAGGACGCCGATATATTTGTCCTCGACCGCGCGCTTGTTCTCCTGGTAGCGGCTGGCGTCGACGCCGTAGGCCATGGCCTGGTCCTGCAGGTCGCATTCCCCGCCCTGGTCGCAGATCGGGCAATCGAGCGGGTGGTTGATCAGCAGGAACTCCATCACCCCTTCGCGCGCCTTGCGCACCATCGGCGTCCTGGTGTGGACCTCGGGCGGCTCGCCCTTGGGGCCCGGCCGGCAGTCGCGCACGCCCCAGGCGCACGACGCGATCGGCTTGGGCGAGCCCTTGAGCTCGACCAGGCACATGCGGCAATTGCCGGCGATCGACAGCCGCTCGTGGAAGCAGAAGCGCGGGATCTCGGCGCCGGCGGCCTCGCAGGCCTGCAGCAGCGTGTACTCCGGCGGGACGTCGATCTCCTTGCCGTCGACGATGAGCTTGGTCATGGTCACTCCGCCGCCACCCGCACCGGATCGGGGTGCGGGTTCGCCGTGTAGGCGTCGATGCGCTGCTCGATCTCGTGGCGGAAGTGGCGCAGCAAGCCCTGCACCGGCCAGGCGGCGCCGTCGCCGAAGGCGCAGATGGTGTGGCCCTCGATCTGGGTGGTCACCTCCATCAGCATGTCGATCTCGCGCTTGTGGGCGCGGCCCTCGGCCATGCGGGTGAGCACGCGCCACATCCAGCCC
>JBEVJH010000259.1:0-3088 GCA_040510355.1 Aestuariivirgaceae bacterium
CCAACCGCGAGACGATCTTTCCGGGCTACATGGAAGCGGACCTGGTTCTGGTCGGCTCCGAGCAAGTTGGCCGCGTCGAGACACTGTCGGTGGAGGAGGGCGACAGCGTCGAGAAGGACGCCCCGATCTTCACCCTGGAAAGCACCGAGCAGATCGCAGAAATGGCAGCAGCCAAGGCGCGCGTCGCCGAGGCCGAGGCGCGGCTGGCCGACGCGAGACAGCAGATGCAGCGGCCGAGCGAGATCGACGTGCTCGAAGCTTCGCTCGCACAAGCCAAAGCCATGCTGGTGCAGTCGAATCTCAACCTCGACCGCACTCAGAAGCTGTTCGACAAGAATTGGGTGTCGAAGGCCCAGCTCGACGATGTGCAGGCCCAGCACGACCGCAACGAGGCCGCGGTTGCCGAGGCAGAGCGCCGTATCACCGCAGCCAAGCTGCCGAACCGCTCCGATCTGATCGATGCCGTGGCGGCCTCGGTCGAGACAGCGCGGCATTCCTTGGAGCAGGCCGAAAAGGCGCTGGCCAAGCGCAAGGTCTTTGCCCCCGCAAGCGGGACGGTGGAGGAGGTCTATTTCCGACCCGGCGAGGTGGTGAAAGAGGGCCAAGCGGTGATCGCGCTTCTACCGCCAGGCAACCTCAAGGTGCGATTCTTCGTGGCCGAACCGGTGCGAGCGGGCTTGCACGCCGGCCAGACTGTCAAGGTCAGTTGCGACGGCTGTCAGGGCGAGCTCACCGCCACGATCAGCTTCATCGCGCGCGAGGCCGAGTTCACCCCGCCGGTGATCTTCTCTCAGGAGCAGCGGCAGAAACTGGTATTTCTGGTCGAGGCGAGGCCCTCGGCGGACGCAGCTAAGCTCACCGCTGGCCAGCCGGTGAGCGTGAGCCTTGGGCCGGATGCGCAACTGGTGCAGCGATGACCGATACCAAGGAGATCGCCATCGACGTCGAGGGACTGACCAAGTCTTTCTCCGGCCGAACAGTGGTCAACCATCTCTCCCTAAAGGTGCCGAAGGGAGAGATCTACGGCTTCCTCGGGCCGAACGGCAGCGGCAAGACCACCACCATCCGCATGCTTTGCGGACTGCTGACGCCAGACTCTGGCCACGGCACCTGTCTCGGCTACGACATCCTCACCCAGCAGGACGAGATCAAGCGCGAGGTTGGCTACATGACCCAGCGCTTCAGCCTCTATGAGGACCTCTCCATCCGCGAGAATCTCGAGTTCGTGGCACGCGTCTATGGCGTGCCAAACCCGAGAGGAGCGGCCAAGGAGGCCATCCATCGGCTTGGGCTCGAGGGCCGTGCCGAGCAGCTCGCCGGGCAATTGTCGGGGGGCTGGAAGCAGCGTCTTGCGCTCGGCGCCTGCATCCTGCCCTCGCCCAGACTGTTGCTGCTCGACGAGCCTACGGCTGGCGTCGACCCTAAGGCGCGGCGCGAATTCTGGGAAGAGATTCACCGGCTCGCCGCCGAGGGCATCACCGTGCTCGTCTCCACCCATTACATGGACGAGGCCGAGCGCTGTCACGAGATCGCCTATATCGCCTTCGGCGAGCTGCTCGCGCGCGGCACAGCGAGCGAGGTCATCGCGCAGTCGGGCCTCTCGACCTGGATCGTGTCCGGAGCCGACCTGCACCGGCTCGTCTTGCAGCTGCACATGTGCGACGGCGTCGACATGGTGGCGCCGTTCGGCGCAGAGCTGCATGTGAGCGGGCGCGATAGGCGCGCGCTCGACAAGGCCATCTCCGAGGCCAAGAAGGCCGACGGTGCGCATCGCTGGAAGCGCGGAGAGCCCTCGCTCGAAGACGTGTTCATCATGCTGATGGACAAATCCAAGGACAATTACGCGTGAGCACCGCCGAAGCCTATAACGGCGCCGGCGGACGCCGCGATCCTGGCTTCATCGGCCGCATGTGGGCGATGATCGTCAAGGAATTCGTGCAGATGCGGCGCGACCGCATGACATTCGCCACCATGCTGTTCGTGCCGATCTTGCAGCTCACGCTGTTCGGCTTCGCCATCAATACCGATCCCAAGGACTTGCCGACGGCCGTGCTCGTACGCGACGACGGGCCGCTCACCCGCGCTGTGCTCAGCGCCATGAAGAACACAGATTATTTCGACTTCAAGCGCCAGGTGCGCTCGGCGGAAGAGCTCGACCAGCTGGTCAGGACCGGGACGGTGCAATTCGCCATCGAGATTCCGGCGAGCTTCGACCGCGACGTGCGGCGCGGCGATAAGCCGTCGGTGCTCGTCATCGCCGATGCCACCGACCCGGTGGCGACCGGTACCGCCATCTCCGCCGTTCAGGGCGTGATCGATACGGCCTTGCGGCGAGAGCTGCGCGGGCCTGACGCCTCCGTTACCGACAAATCTCAGCCGTTTGAGCTGGTTTTGCAGCGCCGCTACAACCCGGAAGGCATCACACAATACAACATCGTGCCTGGCCTGCTCGGCGTCGTGCTGACCATGACCATGATGATGTTCACGGCGCTCGCCGTGACGCGCGAGACCGAGCGCGGCACCATGGAGAGCCTGTTGTCGATGCCGATCAAGCCGGTCGAGATCATGATCGGCAAGATCGCGCCCTTCGTGCTGGTCGGCTTCGTGCAGATGACCATCATCCTGGTCGCGGCGCATTACGTGTTCGACGTGCCGATTCTCGGCAGCGTGTCGCTTCTCATCACGCTGTCGACGTTGTTCGTAGCCTCAAACCTCGCCGTCGGCTACACCTTCTCTACCGTGGCCCAGAACCAGCTCCAGGCGGTGCAAATGACGTTCTTCTTCTTCCTGCCGAATTTCCTGCTGTCAGGCTTCGCTTTCCCGTTCCGCGGCATGCCGCAATGGGCGCAATGGATCGGCGAGGTGCTGCCGCTCACCCATTTCATCCGCATCGTTCGCGGCATCATGCTGAAGGGCAATGGCTTCGCCGACATGCAGATGGACGTTGCCGCGCTCGCCATCTTCATGTTCGCCGCCATGGGGCTGGCGCTGTTCCGCTTCCGCAAGACGCTCGACTAGGCGCCGCGACTCCTCGGTCAAAAGTCACAAGTCTTGCTTGACAGGCAACCACATGGTTGCATATTAGAGC
>JBEVJH010000260.1:0-6190 GCA_040510355.1 Aestuariivirgaceae bacterium
GGCGGCAGCCAGCGCTCGGCCCAATGGCCCCTGACCGCATCGGCGACCTGTCCGCCGCCCGTCACCTCACCTGTCATGGTCCCGCGAATAGCGCGAAATGCCGGTCGCACCAAGCCTATTGCACGGTGGCCCCGGCCTGCGGCCTACTGCCGCCCGCATGGCAGTGCTGACCAAACGGACGCCCCGGCTGTTTGTCGATCCCGACCTGGCCCCCGGTCAGGCGGTGCCGCTGGCGCGCGACAAGGCGCATTATCTGACGCACGTCCTCAGGCTGAAGGAGGGCGATGCGGTGCGCGCCTTCAACGGAACGAGCGGCGAATGGCTGTGCCGGTTGGCGGCGGAGGGGCGGCGAGCCTTCACGCTGCGGCCGGAGGAGCAACTCGCACTGCCGCAGCTCCTGCCCGACATCGACTATCTGTTCGCGCCGCTCAAGCATGCGCGGCTCGACTATCTGGCCCAGAAGGCGACCGAGATGGGATGCCGGCGGCTCATGCCGGTGTTCACCGAGCGCACCCAGGCGGAACGGGTCAATATCGAGCGGCTGAAGGCCAATGCCATCGAGGCGGCGGAGCAGTGCGACATGATCGCGGTGCCGGAGGTGCTGGCGCCGGTCCGCCTCGACCAAATTCTGGCCGCGTGGGAAGGCGAGCGCACGCTGATCTGGTGCGACGAGAGCCGGCCGGGCGAGGATCCGCTGGCGGTGCTGGCGAAGCTGACGCGCGGACCGCTGGCGGTGCTGATCGGGCCGGAGGGCGGGTTCTCGGACGGCGAGCGCGACGCACTGCGCCGCCAGGCCAATGCGCATGCGGTGGGGCTTGGGCCGCGCATCATGCGGGCCGACACGGCGGCGGTGGCGGCGCTGGCGCTGGTCCAGGCAATGCTCGGCGATTGGACGGACCGATGAGCAAAACTTTGCCTTGCCGGGGCTGTTGCGATGCAGCTACAGCATGGCGGGTGAGATCATCGTGGAAAGCATCGCGACATGAGCGGACCCTCGCCGGACAATGACGAGGCCCGGACGGTCGTCGGCGGCAAGGCCGAGCTCGTCTCCTATCTGGAGGAGGGCGCCAAGCCGCGCGATGCCTGGCGCATCGGGACCGAGCACGAGAAATTTCCCTTCCTCACCGATTCGCTGCGGCCCGTGCCCTACGAGGGAAAGCGCTCGATCCGGGCCTTGCTCGAGGGCCTGAACGCCCGCTTCGGATGGCCACCGATCATGGAGGGGAAGACCATCATCGGGCTGTCGGAGCCGGGCGGCGGCGGGTCGATCTCGCTCGAGCCCGGCGGGCAGTTCGAGCTGTCCGGCGCGCCGCTCGAGACGGTGCACGAGACGTGCGAGGAGGTGCATGCGCATCTGGCGCAGGTGCGCGAGGTCGGCGACGAGCTGGGGATCGGTTTTCTCGGGCTCGGCTTCTCGCCGCTGTGGACGCGTGCGGAGACGCCGGTCATGCCGAAGGGACGCTATGCGATCATGGCGCCGTATATGGACCGCAAGGGTCGGCTCGGCCGCGACATGATGTTCCGTTCCTGCACGGTGCAGGTCAATCTCGACTTCGGCTCGGAAGCCGACATGGTGAAGAAGCTGCGGGTGTCGCTGGCGCTGCAGCCTGTGGCGACCGCGCTGTTCGCCGCCTCGCCCTTCACCGAGGGCAAGCCGAACGGCTTCAAGTCGTTCCGCTCGGCGGTGTGGCTCGACACCGATCCCGATCGCACCGGGATGCTGCCCTTTGCCTTCGAGCCGGGTTTCGGGTTCGAGCGCTATGTCGACTATGCGCTCGACGTGCCGATGTATTTCGTGTCGCGCAACGGCCGCTATATCGACTGCGCCGGCGAGAGCTTCCGCCGCTTCATGGACGGCAAGCTGCCGCAGCTTCCGGGCGAGCGGCCGACCTTCAAGGATTGGGGCGACCATCTCACGACGATCTTTCCCGAGGTCAGGCTCAAGCGATATCTGGAGATGCGAGGCGCCGATTCGGGGCAGTGGCGGCGGCTGTGCGCACTGCCGGCGCTGTGGACCGGCGTTCTCTATGACGAGCGCAGCCTCGACGAGGCCCATGAGCTGATCAAGGGCTGGAGCGCCGGCGAGCGCCAGGCGGTGCGCGAGACGGTGCCGCGGCTGGCGCTGCAGGCCGAGATCGCCGGCCGCACCTTGCAGGAGATCGCCAAGGACATGCTGGCGCTGTCGCGGGCGGGGCTCGAGCGGCGCGGGCGGCTCGGCTGCAAGGGCCGCAGCGAGGCGCAGTTTCTCGACGTGCTGGACGAGATCGCGGAGACCGGCCGCACCCGGGCGGAGGACCTGCTCGGCCATTATGACAGCGACTGGAACGGCGATGTCACCCGGGTGTTCCGCGACTTCGCCTTCTAGCTATTCGGCAGCGATCAGGGCCGGCCGGACGGCGGGCGAGAGGCTGCGGGCGATGTGGGTGGCGAGCGCGTCGACGGCGCCGCTGCTCGGGACCGGGGTGCGCGCCAGCCCGATATCGAAAGTGCCGAGGTCGGGGAAACCTTCCTCCGGCGTGAGTATCCGCATGCCCGCGCGCAAGCAGAGCTCGGGGATCGCCCCCACTGCGAGTCCGCTGATCACGGCAGCCGTCAAGGCGCCGGAGTTCGCCGCCGAATAGGCGATGCGATATGGCCGCCCGAGGGACTCGATGGTGCCGAGGACGGTCGCCCGCCAGGAGCAGCCGGAATGGGCCAGGGCAACCGGCAGCACCTCGCGCTCATGGACGCTGTGACGGATCGATGTGACCCAGACGAGCCGCTCGGTCCGCACGATCATGTCGGCCTGGACATGGCCCGAGATGGTGAGGAGCGACAGGTCGAGATCGCCGCGGCGGGTGCGCTCGGCCAGATGAACGCTGCCGGCACAGTCGACGTCGACCTGGACCAGCGGATGGCTCTGGGCGAACCCGGCAAGGATCTCGGGCAGAAAGCGGTCCGCGTAATCCTCCGGCGTTCCCATCCGCACGAGACCGGCGACGTCCGGTTGATGGAACATGGCCATCGCCTCGTTGTTCAGCCGCACGATGCGGCGGGCGAATTCGAGCATGCGCTCGCCGTCGGGGGAGAGGCGGTTCTGGCGGCCATTGCGCAGGAAGAGCTCCCGGCCGGCCAATTCCTCCAGGCGGCGGACCTGCATGCTGACGGCGGACTGGGTCCGCCCGACCTCCTCGGCGGCACGGGTGAAGCTGCCGGTGTCGACGATCGCGATGAAGGTGCGGAGGAGGTCGATGTCGAGGTTGGGTACCATGATCAGCCTCACTTATCACAAAACTTGATAGAGGTCATGATATATATTCATTGGATTTATCGATCAAGTTAACCCACCTGCAATTCATGATCCTGTAACGGGTGCAGCGCACCCAGTGGTTGGGCGAAGACAACGGTTTTCGCCAAGGAGAGGCAGACATGAAAGCAGCAGCCCATTCCGTTTCACCGGACTCCGGTTCTGGGCGTGGCGGCATCACCTCGTTCATCTCGCGCACCATCGCTCACTGGAGCGACCGGCGCATGGTGCACGCAATTTCACAGCTCGACGATCACCTGTTGGCCGATATCGGTCTCTCCAGGGCCGACTTGGACTGGGCGCTTCATCAACCGAGCTCCGGGCGGCCCAGCGAGGAGCTGGCCCGCCTGGCGGCGGAGCGGCGGGCGCGGCGGAACCGTCGGGCGATCTAAGGGGAAGGAGAAATACGATGTACAATCTCGTCGAATCGCATGCCGAGGCACTGACCGAGGACGCAGAAACTTGGAATCTGGCGCGGCTCTGGCAGCATTGGCTCGCCAAGCGCTCGGTGCGGCGGCTGGCAAGCTACGAGGATCATGTTCTCAGGGACATGGGAATCGAGAGGGCCGATCTCGACTGGGCGGCGCGCCTGCCGATCTGGCGCAATGCGACCCAGGAGCTCGAGGAGCGCGGCCTCAGGCGCCGGCTGCATGTCCGCCATTGACCGGTGACGGTCTTCAGCGACGGCGCAGGATCTCGCCGAAAATATCGTCGAGGGACGGCTGTCGGGCTTGCCGGCGCCGGGTCGGCGCCGCGCGGCTGCGCCGCGTGCCATAGGCAGGGCGGCGCCGCCCATAGGCGCTGGTCCGGCGCTGGAGCGTCTGCATCAGGCCCTTGACCAGGCCGGCGAGCAGCGCCGACAGAATGGCCCCGAGGATTCCGCTGCCGCCACTGCCGCGCTCCGGCATGTTGGCGGCGCCGAGCATCGTCGCCCGACCGCGCCTCGCAATGGCGGCAAAGGTCAGGACGGCGATCAGCGGCACCATCGCACCGGCTTTGCCGGCGCCTGTGATGGCCGGATCGGGGGCGCCGTAAAGGGCGGTGAGGATGCTTTCGCCATCGGCCCGGCTCTCGGGCGCGGCGAGCGCGGCCGGATCGTCCAGCACCGCCGCGGTGCTGTCGTCCTCGATCAGGTCGATGAGCTCGGCATAGGCTTCCCGGTCGGTCTCCGCCTTGTCGCGGGCACGTCCGGCAATCTCCGGCACGAGGCGGCGACAGGCTGCCACGGCATCCTCCGGCGACAAGCCGACGAGGCGGCCGGCAGCGGCGGCCGCGCCGCCATTCTGGGCATTGAGAACAATGTCGAGGATCTGCTCGGTCATCGGGGTTCCGGGGCTCTTTTGCGGTGGAGTTTAAGCGCGGCCGAGGCTTCGTCAAATGGGCGCGCGGCTGGCACCCGCCTCGCGCATGGTCCGTTCGATCTGGCCGGTCAGCCAATAGGCGGCGGCGACCGCGGCGGTGCCGAAGATCACCGCCCCGAGCGCGCTGCCGACCAGCATTCCGGCAGCCCCGGCGATCATCGCGCCAGCATGCAGGAACGGCACGGTGCCGATGGTGGCGCGACCCCAGTTGGTGACCGTCGACCAGTGCGGCCGGCCGAGATTGTTGAAGGCCGCCTGGGCAACGAACTGGGCGCCGGTGAAGGCGAAGCTCACCGCCACATAGGTGCAATAGAAGGTGACGAGGGCGGCGGTGTCGCCATGCACGTTGAAGATGGCGGGAACGATGTTGCGGAGAAGGAAGAGGATGAAGGCGGTCAGCAGCGTATAGGCGCAGGCGAAGATGATGGCATCGTGCAGGCTCTGGCGCACCCGGGCGAATTCGCCGGCACCGTAGTTCTGGCCGATGATCGGACCGACGGCGCTGGAGAGCGAGAAGATGACCCCGAAGGCGACAGGCACCAGCCGGTTGATGATCGCCACGGCGGCAACCGCCTCGTCGCCGAACTGGGCGGCGATGCGGGTCAGATAGGCGGCGGCGAAGGGGGTCGCGAGCTGGGTCAGCATGGCGGGGACGGCGATGTCGAAAACGGGGCGCAGATCCACGCGGAAGTGCTCGAGCCGGAACGGTGCGAGCATGCGGTGGACCCGCTGGACCCCGTAGAGGCCGACCAGCAGTGACACCAGATAGGCGACGAGCGTGCTGACGGCGGCACCCTGAAGGCCGAGGCCGAGCACGAAAATGGTGATCGGGTCGAGGACCCCGTTGATCGCGGCAGCAACCAGGGTGACATACATGGCGCGGGTGGGATCGCCGATCGCCCGCAGGATGAAGGAACAGCTCACGGCAGCAGCGATGGCCGGGAAGCCCGGCATCAAGGTGTGGAGGTAGCGCCGGGCCTCGACCGCCGCCTCGCCGGTCGCGCCAAGAACGGCGAGCAGCTGATCCGTGAAGAGTCCGGTCAGCACGGCGATGAGGATGGCGACGACGGTGGTCGCGGCGAGCGCGCTGGTGGCGTAGCGGCGCGCCTTCTCGAGCTCGCGGGCGCCAAGCGAGCGCGACACCAGCGCGGAGGCGGCGATGCCGAGGCCGAGGCTCAAGGAGAGATTGATGAAGGCGATCGCGCCGGCATAGCCGATCGCAGCGGTGATCTCGGTTCGGCCGAGCAGGTTGAGAAAGAACAGGCTCAAGAGGTCGACGAGAAACAGGGCCATCAGCCCGACCGAGCTGGTCAGGGTCATCACCACCACATGGCGCATGGTCGAGCCGGTGACGAAGCGGGCGATGGGCGGGCGCGCGGCGTCCACGTCACAGAACCCGCGCCGCGGCGAGATCTTTCCTGAGCTGGCCGGCGGTCGAGAAGCGGAACGCGGTCAGCCCGGCGGCCTCGGCGCCGGCCACATTGTGCGCCTTGTCGTCGATGAAGACAGCGTTGTCGGGGCTGACATCGAGGAAGCGGGCGGT
>JBEVJH010000261.1:0-3437 GCA_040510355.1 Aestuariivirgaceae bacterium
TCTATGGCGCAGGCTGCCTGATCACCGAGGGCGCACGAGGCGAGGGCGGGTATCTGGTCAATGCGGAAGGCGAGCGCTTCATGGAGCGCTATGCGCCGACGGCGAAAGACCTGGCGTCACGCGATGTGGTGTCCCGGGCGATGACGATCGAGCTGCGCGAAGGCCGCGGCGTCGGGCCGCGGAAGGACCACCTCTATCTGCATCTCGATCATCTCGGCTCCGAGCTCCTGGCGGAGCGGCTGCCCGGCATCTCGGAATCGGCGCGGATCTTCGCCGGCGTCGACGTCACCCGCCAGCCGATCCCGGTGCTGCCGACGGTGCATTATAATATGGGCGGCATTCCCACCAACTACACGGGCGAGGCGGTCAATCCGCGGCGCGGCGATGCCGATGCGATCGTGCAGGGCCTGCTGGCCTGCGGCGAAACGGCCTGCGCCTCGGTCCATGGCGCCAACCGGCTCGGCTCCAACTCGCTGACCGACCTCATCGTGTTCGGACGGGCCTGCGCCATCAAATGCGCCGAGACGATCGAGCGCGGGGCGCGTCATCCGGATCTGCCGCGCAATGCCGGCGAGGCGGCGGTGGCGCGGCTCGACCGCTTCCGCTACGCGCGTGGCTCGACGCCGACGGCTGAGCTCAGGCTCGCGATGCAGAAGACCATGCAGGATTATTGCGCGGTGTTCCGCACCGGCGAGGTGCTGCAGGAGGGCATCCGCAAGATCAGCGAGATCTGGGCCGGGATCGAGGACATCCGGGTCAACGACCGGTCGATGATCTGGAACTCCGATCTCGTCGAGACGCTCGAATGGGACAACCTGATCGTCCAGGCGGCGGTGACGATCCGCGGCGCGCTGGCGCGGACCGAGAGCCGCGGCGCCCATGAGCGCGAGGACTATCCGTTGCGAGACGATGTCGACTGGATGAAGCACACGCTGTCCTTCGCCGACACGCATCGCCGCGACGTGCGGCTCAGCTATCGGCCGGTGCATGCCTACACGCTCACCAACGACATCGAATATATTGCGCCCAAGGCGCGGGTCTATTGAGCGGCAGGGTGTGATCGCATGGTTCAGCTGACACTGCCGAAGAGCTCCCGGGTGGTCGCCGGCAAAAGCTGGCCGAAGCCGACAGGCGGGCGCCTGCGGGAGTTTCGCGTCTATCGCTTCGATCCGGACGTGAACGCCAATCCGCGGCTCGACAGCTATTTCGTCGATCTCGACGATTGCTGCCCGATGGTGCTCGACGCGCTGATCAAGATCAAGAACGAGGTCGACTCGACGCTGACCTTCCGGCGCTCGTGCCGCGAGGGCATTTGCGGCTCCTGCGCGATGAATATCGACGGCACCAACACGCTGGCCTGCACGCTGGCCATCGAGGACGTCAGGGGCACGGTCAAGATATATCCGCTGCCGCATATGCATGTGATCAAGGATCTGGTCCCCGATCTCAGCATCTTCTTCGCGCAGCTGCAGGCGGTCGAGCCATGGCTCAAGCCGCAGACGCCGCCGCCGCCGACCGAGCGGCTGCAGTCGCGTGCCGATCGGGCGAAGCTCGACGGCTATTATGAGTGCATCCTGTGCGCCTGCTGCTCGACCTCGTGCCCGTCCTATTGGTGGAACGGCGAGCGCTATCTCGGGCCGGCGGCGCTGCTGCAGGCCTATCGCTGGCTGATCGACTCGCGCGACGAGTCGGCGGGCGAGCGGCTGGACGGGCTTGAGGACCCGTTCCGGCTCTATCGCTGCCACACCATCCTCAATTGCACCAAGGCGTGTCCCAAGGGGCTCAATCCGGCCAAGGCGATTGCCGAGATCAAGAAGCTGATGCTGACGCGGCAGATGTGACGTCGCGAGCGCGTTCCGCATGAATTTCTCCGGCGGATATCTCGCCCAGCAAGTCCTCAACGGGCTGATCGTCGGCTCGTTCTACAGCCTGCTGGCGGTCGCCTATGCGCTGGTGCATGCGATCACCAACCGGGTCATCCTGTCGTTCGGGGACTTCATGACGTTCGGCGCGTTTTACGCCATTGTGGCGGTGCTGGTCGCCGCCGGCTTGGGCGTGTTCGACGCCGGCGCGCTCATGCTTGCCTTTCTGGTGGCGGTTTTCGGGACGGCGGCGCTAGGGATCGCGGCGCACCGGCTCGCCTTTGCGTCGCTGATCGGGGCGCGCAGCCAGGCGCTGATGATCGTGTCGGTCGGGGTGGGGATCATCGTGTCGGAGACCTTGCGGATCCAGTCCGGCGGGCGCGAGCAGTGGTTGCCGCCGGTGTTCCAGGACCGGGCGGCGACGGCGGATATCGGCGGCTTCACGGTCCAGATCACGGTCATGCAGATCGTGGTGCTGGCGCTCGCCCTGGTGCTGTCGGCGGGGCTCCTGATCGGGCTCGAGCGCACCGCGGCGGGCCGGGTCTGGCGGGCGGTGTCGGAGGACCGGCGGCTGGCCGAGCTGTGCGGCGTCGACACGGCACGGACGATCGCGCTGACGGTCGCCACCTCCTCGGCCTTTGCCGGGGTCGCCGGGTTCATCGTCGCCGTCTATTATGGCGGGGTGAGCTTCTATATGGGGCTGGTGCTCGGCCTCAAGGCGCTGTTCGCTACGGTGATCGGCGGATCGGGGACGATCGGGGGAGCCATTCTGGGGGGCTTCGTGCTGGCGGGTTTCGAGACCGCCTGGTCGACTTTTTTCGCGATCGGCTATCGCGACGTTGCAGTTTTTGCGGCAGTGGTGTTGATCTTCCTCCTGAAGCCGGAAGGGTTGCTCGGCGTCCCGCTCCGGTCGGACCACGACAGGTGAATGTCATGCTGCGCGTGTTTCCAGTCCTCCTGGCCCTCTTCCTGCTCGTCGGCTGCGACGAGGGAAACGGCCCCTATCTGAGCTTTGCCGGGGGCGGCTTCGTGGTCAATTACCGGATCGGCGAGATGTATTACGGCTTCGTCGCCAAGCCTGAGCGCAGACTGCCGGAAGGCGCGGTCATCGAGGCCCGCTTCGAAAATCCGGCGGGCGGGCCGGAGATCGTGGTCGACACACCGATGCGCAGCGGCCAGCTGCAATACATGTTCCGCACCCCGCCGCTCAAGGGCGTCAAGAAAGACAGGGATTATCGGGTGGAAATGCGCCTCCTGGACAAGCCGCAGGGGACAGTGCTCTCGAGCAGCAGCCGAACCTTCCACAGCACGGTCGATCAGTCGGAAGTTCCCGACAAGCCGCTGGTGGTCGGACCTGGCTACATGCCAAATCCCGAGAACGACATCACCAAGCAACCATAGGGCTCCGACAATGACTCGATCGCTTGCCGCCGCAGTGCGGCACTGGGCACCGCAATTCGCCCTTTCCCTGCTGCTTCTCCTCACCGGATGCGGCATCAACAACATCCCGACCTATGAGGAGAAGGTGAAGGCGGGCTGGAGCGATGTCCTCAACCAGTATCAGAGGCGGGCCGA
>JBEVJH010000262.1:0-9382 GCA_040510355.1 Aestuariivirgaceae bacterium
CGAACTTCGCCACCAGCTCGAAGATGTAGTCGGCCTGCGCCGGGTCGATGCCCTTGGCCTCGGCGCCCGCCACGAAGCGCTCCTTCTGGGCGTCCATCTCGGCCTTGATCTTCTTGCCCATGGCTTTGCGGAGCACATCGGCCTCGCCGAGCGAGTAGCCCGACAGGACCTGGGCGATCTGCATCACCTGCTCCTGATAGACGATGATCCCATAGGTCTCCTTGAGGAGCGGCTCGAGCCAGGGGTGGAGATAGTCGGGCGGCTCCTCCCCCTTCTTGCAGGCGATGAACTTCGGGATGTTGTCCATCGGCCCGGGGCGATAGAGCGCCACGATGGCGATGATGTCCTCGACGCAGTCCGGATGCATCTTGCGCAGCACGTCGCGCATTCCCGAGCTTTCCAGCTGGAACACCCCGACGGTGTCGCCGGCTCCCAGCATCCGGTAGACCCCCGGATCGTCGAAGGGGATCGCCGAGATGTCGAATTCCGGCATGTGGGCGCGGATCAGCGCCTGCGCCTTGTCGATCACCGTCAGCGTCTTGAGGCCGAGAAAGTCGAATTTGACGAGTCCCGCCGGCTCCACCCATTTGAGATTGAACTGGGTTGCCGGCATGCTGGACCGCGGATCGCGATAGAGCGGCACCAGCTCCTCGAGCGGGCGGTCGGCGATCACCACGCCGGCGGCATGGGTCGAGGCATGGCGGTAGAGGCCCTCGAGCTTCAGGCCGATCTCCAGCATGGCGCGGACGGTCTCGTCCCGGTCACGCTCCTCCTTGAGGCGCGGCTCGCTCTCGATCGCCTGCTTGAGGGTGACCGGATTGGCCGGGTTCATCGGAATGAGCTTGCACAGGCGGTCCACCTGGCCGTAGGGCATCTGCAGGATGCGGCCGACATCGCGGCACACGGCGCGCGCCTGGAGCTTGCCGAAGGTGATGATCTGCGCCACCTGCGCCGTCCCGTATTTCGCCTGCACATAGGCGATCACCTCGTCGCGGCGGTCCTGGCAAAAATCGATGTCGAAGTCCGGCATCGTCACGCGTTCGGGATTGAGGAACCGCTCGAACAGCAGGTTGAAGCGCAAGGGATCGAGGTCGGTGATGGTGAGCGCATAGGCGACGAGCGACCCCGCTCCCGAGCCGCGCCCCGGCCCTACCGGAATGTTGCGCGCCTTGGCATATTTGATGAAATCGGCGACGATCAGGAAGTAGCCGGGAAACTTCATCTCGATGATGACGTTGAGCTCGAATTCGAGCCGCTCCCGATAGGTCTCGACCGGATGCCCGGGCGCCGGCCCATGGGCCGCCAGCCGCGCCGCGAGACCGTCCCGCGCCTGGCGCCGCAGCTCCTCCGCCTCGTCGCTCGAATAGATCGGCAGGATGGGTGCCCGCGGCAGCGGCCGGAACGCGCAACGCCTGGCGATCTCCGCCGTGTTGGCGATGGCCTCGGGCAAGTCGGCGAACAGCGCCTCCATCTCCGGCGCCGGCTTGAAATAATGCTCAGGCGTGAGCCGCCGGCGGTTCTCGGCGGCAAGGACCTCGCCCTCGGCGATGCAGATCAGCGCATCATGCGCCGTAAAGTCGTCGCGGGTGGCGAAATAGGGCTCGTTGGTGGCGACGAGCGGCAGATCGAGCGCATAGGCGAGATCGATGAGGCCGCCTTCGGCCTGCGCTTCGTTGTCGAGGCCATGGCGTTGCAGCTCGACATAGAGCCGGCCATCGAAGATTTCCGCAAGCCTGGCGAGGCGGCTGCGCGCCAGCGCGCCCTGCCCGTCGACCAGCGCCTGGTTCACCGGTCCCGCCGGGCCCCCCGTCAGGCAGATCAGCCCGGCCGCATGCGCCTCGAGCAGCGCCATCGCCACATGCGGCTCGGCGGTATCGGCGCTGTCCAGCCATGCCCGGCTGGTCAGCCGCATGAGATTGGCATAGCCCTGGGCATCCTTGGCGAGCAGCGCCAGCACCGGCAGCCGCCGCGGGGTCGCCGGGCGCTGCGCCGGACCCTCCGCCTGATCCCCGAGCTCGACCCGCATGGTCGCCCCGACGATCGGCTGGATCCCCTTGCCGGCCAGGATCTCGGAAAACTCGAGCGCACCGAACAGGTTGTCGCTGTCGGTCAGCGCCAGCGCCGGCATGTCGTTGTCGAGCGCGAGCTGCGCCAGCTGCTTCACCGGGAGCGCCCCTTCCGAAAGGGAATAGGCGGAACGGGCGCGCAGATGGATGAACGGCGATGGCGCGGCGAGCGAGCTGTCCGGCATGCCCTTGTCTAGCAAAACGCAATGTTGCGGTGGAAGCGGTGTTCCCGTTCCGTCCCAAGAAAACGCTGCTGCTGTTGATAGCGGTGCCGGAAAGATGGTTGCGCGAAGCGCCGGGCGAGGCAGTTCAGGCTGGCCTACTCTTCCAGTCCGCCGAGGAAGCTCGCCAGATTATCCCCTAGGAAATCAGTGAGATAGCCGCCCTCCTGGATGATCACGGTCGGCAGGTTCACGCTGGCGATGTTGACTGCCATCTCGCGAAAGCCGGCGGTCGTCACCGCACCGCCCTGGAGCGGGTCGGCCTCATGGGCGTCGAGCCCGAGCGCCACCACCAGCACCTGGGGGTCATAACCTTCGATCGCCGCCAGGGCGTGCTCGAGCGCGCCCAGCCACACCGCATCGTCGCTGCGGACCGGCACCGGAATGTTGATGTTGAAGCCGAGGCCATCCCCCTGCCCGGTCTGATGCTCATGGCCGTAATAGAACGGATAGAAGTCCCTTGGATCGGCATGGATCGACACGGTCAGCACATCGGCGCGGTCATAGAAGATCGCCTGGGTGCCGTTGCCGTGATGGACATCGATATCGAGGATCGCCACCCGGTCATGATGCTCCCGCAGCGCCTCCGCCGCGATCGCCGCATTGTTGAGATAGCAGAAGCCGCCGGCCCGGTCGGCATAGGCATGATGCCCCGGCGGCCGGCACAGCGCATAGGCATAGCGGTCACCGTCCATGACGAGGCTCGCTGCCGTGAGCGCCGTGTCGGCCGATGCCCTGACCGCCTTGAACGTGTCTGCAAGCAGCGGACAGGAGAAATCCATCATGTGCCATCCGGCCCGCCCGAGAACGTGCCGCGGATAGGTGGCCGGCCGCTCGAGCGGCCTGAGACTGGGGACGAGCTCCGGCGATGCGGAATCATCGCTCGTCCATTCGGCATGCGCCGATTCGAGGAACTGCAGATAGCGCCTCGTATGCACGCGAAGAACGATTTCGCGCGGAAAATTGCGGGCAGCGTGGATGCCGATGCCGGCCTTGCGCACGCCTTCCATCAGGCGACGGGCGCGCGCCGGGACCTCGGGATAGGGAACGATGTTGCCGCGCGACAGGAACCGGGTCGGCACATGACCCGACTGCGCATGGTGAAACACAGCCTTCACACGCCGACCTCGACCAGCAGTCCCTTGTCGAGATGGAGGATGCGGTGCATGCGCTGGGCAAGCTCGAGATTGTGGGTGGCGATCACCGCGCCAAGCCCCTCGTCCTCGATCAGGCGAAGAAACTCGGCATGGACGTGGCCGGCGGTGCGCGGATCGAGATTTCCCGTCGGCTCGTCCGCCAGCAGCAGCAGCGGCCGGTTGGCCAGAGCCCGGGCGATCGCCACCCGCTGCTGCTCGCCGCCCGACAGCTCCGCCGGCCGATGGTTGACACGGGAGTCGAGGCCGAGACGATGGAGCAGCGACGCTGCGCGCTCGGCCGCCGGCTTCTTGGCGGTGCCGGCGATAAGCTGCGGCAGGATCACATTCTCCAGCGCCGAGAACTCCGGCAGGAGATGGTGGAACTGATAGACGAAGCCGATGCCGAGCCGCCTGATGCGGGTGCGTGACAGGTCGTCGAGCTTGCTGCAATTGCGCCCGGCGACGAACACCTCCCCGGCGGTCGGAGACTCGAGCAGGCCGGCAATGTGCAGGAGCGACGATTTGCCGGCGCCGGACGGACCGACCAGCGCGACGATCTCGCCCGGACGCACCGTCATGTTGACATGCTTGAAGATATCGAGCTTCTGGCCGCCCTGCGCGAAGGCTCTCGCGACGTCACGCAGCTCAAGGACGTTCTGCATCGGCGCCTTCATGGCTCACTCGTAGCGCAGCGCTTCGACGGGATCGAGCTTGGCGGCGCGGCGGGCGGGATAGAGCGTGGCAAGGAACGAGAGCGCCAGCGACATCACCGCCACGATCACCGTCTCGTGGACGTTCATCTCGGCCGGCAGCCGCGACAGGTAGTAGAGCTCGGGCGAGAACAGCTCGGTGCCCGAGATCCACGAGAAGAACTGCCGGATGCTCTCGATATTGAGGCACACCACCACCCCGAGGATCAGCCCCGCGATAGTGCCCGCCAGCCCGATCGCCGCCCCGGTCATGAAGAAGATCCGCTGCACCGAGCCGCTGGTCGCTCCCATGGTCCGCAGGATGGCGATGTCGCGCCCTTTGTCCTTCACCAGCATGATCAGCCCCGAGATGATGTTGAGGGCCGCAACCAGAATGATCAGGGTGAGGATCAGGAACATGACGTTGCGCTCGACCTGAAGCGCGTTGAAGAACGTCTCGTTGGTCCGCCGCCATGACAGGAACTGCAGGCCGGAGGTCTTGCCCACCATGCCGGCGATGCGCTGCTCGACGGCATCCGGATTGTCGACCATCACCTCGATCGCGGTCGCCCCGCCGTCCTGCACGAAATATTCCTGGGCCTCCGCGAACGGCATGTAGATGACCGAGTTGTCGTAGTCCGACATCCCGATCTCGAAGATCGCCACCACCGGGTAGGCGCGGATCCGCGGCGCCGATCCCATCACCGTCTCGGGGCCTTCCGGCGAGATCAGGGTCAGCGTGTCGCCGAGCGACACCCCATGCTTCCACGCCAGCCGCCAGCCGACGGCGATGCCGCCCGATTTGTCGAAGCCGTCGAGCGTGCCGCGGAGCTTGGCATTGTTGACCGAGGGCAGGGTCTTGAGGTCGGACTCGCGCATGCCCCTGACCAGCGCGCCGGTCGCCTGGCGCTGCGACGACACCATCACCTGCCCCTCGACATAGGGGATGGCGCTGGTCACCCCCGGTGCCGTCCTGAGCGCCGCCACCGCCTCATCGTAGTTGGTGATCGCGCCCGCCCGATCCGACAGCACCGTGACATGGCCGGTGAAGCCGAGGATCTTGCCGAGCAGCTCGGTGCGGAACCCGTTCATCACCGCCATGACGATGATCAGCGTGGCCACCCCGAGCGCAATGCCGAGGAAGGAGAAGCCGGCGATCACCGAGATGAAGCCTTCCTTGCGGCGGGCCCGCAAATAGCGCGCCGCGATGGTGCGCTCGAAGCCGCTGAATGGCGGCGCCTCCCCGACCTCCTTCACGAGCGCTCTCCGAACCGCGCTGCCACCCCATCGAGCGGCACCGTCTCGCGCTCTCCCGTCCGCCGGTTCTTGAGCTCGATCACCCCGTCCTTGAGGCCGCGCGGCCCGACCACCGCCTGCCACGGTAGGCCGATCAGATCCATCGCCGCGAATTTGGCACCTGCCCGCTCGTCGCGATCGTCATAGAGAACCTCAGTGCCCTGGGACGTCAGCGCCTGGTAGAGCGCGTCCGCTGCCCGGTCGGTGTCGGCATCGCCCGATTTCAGATTGATCAGGCCGACGCGGAACGGCGCCACCGGCTCCGGCCAGATGATGCCGGTCTCGTCATGCGACGCCTCGATGATCGCCGCCACCAGCCGCGACACGCCGATGCCGTAGGACCCCGAGAGCACCGGCGTCGTCTTGCCGTCGGGACCCTGCACCAGCGCCCCCAGCGGCTCGGAATATTTCGTGCCGAAGAAGAAGATATGGCCGACCTCGATGCCGCGACCGGTGAGCTGGCGATCCTTCGGCACGCGCCGGTCGAACTCCGCCGCATCATGCTTGTCGTCGGTCGCCGCATATTTGGCGGTGAAGTCGTCGACGACGCGCGCGACCTCGGCGACATCGTCGTAGTCGATGTCGAAGGCCGACCAGTCCATGTCGTAGAAGTCGCGGTCGAAGAACACCGCCGACTCGCCGGTGTCGGCGAGGATCAGGAACTCGTGGCTGTCCTTGCCGCCGATCGGCCCGGTCTCGGCCCGCATCGGCACCGCCTTCAACCCCATGCGGGCGAAGGTGCGCAGATAGGACACGAACATTTTGTTGTAGGAGTGTTGGCCGGCCTCGCGCGTCAGGTCGAATGAATAGGCGTCCTTCATCAGGAACTCGCGGCCGCGCATCACCCCGAAGCGCGGCCTCACCTCGTCGCGGAACTTCCATTGGATGTGATAGAGGTTGCGCGGCAGATCCTTGTAGCTCTGCACGCCCTGACGGAAAATGTCGGTGATCATCTCCTCGTTGGTCGGCCCATAGAGCATGTCGCAATCATGCCGATCCTTGATGCGGAGCATCTCCTTGCCGTACGCGTCATAGCGCCCCGACTTCCGCCAGAGATCCGCCGACTGGATGGTCGGCATCAGCACCTCGATCGCCCCGGCCCGGTCCTGCTCCTCGCGCACGATCTGCTCGATCCTGCGCAGGACCCTGAGGCCGAGCGGCAGCCAGGAATAGCTCCCGGCGGCCTCCTGCCTGATCATCCCGGCACGCAGCATCAGCCGGTGCGAGACGATCTCCGCCTCCTTGGGATCGTCGCGCAAAATTGGCAGAAAATATCGCGAAAGTCTCATTGGGGTTGTGCTGGGCGGTTGTCGGACGACAGGCTTATAGACCGAAGAACGTCCCCCCTCAAAGCGCCACGCCGCCGTTGCGACAAGGAAACTTACAGGCCTATGACGATTCCATAATGACAATTCTTTGGCGTCTGCTAGAGTTGGCGCCAATTAAAAAGGCATGGACAGTCTCGGTTCGATCACCGACCCAACGGTGGCGAGCGGTCCAAGTCTGGGGAGGAAGAGAAGTGTCGGGCGCGCCACGACCGAGGTCGTAGTGCCGCAGCCGCCCTCCTCCCACGGAGGCGGGTAGAGACCATAAGAACCCAAACTTAGAGCAAGGCCCATGCCTTGCTCTTTGCTTCTGGAGCCCTTGACCCTCGGGAACAAACCGTCCATCTCACCCCGCCATGGCTTCCCGCGTCCCGACCATCGGAATCGTCAGCCTCGGCTGTCCCAAGGCGCTTGTCGACAGCGAGCGGATTCTGAGCCGCCTGTCGGCCGAGGGATATCGCTTTTCCGGTGATTACCAGGGTGCGGACGCCGTCATCGTCAACACCTGCGGCTTCCTCGATTCCGCCAAGCGCGAGTCGCTCGAGGCGATCGGCGAGGCACTCGCCGAGAACGGCCGGGTGATCGTCACCGGCTGCATGGGCCGCGATGCCGACCAGATCCGTGCCGCCCATCCGGCCGTCCTGGCTGTCACCGGCCCGCAAGCCTATGAGGAGGTGGTTGCGGCGGTGCATCAGGCGGTGCCGCCGGCCCATGACCCCAAGCTCGATCTCGTGCCGCCGCAGGGCCTGAGATTGACGCCGCGGCACTACGCCTATCTGAAAATCTCCGAGGGCTGCAACAACCGCTGCACCTTCTGCATCATCCCCTCGCTCAGGGGCGATCTGGTGTCCCGTCCGGCCGCCAATGTGCTGGCCGAGGCCGAGCGGCTGGTGCGCGCCGGCGTCAAGGAGCTGCTCGTCATCTCGCAGGACACCTCGGCCTATGGGCTCGACCTTCGCTACGCCACCAGCAAGTTCCGCGGCCGCGAGGTGCGCGCCAGGTTCATCGACCTGTGCCGCGAGCTTGCGCGCTTCGGCGTGTGGGTGCGGCTCCATTACGTCTACCCCTATCCGCATGTCGACGATGTCATCCCCCTGATGGCCGACGGCGCGATCCTCCCCTATCTCGACATCCCCTTCCAGCACGCGGCGCCGCGCCTCCTCAGGGCGATGCGGCGGCCGGCACGGCACGAGCAGCTGCTCGAGCGCATCGCCGGCTGGCGGCGCATCTGTCCCGACCTCGCCATCCGCTCGACCTTCATCGTCGGCTTTCCGGGCGAGACCGAGGAGGATTTCCAGTTCCTTCTCGACTGGCTCGCGCAAGCGCGGATCGAGCGGGCCGGCTGCTTCAAGTTCGAGCCGGTGGCGGGGGCCGCCGCCAATGAGCTGCCGGGCACCGTCCCCGAGGAGGTCAAGGAGGAGCGCTGGCACCGGTTGATGGCGGCGCAGAATGCGATCTCCGCCGACATCATGGCCGGCCGGATCGGCCGCCGCATCCAGGTCCTGGTCGACGAGATTGATCCCGACACCGGTGCCGCCATCGGCCGCTCGCCATGGGATGCGCCGGAGATCGACGGCAAGGTCTTCCTGCCGGACGAGCGCGGCCTCAGCCCCGGCGATCTCGTCGACGCCGAGGTCTATGGCGCCGACGACTATGATCTCGTCGCCCGCCTTGGCGGTCAGCCGGCAAGCCGCGCTCGGAAGAGCCCGCGCACCGCATTGCCGAGATAGAAGCCGGCGCCGAGATCGGCGAGCCTGAGCCGCGCCTCGCGCGCCCTACCCGAGCTGACGAGGCTCTCCCGGAGCACGCCCGGCAGCAGCCCGCAGTCGAGCGCCGGCGTCAGTAGCATGCCGTCGCGCGCGACGAACACCGAGGTGATCGCTCCCTCGCAAACCTCGCCGGCGCCATTGAGGAACAGCGCTTCGTCTGCACCGCCAGCCGTGGCAACGGCCCGCGCCTCGTCATAATGCCGGCGCGCCGTCGTCTTGTGGCGGATCAGCGGATCGGCAGGATCGAGCCGTCGCCCGGCAACCACCACCCGCCAGACCACACCCTCCGGCATGACCGGCTCCGGCGTAACGGCGAGGGCCCGCGAGCCGTCGGCCTTGACGACCAGCCGCAACCGCAGGCGGTCGTTGGGCGACTTGGCGACTGCCGCCTCGATCGCCCCGACGACCGCGTCGATCATGACCGGAATGCCGAGCGCCGCCGCCGACCGGCTGAGGCGCGCGAGATGGAGCGGCAGCAGCGCGACGCCGCTGTCGCGCGTCCACAGCATGGTCTCGATCAGGCCGAGATCGCGATGCTGTCGTTCAGGAAGCGGGCTTTGAGCAGGCATTCGTCATATTCGGTGTCGGCGCGTGAATCGGCAACCAGGCCCGATCCGACATTCAGCAGGAAGCGATTGTCGGGAAAGACGGTGAGCGTGCGGATGGCGACGTTGAACCGCATGCTGCCATCGGGCGCGATGCGGCCGATCGCGCCGCAATAGACGCCGCGCGGTGTCGCCTCGAGCTCGCGGATGATCTCCATCGCCCGGATCTTCGGCGCCCCCGTCACCGATCCACAGGGAAACAGGCCGGCCAGGATCTCGCGGATGGTCAGCGCACCGGCGAGCTCGCCTTCGACCGTCGAGGTCATCTGGTGGAG
>JBEVJH010000263.1:0-4631 GCA_040510355.1 Aestuariivirgaceae bacterium
GGCGCCGGGCAGCTCGGGGCCGCGCTCTCCGTCCTCCAGGAGCTGGGCCTCGGCGACCTGCCGGTGGCGGCGGTGGCCAAGGGCCCCGACCGCGACGCCGGGCGGGAGCATTTCCATCTGCCCGGCCGGCTCTCCTTCATGCTCGAGCCGCGCGAGCCGGTGCTCTATTTCATCCAGCGCCTGCGCGACGAGGCCCATCGCTTCGCCATCGGCACCCATCGCGCCCGCCGCCTCAAGGGCGTTTCCGCCAACCCGCTCGACGAGGTGGCCGGCATCGGGCCGGAGCGCAAGAAGGCGCTGCTCAGGGCCTTCGGCTCGGCCAAGGGGGTGAGCCGCGCCAGCATTGCCGATCTCGAGAATGTCGAGGGCATCAGCCGCTCGCTCGCCCGCAGCATCTATGGACATTTCCACGAGGGGCGCGAGTGATGGATGCACGCCGCCCGCTCGATGCGCCGCTCAATCGCCGCATCAGCCTCCCCAATCTCCTGACCTATGCCCGGATCGCCGCCGTGCCGGCGGTCGTCACCTGCCTTCTGGTCGGCGGCAACGAGGCCCGCTGGCTGGCGCTCGGCCTGTTCATCGCTGCCGGCGTGACCGATTTCCTCGACGGCTATCTGGCGCGTCGCTGGTCACAGCAATCCTCGCTCGGCCGCATGCTCGATCCGATCGCCGACAAGCTCCTGGTCTCGGCGACGCTGTTGATGCTCGCCGCCGACGAGACCATCGCCGGGCTGAACCTGGTGGCGGCGATCATCATTCTGTGCCGCGAGATCCTGGTGTCGGGCCTGCGCGAGTTCCTGGCCGAGCTCAGGGTGCCGGTCCCGGTCACCCGCCTTGCCAAATGGAAGACCTCGATCCAGCTTGTCGCTGTCGGCTTCCTCATTGCCGGCTCGGCCGGCGACCGGATCTTTCCCTGGACCACGGCGGTCGGCCTGTCGGGCCTGTGGATCGCCGCCGGCTTCACCGTCGTCACCGGCTTCGACTATTTCCGCGTGGGCGTTGCCCATCTGATGGATGAGAACAGATGAAGGTGCTCTATTTCGCCTGGGTGCGCGAGCGGCTCGGCCGTTCGCAGGAGGAGATCGCCGTCCCGCCGGAGCTGAAGACCATCCGCGACCTCGTCGCCTGGCTGCGCGACCGCGACGAAGGGGGCCGCCTGGCCTTTGCCGATCTCAAGGTGATCCGCGCCGCCGCCGACCAGGAGCACGTGCCGCTCGATCACCCGCTCGCCGGCATCAGCGAGCTGGCCCTGTTCCCGCCCGTCACCGGCGGATGAGCGGGAGGCAGTAGGCAGTAGGTAGTAGGGAAGGCCGCTCACGACCTACTGCCTATTTGGCTACTGCCTACTGCTTCCGCTCCACATTTGGCAGCCTGTAGCTGCCGTCGAGGATCGGCTTGGTCGGCACATAGGTGCGGACGATCAGCGCGAACTGGCCCTCGGGCGCCGGCAGCCAGTTGGCCTTGGCGGTCGGGTCGGCGGGCTCCTCCTTGGACAGGGTGAGGGTGAGCGACCCGTCCTCGTTGAATCTGAGCTCCATGGCATCGAGCGACACGGTGCCGATATTGGTCCGGCCGTTCGGCGAGTCCGGCATCATGAAATAGTCCTTGTCATACATGGTGAGCGACCAGAAGCCGCCGCGCGAGCGGTCGACCGGCGGCAGGCCATCCTTGGGAAAGGTCATGCTGTAGCCGTGCCGGCTGTTGAGGAGCGCACCCTTCGCATCGGTGCCGCGGATGAAATAGACCGCCTCGTGATAATCGTTGGTGAGGATGTAGATCACGGCCTGCTGCGCCCGTCCAAACCAGTCGGCGCCCCACAGGCCGGCGTTCTCCTGCCGCTGCCAGCCATTGCCGGCATCGACGCCGACCTGCTCGTATCGGGCGCTTTGATGCAGCGACGCATCGGCTTCGAGCGCCGTCCTGTCGAGCAGCGCCAGCCATTGCGGGCTCGTGCCGCGCAGCGCGATCAGGGTCCGCGCCTGCGCTGCCATCGCCGTGTCGTCCGGACCGACCGTCGGATTGGCTGCGAGCATCTTGTCGAGATCATCCCAGAACTTTTCGGGCACCACCCATTGCGGCCGCGCCGCATCCGGGTCCCTGGCGATCATCTCCGGCGTCACGCCGGGCGGAAAGACGTGGTTCCTGCTGATCGTCTCGCAGTCATAGGTCTTCCGGCCTGCCTCGTTCTTGCTCAGCGGGTAGACGCCCATCCGGTTCTGCACCGCGATGGCGCGCGCCTTCGCTTCCGGCGTGCGCGCCGCGAAGCTGCGCGGGAAGACGCCGCCATAATTCGTCGGAAGCCGGATGATTTCGATGATGCCGTCCGGCTTCTCGCCTTTCCAGTCGGGTCCGACCAGCAGGAACTTGCCGGCAGGCGTGCTCCACGCCGAGCCGAGAGTGCGGACGACATTGGTGAAGACATCGGTGATCTGCATCACCCAGTAGTGGCCCTCGGGCACCTCCTTCGGCGTCTGCACGACGACCGGCTCTCGACCGAGATCGAGGAAGGCGACGCCGTAGAAAGTGTCGTTGTTCGGCGTGACGACGATGCGCTGCGTCGGCGGCAGATAGCCCGCAATGCAGCCGCTCTCATTGACCGGCGCGCCCGGACCGATCCCGAACATCAGTCCCGGTCCATTCTTCATCATCTCCCACATGCCGGTGCGGTTGTAGACGTCGATCGCCGGATAGGCCCAGTAATAGACGACACGGCCCAGCGCCTTGACATAGTCCTCATTGGCAAGCTGCGCCGGAATGCCGGCCGAGCGCGGCAGGTCGGGATGGGCAGGATCGAACCCACGGGCAAGCGCGGCGTCGCCGGCGCGATCCTGGGCCAAGTCGCTGCCGGCCGCCAGCATGAGAACGGCTGCGACGATGATGGGTCGGATCATGGGTCTCTCCCTTGCAGTCTTGCGCCGGACGCAACCGCGTCGAGCGCATGGCGCACCGTGACGAACATCATCGCCGCCCCGGCGAGATAGATCGCGATGAACAACGCCTGCCCGAGCAGCCACGCATTCTTGCCGGTCGCGATCGGCGCGTAGAAGAAGCTAGGCCAGATCCGGTCGAACACGAAATAGCCCGGATAGCCCACCGCAAAGACGCCGAGCAGCCCGGCGATGCACAGCGTCAGCGCCGTCGTGCTCGGCGGGCCGGCATCGCGCGCCGGCGCGACGCGCTGCGCCATCATCGCGGTGAGGCCGAGCGCCACCATGCCCAAGCCCCCGGCCTGCACCGCCGCCACCGACAGCGTCCACGGGCAGGCCCACCACAGCGTGATGTTCTTCACGAAGAGATCGCCGACCGGCCAGTTCGCGCCGACGCAATAGTGGGCGATGATGCCGAAGCTCAGGAACACGCCGAAGATGAAGAGGCCGAGCCCCCATTTGGCGAAGCGCGCACCGATGGCCATGACGAGGCCTCCTATCATTCCACCTTGATTGGCTCGACGTCGGGCAGTGCCCATTTCTTGTCGAAGAATTCCCTCTTCGGCCCATAGAGCCGGAACATCAGCTCGAACTTGCGGGCCGGATCGGTCGGGATCCAGTTCGATTCCCGGCCGGCCGGCGCTTTCGCGCCGATATAGAGGTCAACCGAACCGTCGGCGTTCTTCTTCACCTCCGCGCTGTTCGAGGCGCGGCTCGCGCGATCGACATTCTTGATGAGCGCATGGGTATCCCGGTCATAGGCGGTCAGCGACCAATATTGCTCGACCGGCACATCGGGCGGGACATGCAGCCGATAGGTCTTCGCCCCGTCATAGCTCTCGGCGTTCTTGTCCTTGATGTTGATGAGGTAGAACTGGCCGGCGCCCAGCCGCTTGATGCCGATATAGGCATAGCTGTAGGTGAGGCCGCGCCAGTCGACGGGATATTCATCCGGATTGGCGAAGCCGTCGCTCCCCGCCTTGATCATTTCCGGATGGTCGGGAAGGTCCAATGCGTGCCCGCGAAGAACGGCGGCGGAGCGGCATCGTATCGCGCCTCGAGATAGGCATGCGCTTCGCGGATGCCGTTCGCGAGCGCCTGCTTCGCCGCCGCATCGGGCGCGAAGGTCTTGCCCTTCTCGATGCCGAGCGTTCGCAGCGGATCGATCATCGCCCGGTCGCGCTCGAACCATGGCTCGCTCTGCACGATCCGGTCGAGATGGACGAAGAAGCTTTCGTCATAGGGGATCGTCGTGTCGAACAGCACATCCTTGACGTCGGTGAACACCGTGGGCGGCGGATTGGCCGCCTGCGACAGCGGATAGATCTTGATCTGCTTCGCATAGGCCGTCGACTTGGCAACGTCGTCCTCGCTGTGACTCTTGAGGTTCGAGCGGAACAGCACATAGCTGCCATGGCTGCCCGGCTGCAGCGCTTCATATCCGGCGGGAATCGGCTGCGCGTAGCCGGGGGGCAGCATCAGCAGCTTCACGCCCTTGCCCTTGTCGACTCCGAGCAGCCCGGCGTCTTCCAGCGGCTGCTGCCAGATATTGACGAAATTGGCATTGAGCGACCCGTTCGCGTCCGCTGGCGGCACCTCGATGACGATCGGCCCGACATCCTTGGTGTTGAGGAACGTCATGAAGTAGAGCGTGTCCGGGTTGGGGGTCAGCGTCTGGTTCCTCCAGTCGAGCGGCCGCCCCCA
>JBEVJH010000264.1:0-7833 GCA_040510355.1 Aestuariivirgaceae bacterium
GGGTCGCGCGCCAGCACCAGCTCGACATCGTCGCGGGCGGCGACGAGCAGCTCGCCATGCTCGGCGAGGTCGGCCAGGCGAAAGGCCGGCATGCCGGCCTGGCGCGTTCCCAGCACCTCGCCCGATCCCCTGAGCCGCAGATCCTCCTCGGCGATGCGGAAGCCGTCCTCGGTCTCGCGCATGATCGACAGCCGCGCCTTGGCGGTATCGCCGAGCGGGCCCTTGTAGATCAGCACGCAGGACGACCGTCCGGTGCCGCGCCCGACCCGGCCGCGCAGCTGGTGCAGCTGCGCCAGCCCGAAGCGCTCGGCGTTCTCGATGATCATGATGGTGGCGTCCGGCACGTCGACCCCGACCTCGATGACGGTGGTCGACACCAGCACGGCAAGCTCGCCCGACTGGAAGCGGCGCATCACCGCGTCCTTGTCGTCGCCCTTCATGCGGCCGTGGATCAGGCCGACGCGGTCGCCGAAGCGCGCCACCAGCGCGGCGTGACGCTCGACGGCGGCCGCCTCGTCGACGAGCTCGCTCTCCTCGACCAGCGGGCAGACCCAATAGGCGCGGCCACCCTGGTCGATCGCCGCCGCCAGGCGGTCGACCACCTCGCTCAGGCGCTCGAGCGGCATGGTGCGGGTCTCGACCGGCTGGCGCCCGGCCGGCTTCTCGGTCAGGCGCGACACGTCCATGTCGCCATAAAGGGTGAGCGCCAGGGTGCGCGGGATCGGGGTCGCGGTCATCACCAGGAGATTGGCGCCCTGGCCGGCCTTGGCCTGCAGCGCGAGGCGCTGATGCACGCCGAAACGGTGCTGCTCGTCGATCACCGCGAGGCCGAGATCGTGGAAGCCGACGCTCTCCTGGAACATCGCATGGGTGCCGATGGCGATGGTGGTCCGGCCCGATGCGAGGCGCGCCAGGATCTCCTCGCGGGCCTGGCCCTTGTCGCGGCCGGTCAGCAGGTCGATGGTGATGCCGCTCGCCCTGGCAAGGGGCTTCAGCCCCTCGAAATGCTGCCGTGCCAAAATGTCGGTCGGGGCCATCAGGGCGGCCTGGCAGCCGGCCTCGGCGCAGGCCGTCATGGCGAGCAGCGCGACCACGGTCTTGCCCGATCCGACATCGCCCTGGAGCAGGCGGATCATGCGCTGCGGCGCGGCGAGACCGTCGCGGATCTCGTCGATGGCAATCGCCTGCGCGCGGGTCAGCCGGTAGGGCAGGGCGGCGAGGATGCGTCGGGCGAGCCTGCCGTCGCCCATGATGGCGCGGCCGCCCTTGCGGCGCATATGGGCGCGGACCATGGCCAGCGCCAGCTGGTTGGCTAAGAGCTCGTCATAGGCGAGGCGCTGCCGTGCCGGCGCCTGCGTTCCGGCGGTGTCGGGCGCAGCGGGGCGATGGATCTCGAGCAGCGCCGCCTTGAGCGCCGGCCAGCCGCGCGCCGCAAGCCAGGCCTCGTCCTGCCATTCGGGAAGATCGGGCATCTGGTCGAGGGCGCCGGCGACCGCCCGGGCGAGAACGCGGCCCGGCACGCCGGCGCTCAACGGGTAGAGCGGCTCGACCAGCGGCAGCCGCTCGAAGGCGGCCGGCGTGACGACATGGTCGGGATGCACGATCTGCGGGCTGCCGCCATACCATTCGACACGGCCCGAGACGAAACGGGTCTCGCCCTCGGGCAGCAGGCGGCGGAGCGACTCCGGATGAGCATTGAAATAAACGAGGCTCAGGGTCCCGGTCGCATCGAAGCAGTCGATGCGGTAGGGTGCGCGAGGCGCGCGGCGGGGTTGCGGGCGGTGACGGCCGACCGTCACCTCGATGGTGGCGACGCCATCGCCCGAGAGCTCGGCGATGCGGCAGCGGCGGCGGCGGTCGACGGTGCCGGTCGGCAGATGGAACAGGAGGTCGACCAGGCGGGCGGTGGCGCCATGGCCGCCATTCGGCCGCAGCAGCCTGGTCAGCGCAGTGTCGAATTTCGGGCCGATTCCCTTCAGGCCGCTTGCCGAGGCGAAGAGGGGGTTGAGGAGACTCGGTCGCATGGTCGCCACTACATGACCGGGCTTGACTTGCCGATCCAGTGTTTTATGCGTTGCCGCCTCGCAAGCTCCCGCTCGCGGGAGCGATGGAATGGCCCGATCGCATGAACGACAACCTTGGCGAGATCGAAACGCGGCGCCGGCGGCTGCTGTGGCGGGCGATGCATCGCGGCATGCGTGAACTCGATCTCATGCTCGGCGGTTTTGCCCGGATGCGGCTGCATGAGATGAGCGTGACCGAGCTGGCGGAGCTGGAGGCGATCGTGGCGACCGCCGACAGCGACCTCTACGACTGGCTGATCGGCGGCATTGCGGTGCCGCAGGAGCGGCTGAGCGCCACCATGGCCGCCTTGCTGGCCTATCATCCACCGCGCGGGGTCGACGCCGGAGCATGAAGCCAGTCGACCTCACCAAGGCGCTGTCGGTGCCGCTGCGCACCGTGATCTCCGGCGCGCCGGAAGGCCTCGACGCGCTCGTTCTCTCGGAGCTCGCCCGCGCCGCCGCGCCGAAGCCGATCCTGCATCTGGCGCGCGACGATCACCGGCTCGCCATTCTCGCCGATGCGCTCGCCTTCTTCGCCCCCGATATCGAGGTGCTGGAGCTTCCGGCCTGGGACTGCCTGCCCTATGACCGGGTGTCGCCGGCGTCGCGCCTGGTGGCGGCGCGGCTCGCCACATTGGCGCGGTTCATCAACGATCCGCCGACCCGGCCGCGGCTGGTGCTCAGCACGGTCAATGCGGCGATCCAGCGGGTGCCACCGATGGTGGCGATCACCGCGGCGAGCTTCCATGCGCTGCCCGGCAACCGGGTGCCGATGGAAGAGTTCCTGACCTTCCTGCAGGAGAGCGGATTCGCGCGCAGCGGCACGGTGGTCGACCCTGGCGACTTCGCGGTGCGCGGCGGCATCGTCGATCTCTTTCCGCCCGGCGCCGAGCAGCCGGTCCGCCGCGATTTCTTCGGCGACACCCTGGAATCGATCCGGACCTTCGATCCCGACTCGCAGCGCTCGACCGGCCAGCTGCACCGGCTGACCATCGATCCGGCCAACGAGGTGATGCTCAACGAGGCGACGATCGCGCGCTTCCGCACCGGCTATGCGGCGGCCTTTCCCGGCGCCTCGCTCGCCGACCCGATGTACGAGGCGGTCTCGGCGGGGCGGCGCTATCCCGGCATGGAGCACTGGCTGCCGCTGTTCTACGACAAGCTCGCGACGATCTTCGATTATCTGCCCGATGTGCCGCTGACCTTCGACCAGCTGACCGAGGAGGCGCTGGCGTCGCGGCGGGAGGAGATCGCGGAATATCATGCGGCGCGGATCGAGGCCAAGGCGCGGGAGAATTTCGGGGCGCCGCCCTACAACCCGCTGAACCCCGAGCGGCTCTATCTCTCGGCCGAGGAGGTCGCCGACGGCCTGCAGTCGCGTCCGGTGTTCCAGCTGACGCCGTTCGAGGTTCCGGAGACGGCGGCGACCCGGGTGATGTCGGTCGGCGGCCGCCAGGGGCGCAGCTTCGCCGCCGAGCGGGCGGAGCCCGGCCGCAACGTCTATCAGGCGGTGAAGCTGCATGCCGAGGCGGTGCGCAAGGCCGGCAAGCGGGTGCTGATCGCCACCTGGTCGGAAGGCTCGCGCGACCGGCTCGAGACCATATTGCGCGACCATGAGGTGTCGCCGCTCGTGGCGGTGGGCAACTGGGCCGAGGCGATGGCGGCGCCCAGGGATGTCGTCTGCCTCGTGGTGCTCGGCCTCGAAAGCGGATTCGAGACCGAGGATTTCGCCATCATCGGCGAACAGGACAGTCTCGGCGACCGGCTGGTCAGGCGGGCGCGGCGCCATCGCAAGGCCACCGACTTCATCGCCGAGCTGCAAAGCCTGACGCCGGGCGACCTGGTCGTCCATGTCGAGCATGGCATCGGCCGCTTCGAGGGCCTCAAGGTCATCGACGTCCAGGGCGCGCCGCACGACTGCCTGCACCTGTCCTATGCGGGCGGCGACCGGCTGTTCCTGCCGGTGGAGAATATCGAGCTCGTCTCGCGCTTCGGCTCGGACGAGGCCGGCGTCCAGCTCGACCGGCTGGGCAGCGGCGCCTGGCAGGCCCGCAAGGCGAAGCTCAAGGAGCGGGTCAGGGAGATCGCCGACGAGCTCATCCGCACCGCCGCCGCCCGACAGCTGCGACCGGGCGAGGTGCTGGCGCCGCCCGACGGGCTCTATGACGAGTTCTGCGCCCGCTTCCCCTATGAGGAGACCGAGGACCAGCTCACCGCCATCCAGGCGGTGGTGCAGGACCTGCAGTCGGGCCGGCCGATGGACCGGCTGATCTGCGGCGATGTCGGCTTCGGCAAGACCGAGGTGGCGCTGCGCACCGCCTTCGTCGCCGCGATGGCCGGCAAGCAGGTGGCGGTGGTGGTGCCGACGACGCTGCTGGCGCGGCAGCATTACGCCACTTTCAGCGAGCGCTTCCGGGACCTGCCGATCAAGATCGCCCACGCGTCGCGGCTGACGCCGCGCAAGGAGCTGATCGCCACGAAAGCGGGGATCGCCTCGGGCGATATCGACATCGTGGTCGGGACGCATGCGCTGCTCACCGGCAATGTCAAATTCCGCGCGCTCGGTCTCCTGGTGATCGACGAGGAGCAGCATTTCGGCGTCAAGCACAAGGAGCGCCTGAAGGAGCTCCGGGCCAATGTCCATGTGCTCACCCTTACGGCGACGCCGATCCCGCGCACCCTGCAGCTGGCGCTGTCGGGGGTGAGGGAATTGTCGCTCATCACCACCCCGCCGCTCGACCGGCTGGCGGTCAGGACCTTCATCTCGCCGTTCGACCCGGTGATCATTCGCGAGCATCTGCTGCGCGAGCTCTATCGCGGCGGCCAGAGCTTCTTCGTCGTGCCGCGGATCGCCGATCTCAAGGACATGGTCGAGTTCCTGAAGACCCAGGTGCCCGAGGTCAAGTTCGCCATCGCGCATGGGCGGCTGGCGGCGACCGAGCTCGACGATGTCATGACGGCGTTCTACGAGCGCAAATACGACGTGCTGCTCGCCACCACCATCATCGAGTCGGGGCTCGACATTCCGAGCGCCAACACGCTCATCGTGCACCGCTCCGACATGTTCGGCCTGGCGCAGCTCTACCAGCTGCGCGGGCGGGTCGGGCGCTCCAAGCAGCGGGCCTATGCGCTGCTGACGGTGCCGCCCAGCAAGCCGCTGACGGCGGCCGCCGAGAAGCGCCTCAAGGTGCTGCAGTCGCTCGATTCGCTCGGGGCCGGCTTCTCGCTGGCAAGCCACGACCTCGACATACGCGGCGCCGGCAATCTCCTCGGCGAGGAGCAGTCCGGCCATATCAAGGAGGTCGGGTTCGAGCTCTATCAGGCGATGCTGGAGGAGGCGGTGGCAAGCCTGCGCAGCGGCGGCAAGGAGGTGCTGGAGGAGGGCTCCTGGTCGCCGCAGATCAATATCGGCACCGCGGTGCTGATCCCGGAGACCTTCATCCCCGACCTGCAGGTCCGGCTCGGCATCTATCGGCGGCTGGCCGATGTCGAGACGCAGGGCGATCTCGACGGCTTCGCCGCCGAGCTCGCCGACCGGTTCGGCCGGTTGCCGGAGGAGGTGCGTCATCTCCTGGAGGTGGTGGCGATCAAGCTGATGTGCCGCGCCGCCAATGTGGCGAGCATCGATGCCGGGCCGAAGGGAGCGCTGATCGGCCTGCGCGAGGGGCGGTTCGCCAATCCGGAGGCGCTGGTCGGGTGGATCACCGCCCAGGGGGCGCGCGCCAAGCTCAGGCCCGACATGAGGATCGTCATCATGCGCGACTGGGACGGCCCGGAGCAGCGGCTCAAGGGGTCGCGCCAGATCATGGGCGATCTCGTCAAGCTCGCCACAGTGTGACCGGGCTTGCGTGGAAAAATGTATCAATGTCGCAGAATTACCACATTTTCTGTTGAGTTTTCGCAACACTTCTTTGCAATTTCGTGCCGCGAGGCGTATGAATGGCGGGCCGGGCTTTGCCCATGACCGCTCGCGGGTGTTGAGCAGCTGGGGGGGGAACGGGGACGTCGTCGCGCATGTCTGTCGCGCTGAACAACGAGGAGCTGGCGGTCGCCCGGGAGCGGCGCGGCCTTCTCGAGAGCATCGATCCGGCCAAGTCGTCCTGGCCGATGCGGTTCGGCCTGCCGCTGGTGATCCTGTCGGTGTTGAGCGGGCTCGCGACCTTCGTCATCCTGACCGGCCTCACGTCGCTCCAGCCGTCACGCGAGATCGTCATCCTGTTCCTGGCGCTCAACGGCGTGCTGGTCGCACTGATGGCGCTGCTGATCGGCTGGCAGGTGGTCGGCCTGCTGTCGGCCCGCCGGCAGCAGCTGGCCGGTTCCGGCCTGCATGTGCGGATCGTGGCGCTGCTCAGCCTGTTCGCGGCGGTTCCGGCTTTGGTCGTGGCGGTGTTCGCCACGGTGACGCTCAACCGCGGCCTCGATGCCTGGTTCTCGGAGCGCACCCGCAACATCGTCAACCGCGCCGAGAGCGTGGCGGAGGCCTATATCGCCGAGCAGGGCGAGGTGGCGCGCGGCGATATCGTGTTCATCGCCCAGGACCTGTCGCAGCAGAAGGACCTGTTCGACAACGACCGCCCGACCTTCATCCGCCGGCTCGCCACCCATGCGGCGTTCCGGAGCCTGTCCGGCGCCTTCGTGATCGATGCGGCGCACAAGCGGGTCGATGCAAGCGCCACGGCCAATCCGCAGATCACGTTCCGGCCGCCCGACTCGGCCATGCTCGAGACCGCCAAGGAAGGCAAGCTCGTGCTGATCGGCCCGGCCGACGGGGGCAATGTGATCCGTGCCCTGATCAAGCTGGAAAACTTTCCCAACCATTTCCTCTACGTCTATCGGCTGGTCAATCCCTCGGTGGTCGAGCAGCTGGAGAAGGCGCGCGAGGAGAAGCTCGAATATGACCGGCTGCTCAACCAGCGGGCCGGCCTGCAGGTCACCTTCGCGCTGCTCTACTCAGGACTCGCCTGCATCTTCCTACTGGCCGCCATCTGGCTCGGCCTATGGTTTGCCAACCGGCTGGCGAATCCGATCGCCAAGCTGGTGGCGGCGGCCCGCCAGGTCTCGGAGGGCGATCTCGACGCCAAGGTGCCGGCGGCGCCCGGCACCGGCGACCTTGCGACCCTGACGTCGACCTTCAACAGCATGACGAGCCAGCTCAAGTCACAGCATGACGACCTGATGTCGGCCAACCTGCTGCTCGATGCCCGCCGCCGGTTCACCGAGGCAGTGCTCGCCGGGGTGAGCGCGGGCGTGATCGGCCTCGATGCGGCGACGCGGATCACCCTGGCCAACCGCAGCGCGTCGCAGCTGCTCGGCATCAATATCGAGAGGATGACCGGCCAGCCCTTCGACAGCGCGGTCGAGCCGATGGCCGGGGTGCTGCGGCAGGCGATGGCCAAGCTTTCCGGCACCGCGGTCGGACAGGTCAACATGAGGGTCGAAGGCCAGGAGCGGAACTTCGTGGTGCGGGTCACCACCGAGCGCTCGAGCGAGGACGAGCATGGCTATGTGGTGACCTTCGACGACATCACCGAGCTGGTGTCGGCGCAGCGCAACTCGGCCTGGGCCGACATTGCGCGGCGGATCGCCCATGAGATCAAGAATCCGCTGACGCCGATCCAACTGTCGGCGGAGCGGCTCAAGCGGAAATATTCGGCGGAGATCAAAAGCGACCCGCAGATCTTCGAGCAGTGCACCTCGACGATCATCCGACAGGTCGGCGACATCGGGCGCATGGTGGACGAGTTCTCGGCCTTCGCCCGGATGCCCTCGG
>JBEVJH010000265.1:0-13148 GCA_040510355.1 Aestuariivirgaceae bacterium
TCGGCCGCCACCGCCGCAATGTCGCGCGCATTGAGGATGGATGCCGGCGTCTCCATCATTGCCCACAGCCGGGTCGCCGGCGCCGCATGGAGCGATGCCAGGATCTTCGCCGCCGAGGTCATGTCGCCGGGCCGCGACACCTTCGGCACCAGGATCGCGTCAGGCTCCGCCTCGACCGCCGCCCGCAGGTCGTCGATCCCCCAGGGCGTTTCCAGCGCGTTCACCCGGATCACCACCTCGCGCCCGCCATAGGGCTTGGCGCGCACCATCGCGGCAACCCGCTCGCGCGCCGCCGCCTTCTCGTCCGGCGCGACCGCGTCCTCGAGATCGAGGATCAGCGCATCGGCCGGAATCGCCGTTGCCTTCTGCAGCGCCCGCTCGTTCGACCCCGGCATATAGAGGACGCTGCGGCGTGGTCTGACCATCTCCTCGATCCCCTTGCTGTCAATGACGGAAATGCCGCAAACCCGTGAACACCATGCTGATCCCTGCCGCGTCGGCGGCTGCGATCACCTCCTTGTCGCGCACCGAGCCGCCGGGCTGGATCACCGCCCGGGCGCCGCCGGCCACGGCCGCCAGGAGCCCGTCCGGAAATGGGAAGAAGGCGTCGGACGCCACCACCGCGCCCTCGCTCAGCGGCCGCTCGAGCCCGGCGGCGCGCGCCGCCTCCTTGGCCTTCTCGATCGCCACCCGGCAGGAATCGACCCGCGACATCTGTCCCGCCCCGATCCCCACCGTCGCCCCACCCTTCGCCAGCACGATGGCATTCGACTTCACATGCTTGGCGACCTTCATGGCGAACAGCATGTCGGCCATCTCGTCGGCGCTCGGCTGCGCGCGAGTCACCACCTTGAGCAGCGCGGGATCGACAGCGGCATTGTCGCGCGACTGCACCAGCAACCCGCCGGCCACCGAGCGAAAGCTCATCCCCGCTGCCGCCGGGTCGGGCATGCCGTCGGTGACCAGCACCCGCAAATTCTTCGCTTGGGCGAGAATGGCCATCGCGTCCTCGTCGGCACCGGGCGCCATCACCACCTCGGTGAAGATCGCCGACACCACCCGCGCCGCCGCTTCGTCGAGCGGCCGGTTGAAGGCGACGATCCCCCCGAAGGCGCTGACCGGATCGGCCCGCAGCGCCAGCCGATAGGCGTCCTCGAGGGTCGTCCCGAGCGCCGCGCCGCACGGATTGGCGTGCTTGACGATCACTGCCGCCGGCGCATCGGCCGCAGCGAACTCGGCGACGCATTCGAACGCCGCATCGGCATCGGCGATATTGTTGTAGGAAAGCTCCTTGCCCTGCAGCTGGCGCGCCGTCGCCACCCCGCGCCGCGGCTCGCCGGTGGCATAGAAAGCGGCCGTCTGCTGCGGGTTCTCGCCATAGCGCAGCCGCTCGATCAAACGCCCGCCCACCGCCGCCCAGCGCCCGCCGTCGCCGCCGCTCTCCGCGCTCAGCCAGCTGCCGATCATGGCGTCATAGGCGGCCGTCCGCGTGAAGGCCTTGGCCGCCAGCGCCCGCCGCAGGTCGACCGGCACGGCACCACCACTCTTGCGCATCGCCTCGAGCACGACCGGGTAGTCGGCCGGGTCGACCACCACCGTCACCGCCGCGCTGTTCTTGGCCGCTGCCCGGATCATCGCCGGACCGCCAATATCGATCGCCTCGATGAGCTCCGTGCGGCTCGCGCCGCGCCGGCGCGCGTCCTCGAACGGATAGAGCGTCACCGCCACGAGGTCGATCGGCGCGATGCCATGCTCCGCCATCTCGGCCTCGTGCCCGACATCGCCGCGAATGCCGAGCAGGCCGCCATGCACCTTGGGATGGAGCGTCTTGACCCGACCCCCGAGAATCTCCGGAAAGCCCGTCACCGTCTCGATTTCGCTGACGGCGAGCCCGGCCTCCGCGATCGTCCGCGCCGTGCCGCCGGTCGACAGCAAGGTGACGCCACAATCGATGAGCCCCCGGGCGAATTCGGCGAGCCCGGTCTTGTCCGACAGCGAGATCAGCGCCCGCCGAATTTTGATCGACTGGTCACTGGCCATTCGATCCTAGGCCGCCTTCTTCATCAGCCCGCGATTGATGATCGTCTCGGCGATCTGCACCGTGTTGAGGGCAGCACCCTTGCGCAGATTGTCCGAGACGATCCACAGATTGAGGCCGTTCTCGACCGTGATGTCCTCGCGAATGCGCGACACATAGGTCGCAAAATCGCCGACGCATTCGACGGGCGTCACATAGCCGCCGTCCTCGCGCTTGTCGACGACCAGGCAACCCGGAGCCTCGCGCAGGGTCTCGCGCGCCTCCTCGGCGGTGATCTGCCGCTCGAACTCGATATTCACCGCCTCCGAATGGCCGACGAACACCGGCACCCGCACGCAGGTGGCGGTGAGCTTGATCTTGGGATCGAGGATCTTCTTGGTCTCCGCCGTCATCTTCCATTCCTCGCGGGTGTCCCCCGAGTCCACGAAGACGTCGATATGCGGGATGACGTTGAAGGCGATCTGCTTGGTGAACTTCCTCGGCTCCGGCGGATCGGTGACGAAGATGCCCTTGGTCTGGTTCCACAGCTCGTCCATCGCATCCTTGCCGGCCCCCGACACCGACTGGTAGGTCGCGACCACCACCCGCTTGATCCGGGCGAGATCATGCAGCGGCTTCAGCACGACCACGAGCTGAGCGGTTGAGCAATTGGGATTGGCGATGATGTTGCGCCGATTTGGCCGGTTCATATAGTCGACGAGCGCCGCCGCATTGACCTCGGGCACGATCAGCGGCACCTCGGAGTCGTAGCGCCAGCATGAGGAATTGTCGATCACGATCGCCCCGGTGGCGCCGATTCGCGGCGACCATTCCTTGGACACCGCCGACCCGGCCGACATCAGGCAGAAATCGACCTTTGAGAAATCGAACTGGTCGAGATCGAGGCATTTGAGCACCTTGTCGCCGAACGACACCTCGGTCCCGAGTGACCGGCGGGACGCGATGGCGAAAGCCTGGTCGACCGGAAACTCGCGCTCGGCGAGGATGCTGAGCATTTCCCGGCCGACATTGCCGGTGGCGCCGACGACTGCAACCTTGTAGCCCATCTGACCTGATCCTTCCTGCGGCAGCTTTCGATAACATCATTTGCCGCACAGTCAACAAAGCAGAGGTTCACCACGGGAACCCTGCGCAGATGTTGAGATTTTCCGCCTCAGCCGGCGCGGCGCTTGAGCTCCTCCCGGATCGCCTCGCCCATTTCCCTGGTGCCGACCCTGGTCATCCCCGGCTGCATGATGTCGGCGGTTCGGATGTTGCGCGCCAGCGCCGCCGCGATCGCCTCGTCCAGCAGGTCGGCCCAGCGCTTGAGGTCGAAGGAGTAGCGCAGCGCCATGGCGAAGGACGCGATCATCGCGATCGGGTTGGCGACGCCCTTGCCGGTAATGTCCGGCGCCGAGCCGTGGACGGGCTCGTACAACGCCTTGCGCCGCCCGCTCTTGGGGTCGACCGCCCCGAGCGATGCCGACGGCAGCATGCCGAGCGAGCCGGTCAGCATCGCCGCCACGTCCGACAGGATGTCCCCGAACAGATTGTCGGTGACGATCACGTCGAACTGCTTCGGCGAGCGCACCAGCTGCATGCCGCAATTGTCGGCCAGGATGTGCTCGAGCTCGACATCGCGATAATTCTCGCGATGGACCCGGGTGACCACCTCGTTCCACAGCACGCCCGACTTCATCACATTGCGCTTTTCCGCCGAATGGACCTTGTTGCGCCGCTGCCGCGCCAGGTCGAACGCCACCCGCGACACCCGCTCAATCTCGAATGTGTCGTAGACCTGGGTGTCGATGGCGCGCTTCTGGCCGTTGCCGAGGTCGGTGATGGTCTTGGGCTCGCCGAAATAGACCCCGCCGGTAAGCTCGCGCACGATCAGGAGGTCGAGGCCCTCCACCACCTCGCGCTTGAGCGAGGATGCATCGGCCAGCGCCGGATAGCAGATTGCCGGCCGGAGATTGGCATAGAGCGCCAGGTCCTTGCGCAGGCGCAGGAGTCCCGCTTCCGGCCGCTTTTCATAGGCGACGCCGTCCCATTTCGGTCCGCCGACCGCACCGAACACCACCGCGTCGCTCGCCATGGCCTTCGCCATGTCGCTTTCCGAGATCGCTTCGCCATGGGTGTCGTAGGCCACGCCGCCGACCAGGCCTTCCTCGACCTCGAATCGGGCGATGCCCTGGGAATTGAACCAGGCGACGACGGTCTTGAGCTCGCCCATCACCTCGGGACCGATGCCGTCGCCGGCGAGGAGGAGAAGCTTGTAGGATGCCATTGGCGTCGTTGTCCTGCTGGTCTTTGCTGGCTGATCGGTAAGCTCTGGGCCCACTCCTGGCAAGCTTCAAGAGGCGCCGGCCTCGATTCGCGCCATGTCCTCGTCCGACAGGCCGAAATGATGACCGATCTCGTGCACCAGCACATGGGTGATCAGGCTACCCAGCGATTCCGCGTGCTCCGCCCAGTAATCGAGGATCGGTCGCCGGTACAGGAACACCATGTTCGGCTCGACTGTCGGATAGGTGACGCTCGCATGCGCCATGCCGACGCCGCGGAACAGCCCGAGAAGATCATAGGGCGAATCAAGACCGAGCTCGGCCAACGCATCTCTGCTCGGCCAGTCCTCGATTCGGATGACCAGCCGGCCGACCGAGCGCCGGAACACCTCCGGCAGCGCCTGCCAGCTTGCTTCGGCGAGCGATTCGAACTCGACTGCTGTCGGCGACAGCAATCCGGCCAGCCTGCTGAGATCTTTGTCTTTTCCGTTCAACGTCCGACGACGTGCGACAACAACCCTGGCGCTGAAGCCTCGACCGTGACGAGCCCGGTGGCGGCGCCTGCCAGCGCTGTTGCAAGAATAAGCCCGATCAAGATGCGGCGCAGAAAACGAGCATCCGCGGAAACGGTCGACATCCCCGACCCCCCTTTTATTGGTCGCCAATCCAGGAGACCACCCCTATCAACTTAACATTTCAATCCCCTTAACTGCCTTTCACCATATTCGCCCGGATGATTCAACTTCAATTCCACTTTCTCACATCAACGAACTTACCTGCAACTGCTGCGGCAGCCGCCATGGCCGGTGACACCAGATGCGTGCGGCCGCGATAGCCCTGCCGCCCCTCGAAGTTTCGATTCGACGTCGAGGCGCAGCGCTCCTCGGGCTTCAGCTGGTCGGGATTCATTCCGAGGCACATCGAGCAGCCCGCCTCCCGCCACTCGAAACCGGCATCCTTGAAGACCTTGTCGAGCCCTTCCGCCTCGGCCTGCGCCTTCACCAGTCCCGAGGCCGGCACCACCATTGCCGACACGCCTTGATGTACCCGATGGCCGCGCACGATGGCCGCCGCTGCCCTCAGATCCTCGATCCGACCATTGGTGCACGAGCCGATGAACACCTTGTCGATCGGAATGTCGACGATCCGGGTGCCTGCCTTCAGCCCCATATAGTCGAGCGCCCGCTTCTTCGACTGCCGGCGCGCCTCGTCGGCGATCTGCTCGGGATCGGGAACGACGCCGTCGACCGAGATGACGTCCTCCGGGCTTGTGCCCCAGGAGACGATCGGCGGCAGGCGTGCCGCATCGAGCCGGATGACCCTGTCGAACGCCGCCCCCTCATCCGAAAAGAGCTCACCGCGCCAATGCGCGACGGCGTGGTCCCAATGCTGCCCCTTCGGCGCCATCGGCCGCCCTTTCAGAAAGTCATAGGCCTTGTCGTCGGGTCGGATGAGCCCGGCCCGGGCTCCCCCCTCGATCGACATGTTGCACACCGTCATGCGCCCTTCCATCGACAGGGCTTCGATCGCCTCGCCGCAATATTCGATGACGTGACCGGTCCCGCCGGCCGTGCCGATCTGGCCGATGATGGCGAGAATGATGTCCTTCGCCGTCGCCCCAGGCGCCAGCTGGCCGCTCACCTCCACCTTCATGTTGCGGGCCTTGCTCTGCTGGATCAGCGTCTGGGTGGCGAGCACATGCTCCACCTCCGATGTGCCGATGCCATGGGCGAGCGCCCCGAAGGCGCCATGCGTCGAGGTATGGCTGTCGCCGCACACGATCGTCGTCCCGGGCAGCGTGAAGCCCTGCTCCGGCCCGATCGCATGCACGATGCCCTGCCGCTGATCGAGCTCGGAGAAGTATAGGATCCCGAACTCCGCCGCATTGCGCGCCAAGGTCTCCACCTGGTGCCGGCTTTCCGGCTCCTCGATGCCGTGCGACCGGTCGGTGGTCGGCACATTGTGATCGACCACCGCCAGCGTCTTCTCCGGATGCCGCACCTTGCGGCCGGCCTGCCGCAAGCCCTCGAAAGCCTGCGGGCTCGTGACCTCGTGAACGAGATGGCGATCGATATAGAGGAGGGCGCTGCCATCCTCCGCCTGGTGCACCAGGTGATCGTCCCAGATTTTGTCGTACAGCGTCCGCGGCTTGGCCATGAGGCTCAAAATCTCCATCACGAGCGGTTTGGCGTTATTTAGCGGTCTTCCGGCGCTGTCGCTAGAGCCCGAATTCCCCGAACGGAATGAACGCCAGGGGATCGCCGGCATGGACGTCCCCCGCCGCTTCGGGGATGTCGATCAGCCCTTCCGCCTGGACCAGGCCGGAGATCAGCCCCGAGCCGTCCCGCTCGAACTTCATGACCCGTGGGCCGTCCGCTCCCTCGACCAGATAGCCGCGCCAGAATTCCCGCCGTCCCTGCTTGCGCCCGGTGAAGTCGAAGCCGGCCGGGACCGCATAGCGCCGCGGCGCCCGCGGATTGGCGCCCTGGAGCCGCGCCAGCATGGGCACGGCATAGAGCAGAAACGTCACGAACACCGCCACCGGATTGCCGGGCAGGCCGAACACCACCGCGTCCCCGATCTGCCCCATCGCCAGCGGTCGGCCGGGCTTCACCGCGATCTGCCAGGCATGCAGCGACCCGAGCCGGCGGATCGTCTCGACCACCAGATCGGTCTCGCCGCGGCTGACCCCGCCGGTGGTCAAGATGACGTCGCAGTCGCCCGCCGCCTGGCGCAGCCGCGCCTCGACCTCCGAGGCTTCGTCTGAAACGCGACCGAGCGCCACCATGGTGGCACCCTGCGAGGCGAGGAGGCCGGCCAGCAGATGCCGGTTGGAGTCGTACACCTCACCCGCCGCCAGCGGCGCGCCGGGCTCGACCAATTCGTCGCCGGTCGACAGCACCCCGACTCGCAGGCGCCGATAGCAGCTGATTCGGTCGGCGCCGGTCGAGGCGATCGCTGCCACCTCCTGCGGCCTAAGCCGCGTCCCCGCCCCGACCGCCACCCGGCCAGCCCTGAGATCCTCCCCCGCCTTGCGCACATTCGCCCCGCGGCGGACGGCGCCGCCGACCATGATCCGGTCACCCTCGACCGTCACATCTTCCTGCATGACCACCGTGTCGGTGCCTTGGGGAAGCACCGCGCCGGTGAAGATCCGCGCCGCCTCGCCTGCGCCGACCGTCTGCGCGGCCGGATGTCCGGCCGCCGCCCGCGCCGTCACCCTGAGCGAGCCGCCGCCTGCCGGCAGCGATTCATGCGCCAGCGCATAGCCATCGACTGCCGCATTGATGAATTGCGGCACGTCGCGCGGCGCGACCACATCCTGCGCCAGCACCCGGCCATGAGCATCGCCGAGGGCCACCGTCTCGCTGTCGGCCACCGGTGCGAGGCGCGCCTGGATGAGTTCGATCGCCTCCTCATGCTTGAGGCGGTCGCGATCATTCCGGAAGCAATCGTCCTGCAGCCGGCCGGTCACCCTTTCAGCTCCGCCCACGTCACCACGAAATCGGCAATCCCCTTGATGTCGTCGCGGTCGAACACCGGAACCCCGGCGTTCTCCACCGTCCCGTTGGCCGCCACCGCGATCACGGTCGAATCATCGATCAGCTTCGGCGCATCCTGCCCGACATCGCGGATCTCGATCTTGGGATGGTTCCGGTCGCGCTTATAGCCTTCGACCAGCACCAAATCGCACGGTTCGAGCTTGCCGAGAATGTCGTCGAGCGTCGGTTCGCCGCTCTCCTTGCCGTCGAGCTCGTGCATCAGCGCCCAGCGATAGCGCGACACCACTGCCACCTCGCTGGCGCCGGCCGCCCGATGACGATAGCTGTCGCGCCCTTCATGATCGATCTCGAAGGAATGATGCGCATGCTTCACCGTCGAGATCCGATAGCCGCGCCGCGTCAGCTCGGCGACGAGGCGCACCACCAGCGTGGTCTTGCCCGAGTTCTTGAAGCCGGCAACGCCGAGCACCCGCGTTCTCACGACCGCCGCTCCCACAGGCGCTCGGCTTCGGCAAGGTCCTCCGGCGTGTTGATGTTGAAGAACGGATCGATCGGGCGATCCTCGAAGGCGGCTGTGGCCACCCGATAGCGCCCGGTAAAGCGATCGACCTTGCGGATCTCCTCCCCGACAATGGCCTGGCGCAACGGCTCGGCCAGCGCCACCGGCCACAACGCGAACACCGGATGCGACCGACCGCCCGAAGCCGCCACCGCCATGTCGGACCGCTCGGCTTCCATCGCCGCCACCAGCAGGGCCACCAGGTTGTGCGGCAGGAACGGCGTGTCCCCGGCCGCCGTCACCACGAAGCGCGCCCGAGGCCGATTCGCCGCCGTCCATTCGAGCCCGGCCAGCACCCCGGCCAGCGGCCCCGGATATCCCTGAACCGAATCGGCCGCGACCGGCAGTCCGAAATCGGCAAATCGCGCCGGATCGCCATTGGCGTTGAGCATCACCGCATCGACCTGCGGCGCGAGGCGCTCGATCACCTGCCCGAGGATCGGTTCGCCCTTAACCCGGACCAACCCCTTGTCGCCGCCCCCCATGCGGCGCGCGAGCCCGCCGGCCAGGATGGCGCCGACCACCTCAGTCGCCATCATCCGCCCCTTTGCGCCGATGCCGCCGGTCCTCCTCGCCGACCTTCGACAGATCGGCGTCGAACACGATCCGCTGCGACCCCGACAATGCCAGGAACCGATGTCCGCGCGCCCGCCCGATCAGGGTGAGCCCGGCCTGCCGCGCCAGCTCCACCCCCCAGGCCGTGAAACCCGAGCGCGACACCAGGATCGGGATCCGCATGGTCACGCATTTCAGGATCATTTCCGAGGTGAGGCGGCCGGTCGTGTAGAAGATCTTGTCGTCCGGCGCGATCCCTTCGAGCATCATGTAGCCGGCGATCTTGTCCACCGCATTGTGCCGCCCGACATCCTCGATATAGACGAGCGGCCGGTCCTCCTGGCACAGCACCGAGCCATGGATCGCCCCCGCCGCCAGATAGAGCGAAGGACGCGTGTTGATCTTGCGGGTCAGCGCATAAAGCCAGGACGTGCGGATCCTCGCATCCTCTGCAAGCTCGATATCGGCAATCGAGTCAACGAGATCGCCGAAGATCGTTCCCTGCGCACAGCCCGAGGTCCGGATCTTCTTCTTGAGCTTCTCCTCGAAGTTCGTGACCGTTGCGGTCCGCACCACCACAAGATCGAGCTCCTCGTCATGATCGATGCCGGTGATCGCGTCCTCGGGCCGGAGCATCCCCTGGTTGAGCAGATAGCCGACCGCCAGCCAATCCGGATGATCGCCGATGGTCATCGCCGTCACGATCTCCTGGCCGTTGAGGAAGATGGTCAGCGGCCGCTCGGTGACGACCCGCTGCTCCGCCTCCCGCCCGTCCTGGTCGATGCCGGTGACGACCTTCTGGAGCCTGCGATCTTCGGGATCGGGCGCGACGATGAACTCGCCTTCGAGCCTTTTATCCATGCGCGGTTGGCCTCGCAGCCGAGATCACATAAGCTTGCCGGCGGGAGCGATGAATGGAGTGAACGTCATGACCGACAGCGTCTACAAGGTGATCGAGCTCGTGGGAACCAGCAGCAAGTCCTGGGAGGATGCCGCCCGCGTGGCGATTGAGCGTGCCGCCCAGACGCTTCGCGATCTTCGGGTCGCCGAGGTCGTCGAGCAGGACCTCGTCGTCACCGACGGCAAGGTCGAGGCTTATCGCACCAAGATGAAGCTGTCGTTCAAATATGAGGGCCATGGCTGACGGAGATCATGATGGAGCGACGGCCTGAACCGGCTTGAGCCCCCTCTCGACCTCCGGCCGCCCATGCTGCCACAGCCTTTGCGGCGGCAGGTGAAGCGTGATCGCGTCGTTGATGGCGATCGCACCTTCGCGCTCGACCCACGCCACCACGCCGCGCATGTGCTTGGCGCTCGCCACGAACTGGGCACCCCGGCCGGGATGATGCTTCTCGATGACCTCGCCGACATAGCGGCAGGGCGCGTTCTCGATATCGACGATCAAGGTCGCGCCTGACGAGAAATGAAGGCGTGTCGCCGGCGGCAGCAGCGTGAGGTCAGGAATACCGGCGGTCACCAGATTGGCGCCGACCCATTCCGGCGGCAGGCTCGGGATGCCGAGCTTTGCGGCGATCTGATCGAGCTCCTCGGCCGACAGAATCGACACCTGGCGCGTGTTGGCGACCGGCGTGCCGCGGACATATTGCGTGACCATGCGGCTGTCCGACTCGCGGATTCGGCCGCCATGGCAGTCGCCCTCGATGCCCTCGAAGCTGAGCTGGAGCCGATCCATGCGCTGCTTTTCGAGACCGCTTTCCCGGACGGGGCTGCGCAACACCGCCACCACCCGGCCGACGATCGGCGATTTGCTGAGCACGCTCATGGGTCTTTACCCTATTCGGCGGCCTGACGCCCTGGCTCGCCCAGCGCCTCGACCTTGACGGCACAATACTTGAATTCGGGGATCTTGCCGAACGGATCGAGCTTGGGATTGGTCAGGAGGTTGGCGGCTGCCTCGACATAGGCGAAGGGAATGAACACCACCCCTTGCGCGACACCGCCCTCCGCGCGGACCTTGATGTCGATCGTGCCGCGCCGCGACGCCACCCGCACCATGTCGCCCGGCGACAGGCCGAACCGCGCGATGTCGAGCGGATTCATCTGCACCGTCGGCTCGGGCTCGACCGCATCGAGCACGCTCGCCCGCCGCGTCATCGCGCCGGTATGCCAATGCTCGAGCTGCCGACCCGTGGACAGCACGAACGGAAATTCGCGATCCGGCCGCTCGTCGGGCGGCAGCACCGCCGCCGGCACCATTTTGCCGAGCCCGCTTTCGGTCGGGAAGCGATCGCCGAACACGATCTCGCTGCCCGGTTGGTCAGGCGCCGGGCACGGATAGGTGACCGAGCTCTCGCGATCCAGCCGCTCCCAGCTGATATTGTCGAGCGACGGCATCGCGAGCTTCATCTCGGCGAACACCTCCGAAGGATGCCGATAGGTCCATGGCAGGCCCATGCGCCTGGCGATCTCGATGATGATCCACCAGTCCGGCCGGGCATCGCCCGGCGCCTCGATCGCCTGGCGCCCCATCTGCACCTGCCGGTTGGTGTTCGACACCGTGCCGTCCTTCTCCGGCCAGGCCGTCGCCGGAAGGATGACATCGGCATACATCGCCGTCTCGGTCAGGAAGATGTCCTGCACCACCAGGTGCTCGAGCATGGCGAGCGCCTCGCGGGCATGGCCGACATCGGGATCGGACATCGCCGGGTTCTCGCCCTGGATATACATGCCCTTGACCACCCCGGCATGGATCGCATCCATCACCTCGACCACCGTCAGGCCCGGATTCGGATCGAGCTTGCCGCCCCACAGCTCTTCCAGCATCTCGCGCTTCGGCGTGACGCCCACCCGCACGTAATCCGGAAACATCATCGGAATGAGCCCGGCGTCGGAGGCACCCTGAACATTGTTCTGGCCGCGCAGCGGATGGAGGCCCGTCCCGTCCCGTCCTACCTGGCCGCACATCAGCGCAAGCGATATCAGGCAGCGCGCATTGTCGGTGCCGTGAGTGTGCTGCGACACGCCCATGCCCCAGAAGATGATCGCCGCATTGGCCTTGGCATATTTGCGCGCGACGGTTCTGATCAGCCCCGCATCGATGCCGCATTCCGGCTCCATGGCTTCCGGCGTGAACGACGCGAGATGCGTCTTCAGCCGCTCGAAGCCCTCGGTGTGGGCCTGGATATATTGCTCGTCATAAAGCTTCTCGGTGACGATCACATTCATCAATGCATTGAGCAATGCGACGTCGCTGCCGTTCTTGAACTGCAGCATATGCGTGGCGTGCCGCTTGAGCGCCGTGCCGCGCGGATCCATCACGATGAGCTCGGCCCCGCGTTTCGCCGCCTGCTTGAAATAGGTCGCCGCGACCGGATGGTTCTCCGTCGGGTTGGCCCCGATCACGATGATGACGTCGGAGTCCTTGACCGCGGTGAACGGCGCGGTCACCGCCCCGGAGCCGATCGTCTCCATCAGCGCCGCGACCGACGAGGCGTGGCAGAGCCTCGTGCAATGGTCGACATTGTTCGACCCGAAGCCGATCCGCACCAGCTTCTGGAACAGATAGGCCTCCTCGTTCGAGCATTTGGCCGAGCCGAAGCCGGCCAGCGCCTTGGCGCCGTCGCGTTCTACCAACGCCTTCAGCCCGCTGGCCGCCAGATCGAGCGCTTCCTCCCAGCTCGCCTCGCGAAAATGGCTGAGCGGATCGGCGGGGTTCATGTTGAGCCCCTTCGGAAGGCCCGGCTTGCGGATCAGCGGCTTGGTCAGTCTCTCCGGATTGGTGACATAGTCGAAGCCGAACCGACCCTTGACGCACAGCCGGTTCTCGTTGGCCGGGCCGCCGGTCCCGTCGACCCAGGCGATCACCTCGCGCCCGGAATCGTCGCGCCGGATATTGTAGGTGATCTGGCAGCCGACGCCGCAATAGGGACAGACCGAATTGACCTGGCGGTCCGCCTCGCGCCCACCCTTGCCGGTCGCGTCCACGATCGATTTCGGCATCAGCGCACCGGTCGGGCAGGCCTGCACGCACTCGCCGCAGGCGACGCAGGTCGAGCCCCCCATTGGGTCGTCGAAGTCGAACACGATCTTGGAGTCGGGGCCGCGAAATGCCATGCCGATGACGTCGTTCACCTGTACCTCGCGGCAGGCGCGGACGCACAGATTGCAATGGATGCAGGCATCGAGATTGACCGCCATCGCCGGATGCGACAGGTCGGCCCGCGGGCTCTCATCCGCCGGGAAGCGCGACAGGCCGACATCCATCGCCT
>JBEVJH010000266.1:0-5289 GCA_040510355.1 Aestuariivirgaceae bacterium
GTCGATCAGCTGCGCGCGCAGCCTCTCGGCCTCGTCGAGTCGTTCGCCTGCCTTCTCGGCAGTGCTCCGATTGGTTGCGAACCCGAAGATTCCGGCGATCACCATGGTGTTTGCGAAGATCATCGCCACCGGGGTGAACCGCTCGACGCCTGTCGCGATCGCCACAAGCCACAGCCCGCCCAATGTCATCGTGACCTTCGATATGATGATGAATTTGCGACACCACTCGATCGTGTGCGCCGCCGCTTCGATCGCCACCTCGAGGCGCTCTATCGGTTGTTCGTCACTGGGTTCCACGATGCCAAGCTGCCCGAACGGGCTGCTGCAGGTCCAGGGGGCAAACAAGCTGAAAACCGCCGGCGCTGTTACACAAGTGTAACATTAAGGTTGCATGTGCCAGCGGACGGGACAATTTTCGAGAGCATGGACATGGTCGGAGCGCGCGGTCCGGTGGCAACGGCGCTGAGGGAGTTGTCGCAATCGCTCGGACGGACTCTCGAGCTCGATCACAATGGGACGCTGGCGCTCGAATTCGAAGGCGGCGAGACCTGCACGATCGAAGCGCCGGATTGGGAAAACCTCGTCTACTTTTTTGCACGTGTCATGCCTGTCGATCCGCGGTCCCGCGAGGCCATGCTGGAATGGGCGCTGGTGGCCAATGTCGAGGAGATCGACCTGCCGGGCGCCTTCATCGCCCTCGACCGCGAATCGGACATCCTGCTCGTCTGCTACCGGGTCGATGCCGAGGGCCTCGATGCCGAGCGGCTGTCGCTACTCCTCACCAGCCTGATCGAGGCCGCGCGCATTCTTCGCAACGCGGCGGCAGGACGCTGATGCCGGAGATCCACAAGCGCCGGACTTTCGATCCGGCGACCCTGATATTCGGTGGTTCCCGACTCCGCACCGCAAATCACGGCAAGGACACTCTCGAGCTTGCCCGCCTGTTTCGCCGTAAGGGACCGCGCACCAAGCCCAAGATCGTCAAGAGCCGCCGCAGCGGACTCGTCCTCAAGCGCACCGGCTTCCTCCAGGTATCGGTCCTCAAGCGCTTGCAGAGGGCCTATTCAGGGCGGTCGATGCTGGGGACGAGCGGCACGATGCGCGACGAGCCGCCTCTCCCGGCCGTCGAGCCGGACGTGCCGGCACCATCGCCACACGACCGTCTGGGCACGCTGCTGGCGACCACCGCCGAGCGCATCACGTTGCTCGAAGCGCTGCGCGCCGAGCGCGATGCAACTAGAAGCGCCAGGAAGCGCGCGTCCCGGGAGGCAGAGCTCGTTCACCGTGAGCTTGAACTGGCGACCGAGCTTGAAGCCGCGTTGCCGGACGCAGCCAGGATCGAGGGCGGCCGTCGCGCCGTCCATCGGCAGCTCGTTGCTCTTGCATTCGGCAGCAACTTCGCAGCCGATGTCGCGCTCGAGCATGAGCTCTCGCGTGCCCTCGACCATCTCGCCGCCGCCGAGGACAAGCTGGTCGCCGTCAAGGCCGAGGCCGGCGCTGCCGCGACCCTGCCGGTGTGGACCGCCCTGTGGACCTTTTCGATCGCCTTTCCGCACATGCGGGAATGGGCGGCATCGCCGGTCGCCGGCAGGCGGCACCAGGCGGCCGAGTCGCTGGCGGCGCTCTGCCTGCTGCTCGATCAGGGCGAATGTCCCGCACCGCTCTTTTTCTATGACGACGTTTTCGACCACGCGATGGCCGAGCTCAACGCCATCGCCGCCGGGCGCCGTGCCGAAGAGCGTGGTTGGCCGCCTTCGGCCGGGCGCAGCATCGCCAGGGAAAGCCATGCCCTCGGGATAGCCAATCGCCAGCTCGAATCTCTCCTCGACCGTCGCCGGCATCGGCTGCTCTGTAATGGCCGGATCCTGCCGCCGGGCGGTGCCGAGGCGGTGCGCAAGGATGAGCATTTCGCCACGGCCATGGCCCTTCCCGCCGGGGAGATCGACATCCTCCTGGCCGATATTGCGGAGCTCGAATGCGATGTGCTGAGGCGCGAGCAGAATATCCTCGGCTTGCACCGCGGCCTCGATCTCGACCGGCTTGCGCAGAGCGCGGAATCCCACGGCAATCTCGCGCGGCTTGGATTGACGAGCAGCGGCGACGTCGATCGCTTGATGAGGTCCTTGGAAAATGCGCACACCCTGGTCCTCGGGAACGGGGCCGCACGGGACTCGATCGAGGATCTGGCGAAGTCGACCGACGGTGCTCAACGCTGTCTCGCTGTGATCATCGAGAAGCTTTCTGGTCAGCCGGACCTTCGCCCGGACGATCCGCGGGTCGAGGAAGTCTTCCGCCAGGAGTGCGGCGACATGCATCGATCGTTGACAGGTCGTGCCGCAGAGCACCTGCGCGAGCAGGGGCAGTACTATCTGGAGCTCGAAGCGGCCGTCGTCACCGAGCTCGAGCGGCGCGTCGCGCTTGGCGACTCCAGGCAGGACAGGAAGGCGGTCGACCGCCGCATCACGACGCTCTGCGGTGCCATGGACGAGGTTCTGTTGGCGCGGCGCGCTTCGCCGCAGATCATTGCTGCCCGGCAGGTCATCAGGGCGGCGATCCTGCTGAGCCGTCCGCCCGGCGAACTCGCGGGCTACGACCCGTCGACCCGGCGCCGCGACATCGAGGCGCGCCTCGCTGCCTGGGGCATGGATGTCGGCTGCTTCCTGCCTGAGCTCGATGAGGCGCTGTTCGGACGCATGAAGGAAAAGGACATCGCCCGCTGGCGGGCCGAGGCCGCATCGATGGGCGCCCGCCGGCCGCGGGGAGCCGTCCCGGCCGAGCCGCCCGCCGCGGCGCCGAAACGCGAGACGCTGGTCGAGCAGATTGAGCGCATGGAGACCGGCCAGAAGGTCTCGGTGAAGGCGGGTGAAAGGGTCGCCCTCGGCGCCGGCGGCCTGCCGATCGATCCGTTCGGCGTCGTCACCGGCCGTGGGCGCCTCGCCGGCGCGAGAGTGGGCACGATCGAGATCGAGGCCGCGGGCGGTCAATATCTTCTGACGGTCCATGATGGGGGCGATGCGCGGCTGAACATCGGCGTGAAAGTCGGCATCGACCTTAAAGTCGCCAACCTCAGGCTCTCGGGTGGCGGCCTCGATGTCGCAATGGGCGGCACCAAGGGAGCGGCGATCGCCTTTCCGATGACCGGCAAAGGCCGCGCCGATCTCGTCTCGCTGGTCAGAAAGCTGCAGGCTGGCGACAAGGTTGCGGCCGTCGACCTCCTCGGCGCGTCGCAGGCGATGCGCTTTCGGGAATCAACCGGAAAGGCGCAGCTCGGCGCCCAATTTGGGCCGAGCCTCGCGATCAAGCCGCTGGGATCCGGCGAGTCTGGGGGGGTGACGATCGGGATGAGAGCCGAAGCGCAGCTGGCTGCCGGCGGCAAAACGCAGCATTGGGCCAATCTCAACGGCCGGGTGGACAAGACGGAGCGGGAGGTCGTCGTCGAGGGCGGCGGCGTTGCCGAACTCATCACGCCATTCGGCGGCGAGGGCATAGGCGCCGGTGTTGCCGCCAGCCAAAATTTCGTGATGAAGCGAAGGATCGAGCGTGACTGGCAGGGGTACTTCACCAAATGCGAAACGACCCGGCAGAGCACCGACGCGACATTCGGTGCTGACTGCCTGATCACTGCGCAGCTGCGGCAAAGGTTGGACAGCGATCGGGTTTTGGCCGGCCGCTTCGCCGAGCTGCGCGAGCGCTTCAACTGGCGCCAGGACGTGCTGGCGATCACCTATTCGCTGCGCAGCCCGGTGCTCCACCAGGCCAACCGGCTCCTGGCGCGCGCTTCGGCGGCAGAGCGGCAACGCGATCGATTGCTGGCCAAGACCTTGAGGAGCAGGGCCGAGGCCCTTGTCGGCGATGAGAGCAACTATGCCCCGCGGAAGATCACCGTGATCCCGACCAAATTGACCCGCCTCGACTACGTCACTCTTCATCTCGGGGTCTTCCAGTGGACCGCCTTCGGCGACAGCAAGTCCGAATGCGTGCTGCTCACGGTTCCGATCGAATGACCGATAATTTACAACCAAGTCGAGAGCACGCATTAGGAGAAACTATGATTTCTTGCCACCCTGAGGCGGCTCTGTTTAGATCGCAGGCGCCTGCCGAGGGGAGATCGGATGAGCCGATTTTTGCAGATGGTGAGCCAGCGCAACGATCTCGTGCTGGCGTTCATGCTGATTTGCATCGTCTTCATGATGATCCTGCCGCTGCCGACGGCGCTCGTCGACACGCTGATCGCCATCAACCTCGCGCTCGCCGCCATGCTGTTGATGGCGGCGATGTATATTTCCGACGTCACGCAGCTCTCGGCCTTCCCGTCGATCCTTCTGCTGACGACGCTGTTCCGGCTTGCCCTGGCGATCACCACCACCCGCCTCATCCTCATTCAGGCCAATGCCGGCCACATCGTCGAGACCTTCGGAAATTTCGTGGTCGGCGGCAATCTGGTCGTCGGTCTCGTGGTGTTCCTGATCCTCACCATCGTCAACTTCATGGTGATCACCAAGGGGTCGGAGCGCGTCGCCGAGGTATCGGCACGATTCTCGCTCGATGCGATGCCGGGCAAGCAGATGTCGATCGACTCCGACATGCGGGCCAATCTGATCGATCTCGACGAAGCCAAGCGCCGCCGCGGCAAGCTCGAAAAGGAGAGCCAGCTCTATGGCGCCATGGACTGCGCCATGAAGTTCGTCAAGGGCGATGCCATCGCCGGCCTCATCATCATCGCCGTCAACCTTCTCGGCGGCATCACCATCGGCACCATGCAGAAGGGGATGGCCGTCGGCGAGGCGGTGAGCCGCTACTCCCTCCTGACCATCGGCGACGGTCTCATCCAGCAGATCCCCGCGCTCTTCGTGTCGATCACCGCCGGCTTCATCGTCACCCGCGTGTCGTCGGAGGAGAATGAGGATCTTGGCACCGATATTGCGCAGCAATTGGTCAGCGAGCCCAAGGCGCTGCTCATCACTTCCGCCATCCTCGCGATCTTCGCGGTGATCCCCGGGTTCCCGACCATCGTTTTCGCGACGTTGAGCGTGATCTGTGCCAGCGGCGGCTGGTATATCCTGAAGCACCGCAGCACCAGCGCCACCAAGATCCGTTCCAACGAGATGCCTTCGCTCGCACCGGCGCTGGCGCCCAAGGGCTCGGTTCCGTCATTTCCCGGCGACCAGGGCAGCGCCACCGAGCCGGTCACCTTCTCGCTCACCGTGCCGCTCATCGTCGACATTGCCTCCAGCGTCAAGAGCTCGATCCGTCCCTACAAGCTCGATCGCGAGGTCGCCCGCGTCCGTC
>JBEVJH010000267.1:0-5455 GCA_040510355.1 Aestuariivirgaceae bacterium
GTTTGCGGCACGACAGCTTCGATGTCAGCGACGCGATTGCGAATGTCCATGAGATACATGTGTTGCAAGGTAAGACCCTATGTCCGCCCTCGCCCTTGAGGCGACTCGCATCGAGGGCGAGTCGCGAGGGTTACCCGGGAATTCCCGGGCCTATCCTCAACGCAAGGAGGGCGAGACGTGGGACAGCATATCGAGGTTTTCGTCGGATTGGACGTGGCCAAAGCGAAGAATGCCGTGGCTATCGCCGAAGGCGGACGCAATGGCGAAGTACGCTATCTCGGCGAGATCGAGAACACGGCGGAAGCGATTCGGCGCCTGATCGCGAAGCTGTCCAAGAACTACCGAAAAATGACATTCTGCTACGAGGCCGGCCCCACGGGCTACGGGCTGTTCAGATGGATCTGCGATCTCGGGCACGAGTGCATCGTCGTGGCGCCCTCGCTCATTCCGATAAGGGCCGGCGATCGGGTGAAGACGAACCGGCGCGATGCCGAAAACCTCGCCAAGCTGTTGCGCGCGGGCGAGCTGACGGCAGTCTGGGTGCCGGACACCCGGCACGAAGCCATGCGTGATCTGGTCCGGGCGAGGGAGGCGGCTGCGCAGGATCAGACGCGCAAGCGCCAGCAGATTACTGCGTTCCTGCTGCGACATGGCCGCATCTATCCGCGCAAGAAGACGTGGGGTGCCACGCATGCTCGCTGGCTCACCGAACAGACTTTCGATCGCGTCGAGCAACGCATCGCCTTCGAGGAACTGGCCATGGCGGCGCGGCAGGCGAGCGAGCGCGTCGCTCGGCTCGAGGCGGCAATTGCCGAGCAAGTGACGCACTGGTCGATGGCCCCGGTGGTGGAGGCATTGCAGGCGATGCGCGGCATCGACTTGGTAGCCGCCTCCATTCTGATGGCTGAACTTGGTGACCTCACGCGGTTCGACAGCCCGCGCCAGCTGATGGGGTTCCTCGGTCTGGTGCCGAGCGAGCGCTCAACAGGTGACAGTGTGCGCCGGGGCGGCATCACCAAGACGGGCAACATCAGAGCTCGGCGCGTGCTGATCGAAAGCGCCTGGTCATATCGGCTTCCACCGAAACTCGGCACGAGAAAGCGGTTCTTGGTCGCACGCGCGCCGCAGGCTGTGCGCGAGATCGCCTGGAAAGCGCAGACGCGGCTATCAGCCCGCACACGCGCACTGACGGCCAAAGGTAAACGGTCGACGGTGGTCGTCGCGGCAGTCGCGCGCGAGCTCGCCGGCTTCGTCTGGGCGATCGGCCGGGAGGTTGCTCCGACACGCTGACAAGCGAGCCCGCTCGCACAGTCTCGTGCATCGGCGGGGGCGAGGCCACGGCAGGGGAACTCCCGCCATGCGCTTTGTGGCCGGTCGCAAGATCGACGCCCGCTGTAAGACAGGGAAGGCCCCGGACGAATACACGGTCATGCGGTATCCAATCCGCGCATCAGAGCTTGATCACCGACGTCTCCAGGCCTCGCCTCCTCCGATGCACGTTCATCGTAATTCATCTGCGGTCGTGTCGGGCCGAAGTCGACTCGTTGCGCCGGTGGTGCTTGACAACGGACATCAGAGCGCTGCGCCGCTCCCACGTTGACGTGTCAGACCGCGACGGCGGTTTTCGCGTAGGCCCAGGGCATCAGCTCATCGATGCGGGCGGCCGGCCAGCGATTGACGAGCTTGGTCAGCGTGTCGGCAAGCCAGGCGTACGGGTTGACGCCGTTGAGCTTGGCAGTCTCGATCAGCGAGGCGATGACCGCCCAGTTGGCGCCGCCTTCGTCGCTGCCAGCGAAGAGTGCGTTCTTCCGGTTCAAGGCGATGGGGCGAATCGCGCGTTCGACCACGTTGGTGTCGATCTCAACGCAACCATCGTCGAGGAAGCGGCAGAGGCCCTGCCAGTGGCTCGTGCCGTAGCGCATGGCTTCAGCGATCGGCGAGCGGCCGGGGACGCGTTCGAGCTGCTCGGCGAGCCAGATGCGCAGCGCTTCGACGATAGGCCGCGTCTGCATCTGCCGTGCTGCACGGCGCTCGTTGGAGGAGCGGCCACGGATATCGGCCTCGATCGCGTACAATTCGCCGATGCGCGTGAGCGCCTCGCTGGCGATCGGCGCGTTGCCCGCCTTGGCGATGTCGTAGAAGCGGCGCCTGAAGTGGCTCCAGCAATAAGCGAGCATGAGCGGCCCGCCGGGGCGCTTGGCATCGGCCTGCCGGTCGTAACCGGCATAACCGTCGACCTGCAGGATGCCGGAGAAGCCACCGAGCAGCGTGGCAGCGTGCTCGCCACCGCGTCCGGGAGCATAGATGTAGGCGACGGCCGGTGGATCGCTGCCGCCCCAAGGTCGATCATCGCGTGCGATGGCCCACAGATAGCCGGTTTTCGTCTTGCCACGCCCAGGATCGAGCACCGGGCAGCGCGTCTCGTCGGCGAAGAGCTTCGTCGAAGCCTTCAGGATGCTCACGAGCCGATGGTGCAGCGGCGCCAACTCGAAGGCCGCGAAGCCGACCCAGTGCGCCAGCGTCGAGCGATCGATCCGCACGCCTTCACGTGCCAGGATCTGCGCCTGACGGTAAAGGGGAAGATGATCAGCGTATTTCGAGACGAGCACGTCGGCGACGAGCATCTCCGTCGGCAGGCCGCCCTCGATCAACCGGTGCGGAGCCGGAGCCTGCACCACGCCGTCCGTGCAGCTGCGGCAGGCATATTTCGGCCGCCGCGTCACGATCACGCGCAATCGCGCCGGGACCTTGTCGAGCCGCTCCGAGACGTCCTCGCCGATGACGTGCAGAGCGCCGCCACAGCACGGACACGCCTTTGCCTCGGGTTCGATGACGATCTCCTCGCGCGGCAGATGCGCAGGCAAGTGCCCTCGATTGGCGCGGCGAGCTTTCGTCGCTTCGGACCTGGTGATGTCGTGGCTCTTCTCTGCTGCAGCGTCCTCGATGCCATGTTGCGACTCGACGTCCTCGAGGGCCAGCTCGATCTGGTCTTCGCTGATCCGCTCCGAACGACGGCCGAACTGGGCGCGGCGCAAGACCGAGACGATGTGATCGAGGCGCTCGGCACGCGCGATTAGTCGTTCGACCTCGGCGGTTAACGAGGCTGACTTGGCTTCGGCGGCCTGCGATGCCGCATGCGCAACGATCAGGAGAGCCTTCAGGCTCTCGACATCGTTCGGGAGCTCGTCGATCGACAGCGCCATGGCGGCACCGTCGCTGATTTGCGGGCCTGTCGACCACGCTGCAATCGACCGCACATGTGGATCACTGCGTTGCTGTGGGGCGCGCGACACGGCGCGCATGCACGCGGGACCAATCCAGTCCCTCGAGCAGCGCGGAGAGCTGTGCCGGCGACAATCGCATGACGCCATCCTGCGCAGCCGGCCAGCGGAAGCGGCCGTCCTCGAGCCGCTTGGCAACGAGCACGAGCCCGGTCTGGTCCCAGAACAGGAGCTTCACCCGATCAGCCCGCTTGGCGCGGAGCACGTAGATCACGCCGGAGAACGGATCGGCCTTGAACGCCTCCTGCACATAGGCCGCAAGCCCGTCCATGCCCTTGCGGAAGTCGACGGGCTTTGTCGCCACGAGCACGCGGATGCCGGTCGGAGGAACGATCACCCCAGCACCCTCAGCGCCTTTAGTACCGCTGCTAGCGTCTTGGCGTCGACCGCACCCCGGATGTGCACTGTCGCGACGCCGACGCTGATCTCGATCTCTGCAGGTGGCTTGGCGGGCGGCGGTGGTGCGGGCGAAGCCACGACCACCGGGATATCGACGACTGCAGGCGTAAACATCGGCGATAGCGGCGGCGCAATCGTAGCCAAGGCCGCGTCGCGGAACTGCCGCATCCAGCCGAACAGCTGCGAGGGCGAGATGCCGTGGCGGCGGGCCACATCCGAGACCACGACGCCGTCGGCCAACGCCTCGGCGACGATCACGATCTTCGCCTCGTCCGACCACTTCCGCCGCCGCTCAGGCCCGTTCAGAACCTCCATCCGGCGCGGCCGCATAGGCGTAATGACGTCACTATGGTCATCACTATGCTCGTATCGATCGCGCGCCATGCCCGACCATCACCGACACGCCTCTGGCCGGCAACGTGTGTTCGGCGCACCGCTTACGTCCATTCGTCTCCCTCCGGTGAGGACCGCCTTGCTGTGATGCTCGGGTTCGCAGAGTCTTTGCGCTGATCCGAGGCGTGTCCACAAAGGCAGTCATGGACACAAGTCGGGAGCGGCGTCGCAACAAACGTAAGCGTGGGCTACGGGCTGCGGATGGCTCGGCTTGACGGTTGCCGGTTCAGGCGGCGACGCTCTGCGTCGCTGGGTACGCCCTGTTCCAGGGCAGCAGCTCATCGAGCCGGTTGATCGGATGCTCGCCGATGCGCGTGAGAACGTCGCGCAGCCAGGCCTCTGGCTCGAGGCCGTTGAGCTTGGCCGACCGGATCAGCGTGTAGAAGATCGCGGCTCTCCACCGCCGGCATCGCTGCCCGCGAAGAGCCAGTTCTTTCGGCCCAACGTGACAGGCCGGATCGCATTCTCCGCCGCGTTGTTGGAGATCTCCAGCCGCCCGTCGTTGGCGTATGCTGTCAGCGCGTCCCAGCGTGATCGGGCATATCGGATGGCGCCGGCGAGCTCGCTCTTGCCAGACAGAAGCTTCAGCTGCTGATCGAGCCACTTGGCGAGCTTGTTGAGCTTCTCCTTGGGCAAACGTTGCCGCACGATGCGGCGTTGGTCCGCAGATCCACCTGCAATGGTGCGCTCGACATCGAACAGCGCTCCGATCCGCTCCAGCGCCTCGCGCGCGATGGCCGAGCCGTTGGCCTTGTGCACGTCGAAGAACTTGCGCCGCACGTGTGCCCAGCAAGCGACCTCGGTGACGTTGGCGGGCTTGCCCTCGGCGCTCTCGTAGAGCTCGCCGAAGCCGGCGTAGCCGTCGGCGTGCAGATGGCCACAGAACCGCGCTAGATGTTCCCGGCAGCGCTTGCCTTTGCGGTCGGGCGTGTAGCGGTAGAGCACAGCGGGCGGTGCCGGCCCTGCATGCGGGCGCTCGTCGCGCAGATAGATCCACAGCCGACCGGTCCTGGTCTTACCGTTGCCGGGCGCCAGCACGGGCACCGGAGTGTCGTCGGCATGGATCACGCTGCCCGCCATCACGTGCTCACCAATGCGATCGGAGAGCGGGCGCAATAGCCACGCCGCCTTGCCCAGCCAGTCGGCCAGCGTGCTGCGATCGATATCGAGGCCGTCGCGCGCGTAGATCTCGGCTTGGCGATAGAGGGGAAGATGGTCGGCGTACTTCGACATGATCACGTGTGCCAAGAGGCTGGCCCCGGCCATCGCACGCGGGATCGGCATCGCCGGCATAGGCGCCTGCAACATTGCCTCGCACTTGGCGCATGAGTAGACCGGTCGCACGTGGCGCACCACCTCGAAGCGACCGGGCACGTACTCCA
>JBEVJH010000268.1:0-11462 GCA_040510355.1 Aestuariivirgaceae bacterium
AGCTGCTGGAGCCGAGCGAGGAGACGGGCGATGTCGATGTCCACAATCTCGACTTCCTGATCAATCCCGAGCGCGCCGGACCGGTGCTGCGGCGCCTCGTCTCCTCGACCGACCGCTCCGCGGCCGCCATCCGTGCTCGCATCTTCGACCGCGAGGGCCTGCTCGTGGTCGACAGCCGCTATCTCTATGGTCGCGGCGACGTTCTGCGCGTCGAGTTGCCGCCGATCGCCAAGGAAAGCAAGGGCGTGCTGACCACCGCCTGGAACGCGGTCAATGACTGGCTGTTCACCAACGACTACCCGGTTCAGAAGGAATATGGGCTCGACAACGGCAAGGACTTCCCGGAGGTCACCGCTGCCCTGAACGGCGCCTCGGTGTCGGTTGTCCGGATCAATGACGAGAAGGAGATCGTCGTTTCCGTCGCCGTGCCCATCCAGCGCTTCCGCGCCGTCCTCGGCACCCTCGTGCTGTCGACCCGCGGCGGCGAGATCGACGAGGTCCTGCGCAACGAGCGGCGCATCGTGTTCTTCACCTTCCTCTTCGCCGCCCTTGTGACAAGCCTGCTCGCCATGTCGCTGGCCGGTCACATAGCCGAGCCGATCCGGCTGCTGGCGCGCGCCGCCGAGCGGGTCCGCAAGGGCGTCAACAACCGCGCCGAGATTCCCGATTTCACCCAGCGCCGCGACGAGATCGGCCACCTCTCCGGCGCGCTGCGCGACATGACCAACGCCCTCTACCGCCGGATCGATGCCATCGAGGCCTTTGCCGCCGATGTCAGCCATGAGTTGAAGAACCCGCTGACCTCGCTGCGCAGCGCCGTCGAGACCCTGCAATATGCCAGGACCGACGAGCAGCGCGCCCGCCTCAACACCATCGTGAAGGACGATGTGCGGCGTCTCGACCGGCTGATCACCGATATCGCCGATGCCTCGCGTCTCGACGCCGAGCTCGCCCGCGCCCAGGCCAAGTCGGTCGACCTCGAGCTGTTGCTGCGCACCCTGGTCGACTTTGCCAATGAGACCAAGAAGGACAGTGCTCCCCACATCCGCCTCGAGGTGGTGCGGCCACCCTATGGTCTCGACCAGCCCTTCACCATTCTCGGCCATGACAACCGGCTTGGTCAGGTGGTGCGCAACCTGGTGGACAATGCCGCGTCCTTCTCGCCGCCGGGCTCGACCGTCACGGTGCGGCTGCGGCGGCTGGCACGGCAGGTGGAGTTCCGCGTCGACGACGAGGGACCCGGAATCAATCCCGACCAGATGGGCCGCATCTTCGATCGCTTCTACACCGATCGCCCGCCCGGCTATTTCGGCAAGAATTCCGGTCTCGGCCTGTCGATCTCGCGCCAGATCGTCGAGGCGCATGGCGGCAAGATCACCGCTGCCAACCGGCATGCCGCCGCGACCGGCTCCGACCCGCCGCCGGTGCTTGGCGCCCGGTTCACCGTGCGGCTTCCCGCCGTCGAAGGCGATCGCACCACCGAGGGATGAGCGTTGGCGACGGCGAGCGAGACCCTGCACGCGACCTGCCTCTCCGTGCAGGGACGGGGGATACTGCTGTGCGGGCCCTCGGGATGCGGCAAGTCCGACCTCGCGTTGCGCCTGATCACCACCCTCGATGCGCGGCTCGTTGCCGACGACCAGGTCACGGTCGAGCGCCGTGGCAGCTTGCTGGTGGGCCGGGCGCCGGCCAAGCTCTGCGGCCTGTTCGAGGTTCGCGGACTCGGCATCGTCCGCATGGAGTACGAGCATGAGGCCGGCCTCGCCATGCTGTTTCGCCTGAAGCCGCACGCCGCGATCGAGCGCTTGCCGGAACGACCCGTGCGTCAATTCAGCATCCTTGGAATCTCCATACCCGAGACCGATCTGGACCCGGCAGCGAGCTCTGCCCCGCAGCGGCTCCTCATGGCGATGGACGTGGCCTTCAACCCTTTGCGGCTGCAGGCCCCGGACGTGTGAGTGCTTGGCAGGGGATAGGTTGACGCGCCCAGTTGCGCTCACCCGCCCTCTTGGACAATATGGCGCACCTTTGGGGACGCTGCCTGGGGACGTATTCTCAGCACGGAGTTGGACTGATGATTGGTATCGTGCTCGTGACGCATGGGCGTCTGGCCGACGAGCTGAGATCCGCCCTGGAGCATGTGGTCGGCCCGCAGAACCAGATCGAGGCGATCGCCATCGGCCCCGACGACGACATCGCCCAACGCCGCGAGCAGATCATTCAATCGGTCCGGCAGGTCGACAGCGGCGAGGGGGTCGTCGTGTTGACCGACATGTTCGGCGGCACCCCCTCCAACCTCGCCATCTCGGTCATGGAGCGCGGCCGGATCGAGGTTCTCGCCGGCGTCAATCTTCCCATGCTGGTCAAGCTGGCCAGCATCCGCCGCGACGCCGGCCTCGACACGGCGGTTCAGGCAGCGCAGGATGCCGGCCGGAAATACATCAACGTCGCGAGTCGGCTCCTCTCCAAATAGGCTGTGAGGTCGATGTCGAGCCCTGAGCCCGACAAGGTGCTGCGGTGTAGTCTCACCATCGTCAACAGCCGCGGGTTGCATGCCAGGGCGTCCGCCAAATTCGTCAAATGCGCCGACAGCTTCAACGCCTCGATCACCGTCAGCCGCGACGGCCAGTCGGCGCCGGGCACCTCGATCATGGGCCTGATGATGTTGGCAGCCGGCGAAGGTTCGACCATTCTGGTCGAGGTGACCGGGCCTGATGCGGAAGGCGCGCTGGCGGCCATTTCCGACCTGGTCGCCTCTGGCTTCGGAGAACATGACTAGAGCGTGATCCAACGGAGGACGGGGCGGTGACTTCCGAAGTGGCCTGGCTGTCGCGGGAGAAATCGCAGCTCTCCGGCATCCTTCTCAAGATCGCCTCGACGCTTGCCTTCACCTGCATGATCGCCTGCCTCAAGGCGGTGGCCGACGACATCCCGGCCGGCCAGCAGGTGTTCTTCCGCTCGGCCTTCGCGCTCGTGCCGACCATCATCATGGTGCTGACCATGCGGGCGCAGCGCCTGCGGCGCATCTTCATCACCACCAATTTCATCAGCCATTTGTGGCGCGGCGGGGTGGGCGCGCTGTCGATGCTCGCCTGGTTCTTCGCCATTGCCCATCTCGACCTGCCGGCGGCCATGGCCATCGGCTTCCTGTCGCCGCTTCTCGTGATCATGCTCGCCGGCATCGTCCTCGGCGAGAAATTGACGGCGACGCGCATCATCGCCGTGCTGCTGGGGTTCGTGGGAATCCTGTTCATCCTGTGGCCGCAGCTCAAGCTTGTCGAGCATCTGCCGCTGGAGGCGCCGAAGCTCACCGGCGCTGCCGCGGCCCTTGCTTCGGCCTTCTTCGCCGCCTGCGCCATGATCCTGGTCCGCCGGCTGATCAAGCACGAGTCGACCACCACCATCGTGGTCTGGTTCTCGATCAACTCCGCGCTGATCGGCCTCGCCACCCTGCCTTTCGGCTGGGTGTTGCCGACCGGCACCGAGCTTGGCCTGCTCGTGCTATCGGGCCTGTTCGGCGGCGTTGGCCAGCTGTTGCTGACCCAGAGCTACCGCTATGCCGATGCCTCGACCATCGCGCCCTTCGACTACACGCAGATGATCTGGGTGCTCATCGTCGCCTGGTTCATCTTCGGCGAGCACCCCTCCGTGCACGTCCTGATCGGCGCTACCATCGTCATTGCCGCCGGACTGATGGTGATCCTCGGCGAGCACCGGCCCAGGAAGGGCAGCAGGCAGATAGGCAGGTAGGCAGGTAGGCAGGTAGGCAGGTAGGCAGGTAGGCAGGTAGGTAGGGGAGATCCTCCCTATTGCCTACTGCCTACTGCCTACTGCCCACTGCCTCTCTTCCGAGAAGCGCGCTTGCCGCGCTCGCCCCGCCGGCGACCTTGCCGCGGCGCAAGGCGGTGAGCCCCGCCTCCACCGAGCCCAGCACGCCGAGGATCGACGGTGCATTGATATGGCCCATATGGGCGATCCGGAAGGCATTGCCCGAGAAGCTGCCGATGCCGGTGCCGAGCGACACGCCGCAGACGCTGTCGCACCAATTCTGCAGATCGAGCGGGTCGAAGCCGCGCGCCAGAATGGTGGTGACGGCATTCGACCGCTGCGCCGGCGCGATGATGTTGAACTCGAGCGCCCCGCCTTGCGACCACACCGACACCGCCTCGCGCACTGCATCGGCAAGCAGCTGATGCCGCCGGAAGGTCGCGTCAGAACCCTCCTCCGCCAGGAGATCGAGCGACTTCCGAAGCCCGAAGATCAGATGCTCGGGCGCGGTGCCGCAATGTTTCATGTAGTTCTCCTCGCCGTCGCGGAACACCCAGTCCCAATAACGGGTCGCGAGATCGGCCGACTGCCGCGCCGCCTTGGCGCGCCGGCCGGCCGCCACGAAGGCGAGCCCCGGCGGCAGCATCAGGCCCTTCTGGGCGGCGCCGAGCGCGACATCGATCCGCCAATCGTCCATCATGAACGGCATGGTGGCGAGCGACGCGATGGCATCGACGAGGAACAGCGCCGGATGGCCGGCGGCATCGATCGCCGCGCGGATCGCCGGGATGTCGTTGACGACGCTCGAGGCGGTGTCGACCTGGACGACGAGGATCGCCTTGATGCGGTGGTCGCGATCCGCCCGCAGCCGCTCCTCCAGCGCTGCCGGGTCGACCGCCCGGCGCGGATCGCCGGGGAGGGTCTCCACATCGATGCCGAGCGCCCGCGCGAGGTCGGCCCAGGCGGTGGCGAACAGGCCGCTTTCCAGCGCCAACGCCCTGTCGCCGCGCGACAGGATGTTGGTCAGCGCCGCCTCCCAGCAGCCATGGCCGTTTGCCGTGTAGATGTAGACGCTCTCCCGGGTGCCGAACAGCGCGCGCAGATCGGCAAGGCAGCCTTGCGAGAGATCCTCCATCGCGCTGCCATAGAGGTCGATCGGCTGGCGGTGCATGGCCGACAAAACCTCGTCCGGCAGGATCGTTGGCCCGGGCGTTGCCAGCACCCGGCGACCGCGGGAGACACTCATGAGCTTCCACCCTCAGCAATTGCGCAGGCGGGGGACATCTCACAGCTTGGAGGGTCGTGGCAAGTCTATGGAAAATTCCCGCGTTACGATTGCTTCCCATCGCCTCTCTCCCTATGAGTGCGGTCATGAATGATCCTTCACACATCGGGCGGCTGAGCCTGCCAGTCACCCATTGGTTGATAGCAGGTCTAACAATAGGCGTCCTTACAGCAGCCTATTGGCTTGTAACGGGCGATGCGGAGAAGACCATCATCTTCTTTGCCTTGGCAGCAACAGCTGGTGCAACCGTACTCAACGCTGTGTATATGGCGAGAAGTGTCCGAGAAGTACTGCGTGATCGATCATCCCGTGAAGAAGTCGAGAAAATCAGACGCGCACTAAGCTTTGGGCAGAGGTGGAATGAACCCGCAATGTTCAGGGTTCGTGACAAATTCAATACGATTTTAAGGCAGCACAATGAGGGTAGAGGGCCAGATGCAATTTTGGAAGCTGACGCCGACGAGATGATTGTCGCACAAGGATTAAATTTTCTAGAGGAACTTGCTTACGCCAAAGAAAAGGGCATTGTAGACGGTGAAACAGCCCGCAATCAGTTCGAGGGCATTGTTATCGGTGTGTGGCAGGCGTTGGCTCCGTGGATCGACCGGAGAAGGGAGCTTCGGCGCAGACCGAAAATCTGGTGTCGGTTCCAAGCCGTTTAATCATGAATGGAGCGGTCGTTAGGTCGGAGATTCCAATGAAGGAATATGACATTTGACTCGCGACGGGTCGTCGAAAGGCGGCCCGTTCCGTTTCGACAGCATCACCATAGCCTTTGAGCACGCTTGGCATGCAGGTTCCGGGTCATTCGCCGAGATAGGCGGCGAGCCCCGGCAGATCGCGCGCCGCGAAGAACTCGGCGGTCGGGCGAAGCGCCACGATGCGCCCGCCTTCGATGAACGCCGTGTGGGTGGCGGCGCGCTCGGCATCGCCTGGATTGTGAGTCACGAAGACGACCGTGAGCCGGCGCTCGTCGCGTAGGTCGCGCACCAGCTGCAGCATGTCGTGGCGCAGCGCCGGCCCGAGCGCCGCAAAGGGCTCGTCGAGCAGCAGGATCGGCCGCCGGCGCACCAGCGCGCGGGCGATGGCGGCGCGCTGTCGCTCGCCGCCCGACAACTCCCGCGGGAGCCGCCGCTCCATTCCGCTCAGGCCCACCCGGGCGAGTGCGGCGGCCAACCCGGCGCGATCGTCCTCGCTGAGCTTGAGCGACGGCGCGATGCCGAGCGCCACATTGGTGAAGACGTCGAGATGGAAGAACAGATTGTTCTCCTGGAACAGCATGGTCACCGGCCGGTCCTGCGGCGGGGCGCCGGTGTAGTCGACGCCCTCCATCAGGATCCGCCCCGACAGCGGCACCTCGAACCCGGCGATCAGGTTGAGCAGCGACGACTTGCCGGCACCGCTCGGCCCGATCACCCCGAGAAACGCGCCGGCCGGGACCACGGCGCTGAACCGCATCTGCATGTCCTCATAGTCGAAGCACACGTCCTCGAGCACGATCCCGGGCGGTGTCACGGCGTGCTCCTCCGTGCCGGCCGTGCCATCCATTCCGCCGTCCAGATCAGCGAGAGACACAGACCGCCGAGGATCAGCGCCAACCCCGCCGCATCGGTCGTCCGATAGGTGCCCATGCGTTGCAGCAGCAGATAGGGCAGGGTTAGGAAGTCCTCCGAGCCGAACAGCGTGATGATGCCGAGATCGCCGAGCGACATCGCCATGGCAAGTGCCGCCGCGAGCCCTGCCGGGCGGCCAAGCACCGGCCAGTCGATCAGGCGGAATCGCGTCAGCCCCTTGATGCCGAGGCTGAGGACCAGCCGGTCATAGGCCTGCGCATGGCCGAGCATGGCCGGTTCGATGATCCGCACCGCAAAGGGCAGCGCCAGCAGCGCATTGCCGGCCACCACGGCGGCCGGCGCGATCGAGAACGGCCCTTCGAAACCGAGCGCCAGCACGAACCAGCCGGCGCCGAGCACGATCGGCGGCATGGCCAGGGTCAGGCCGGCGACGAGGCCGCCGACCTTGTCGAGCGCGCGCCGCCAGCGTGGCGGATCGCGCATCCGCAACGTGTCGCGCCGCGCCGCCGCGAGCAACCAGGCGGCGGCCATCGCCAAGGCGGTGGCGGCGAGCGCGACGGCCAGGCTGGTCGATGCCGCCTGCCAGACCGCCGGCTGTGCCAGCAGGCTTGCCAGCGGCGCCTGGAGGCCGGAGATCACGATGGCGACGAGCGGCAGCGCGATGAACGCACCCGCCATGGCGATCAGCAGCCAGTCGCCGGTCCGCCGGCCGCTGCCGCGAGACCCCGGTTGCGCCCGCGCCCCGAGCGTCATGCCGGGATCGACGTCGGTGCCGAGCCGGCCGAGCAGCAGGTAGCAGGAGGCGCAGAGCAGGAGCTGGAGCAGCGCCAGCACCACCGCCTGGCCCGGATCGAAATCGAACCGCAGCGCCTGGTAGATCGCCACTTCCAGCGTCGTCGCCGACGGGCCGCCGCCCAGCGTCAGCACGATGGTGAAGCTCGCCGCGCACAGGATGAACACCAGGAGCAGCGTGCCGGGCAGCACCTGTCGCACCGCCGGCCACTCGACATGGCGCCAATGCTGCGCCGGGGTGAAGCCGAGCTGGGCCGACAGCCGCTCGCTCTCATAGGGGATCGCCTCGAGTCCCGACAACACCATGCGGGCGGCGAGCGGCATGTTGAAGAACACATGGGCGAGCAGGATGCCGGTCAGTCCATAGATTTCGAGGCGGCTGTCGAGGCCTATGGCGGCCAGCAGGCCATTGACCCAGCCGCGCTGGCCGAACACTTCGACGATGCCGAGCACGCCGACCAAAGCCGGCAGGCCGAGCGGCAGTGCCATCAGCCGCAGCAGCGTGCCGCGGAGCATGAACTGCGGCTGGTGCGCCAGCGCCCGGGCGAGCGGGATGGCGAACCCCACCGAGAGAAGGGTGGAGAGCCCGGCTTGCAGCAGGGTGAAGCGGGTGATCCGCAGCGTATAGGGCGCCATCAGGAAATCGAGGAGCGGCGCCCCCGTCCGCGCATGGCCGATGAGCGGCACGAACGCCGCAGCGGTCAGCGCCGCCACCACCGCGACGACGGCGATGCCGCCCGAAGCCGCCCCCGTCAATGGCCGGGACCTGCTCAATCAGCGGCTGGTGGCGGCAAGCCACTCCTCCGTCCACGCCTTGCGGTTCCGTGCCACCTCTTCCGAGCTGAAGATCAGCGACTTGGCGGGCTTGACCAATCTGTCGAAGGCGGCGGGAAGCGGCTTCGATATGGGGCCGGCGGGATACATCCAGTTGGTTTCCGGCACCAGGTCCTGGAACCCCGGGCTGATCATGAAGGCGAGGAACCGCCGCGCCAGCTCCTTGTTCCGGGCGCTCTTGGTCATCCCGGCCACCTCGATCTGCATGTAGTGACCCTCCGCGAAGGCGAAGGCCTGATAGCGCTGCGTGTTCTCGGCGATCATGTGATAGGCCGGCGAGGTGGTATAGGACAGGACCATCGGCGCCTCGCCCTTGGTGAACAACCCATAGGCCTCCGACCAGCCGGGTGTCACCGTCAGGATCCGCGGCTTGAGCTTCTCCCAGGCGTCCTTCGCCTGGTCGCCATAGACCGCCTTGATCCACAAGAGCAGCCCGAGACCCGGCGTCGCGGTGCGCGGGTCCTCGATCACGATCTTCTCAGGTCCCGGCTTCTCGATGAATTCCTTGAGGCTGCGAAATTGATCGGCCTTGAGCTTCTCGCCGTCGAACACCACCGCGAAGTAACCCCAGTCGAACGGCAGGAATGTCTTGTCGCTCCACCCGCCCGGCACGGTCAGGGCGGAGGCTGTCACCTCATACGGCGCGAACAGGCCGGTCGCTTCCGCCTCCGCCGTCAGGTTGGTGTCGATCCCGAGAACGATGTCGGCCTTGGTGGCGGCGCCCTCGAGCTTCAGCCGGTTGAGCAATGCCACCCCGTCCGGCAGGGCGACGAAGTCCACCGTGCAGTCGCATTGCGTCTCGAAGGCCGCCTTCACCTTCGGGCCGGTGCCCCAATCCGAGGTGAAGCCGTCATAGGTGTAGATCGTCAGCGTCTCCTTGGCGTGAGCGAAGCTGGCGAGGGCGATGAGTGCCAGGACGGCAGCAATCAGCCGGCGCATGCGATTGGTCCTTCCATTTGCGGCTGCCGGATGAGGGGAAGGGCCTTCTGCCAAGGCTCATCTCCCTCCGCCGGCATGACCCGGATCAGGTTCAGCGGGTTGGCGACGCCTTCGCCTCTCAGCCCGAAGTCGGGCACCCCGTAGAGCGATCCGGAGCATAGACGCGGCCGCGCGTGCCTGGCAACCACTTGCACGCGACTGGACAGCGAGCGGCGGCGGGTCTAGAGGCGGAGCATGACGACATTCACCGTGCTGCTGGCCGGGGACATCACGCCGACCGCGCGCCTCGCCGCGCAGATTGCCGGCACCCGCATCATCGCCGCCGACAGCGGGATGCGCCACGCCGCCGTGCTCGGTCTCGCTCCCGAGCTGTGGCTCGGCGACTTCGATTCGGCGCCCGAGCCGCTGCTCGCCGCTCATGACGACGTCCCGCGGCTGGTGTTCCCCGCCGCCAAATCCATGACCGACGGCGAGCTCGCCGTCGAGGAGGCGCTGCAGCGCGGCGCCACCGGGTTCGTTCTGGTCGGCGGCTTCGGCGGCCGGACCGATCACGCCATGGCGCATGTTCAGCTCGCCCTTCGCCTCGCGCGGAACGGCATCGCTGCCTTGATCACCAGCGGCGATGAGGAAGGCTACCCGCTTGTCCCCGGCGAGCGGACAATCGATCTGCCGCCCGGCGCGCGCTTCTCGGTCGTGCCCGTCACCGATCTTTCAGCCCTGTCGCTGACCGGCGTGCGCTGGCCGCTCGAGCGCCGCTTCGTTCCCGCAGGCTCGACGCTCACCATCTCCAACGAGGCCTTCGGACCGATCGACATCACGCTCGACGACGGGCTCGCCATGGTGATTGCGGCGCCGCTGGTAGCGAATAGCGAATAGCAAAGTTGCAGTGCTCGGACCCAACTATTCGCTATTCGCCATTCGCTATTCGCTTCTTCCTTTCAACTCATCGCCAGCGGCATCCGCTTTCGCGGTGCCGGGAACGCCTTGTCGAGGCCCTGCAGCTCATAGACGTTGAGCGACAGGTCGAGCGCATCGCGGAATTCCTTGACCCGCGTCTTCTTGGCGCTTTTCGGGATGGCGATCACCTGGTCCTGCCGCAGCACCCATGCCAGCGCCACCGTTGCCGGCGACACGTCGCGGCTCTCGGCGATCTCGTTGAGCGTCGTGTTGCCCAGAATGTCGCCGGCGCCCAGCGGCGAATAGGCCATCACCGGCATGCCGGATTGCTGCGCCGCCGGCAGCAGCTCGAACTCGATGCCGCGCGACCCGAGATGATACATCACCTGGTTGCTGGCGCAGGACGGGTCGAGCTGTCCGAGCTCCGCCATGTCGCCGATATCGAAATTGCTCACGCCCCAATGGCGGATTTTGCCGGCCTTCTGCAATTGCCGGAAGGCCTCGACGGTCTCGCCGAGCGGCACGGAGCTTCGCCAATGCAGCAGGTAGAGATCGATCACGTCGGTCTTGAGATGCCCGAGGCTGCGTTCGCATGCGGCGATCGTGTCGCTGCGGGCGGCATTGCGCGGCAGCACCTTGCTGACGATGAACACGTCCTTGCGCCGGCCCTCGACGGCCTCGCCGACCACCTCTTCGGAACCGCCGTCGGCATACATTTCCGCCGTGTCGATCAGGGTGATGCCGAGGTCGATCGCGGTCCGCAGCGCCTCGACCTCAGACTTGCGGTTGCGCGAATTTTCCCCCATCCGCCAAGTGCCGATGCCAAGGCTCGGGACCTGTTCTCCATCCGGCAGCGTGACGTGTCGCATCTCGATCTTCCATCTCACACTTCTGCTTGGCAGCTTGACCTCGCGCCCGGCTGCGGGGCAAGTGTAGATCCGGATGAGAGGCAAGCGTAGTACACCGGAAGAGTTCCATGACCTCGGTACAGCTTAAATTTGAGCGCCGGGGGCAGGCACCTCATAAAGTGGCAGAGCCCGCAGCCGCCGCGATCGGCGGACATGCGCCGAGCCCCGCCCTTCCCCTGCTGCTGCCGGTCGAAATCACCAGCCGCGAGCTCGACGCCAAGATCCTGCTCGGCCTGTTTGCCGCCGAGCGCGGCTATGACGTCATTGTCGGGCGCAACCAGCCGCTCAAATCACCGCTGCTGGCCCGCTCGATCTTCCTGTGCAAGAGTGTACGCCGCTTCCAGTCGGTGAAACCGCCTTTCATTCTCGGCCACAGCGTGGTGGCGATGGACGAGGAGGGGCTGGTCCGCTTCCCCGACGAGTTCCAGAGCATGCGGCTCGAGACCGAGGTGTTCAACGCCACCC
>JBEVJH010000269.1:0-2912 GCA_040510355.1 Aestuariivirgaceae bacterium
CGATCAGGACGGAGCCGGCAATCAGGCGTTGGGCGCGGCGCATGGTCGATTTCCCAATCAAAATTCAGTCTTCCCGGTCAGCGTGAGCCAACCGGCTCGTATGTGGTTCAGCTTTTGGCCACCGGCGGCAACAACGCTTGCAGCGCCTCGGCGCGCGAACGCAGGCCGGGCGGCGTGTCACCATCCAATGCGATCATGTCGAGCCATTGCCGGGCAGCAGCCGCGTCGTTGGCACGCCAAGCCGACAGGGCGAGCAGCTCGCGGACGGCATGGCGGAAGGTCGCGCCGGCACCCGCATCGCCCTCCAGCCGCTGCTTGAGGTCGGCATAGGGCGTACTGTCCACCAGCACGCCGGCAGCGCGCAACCGCGCCAGCTCCTGCTGCTCGGCGCCGATGCTCCTGTCGGCGGCCAGCGCATCATACAGCTTGGCCGCCGCCGCCTTGTCGCGCGTGGCGACCTCGGCCGCCTGGTGGAACCGGGCCAGCATCCGGTAGCCGGATGGCGCTGTGCCGGACGCGATGCTCGCAAAGGCCGCTTCCGCCTCGGCATGCTTGTTCTGGTCGGAGAGCTCGATCGCCTTGTTGAAGGCGGAGCCCGCCTCGGCCGACTTCTGCGCCTCAACGTATTGATACGCGCGCCAGCCGCCCACGCCGACGATGATCAGAAGCGCGAGCGCGATGATATAGAGCGAGTATTGGTCCCACAGCCTCTTAAGCTGTTCCCGACGGACCTCCTCGTCGACTTCTGCATAAAATTCAGACACTTAACGATATCCTATGATATCCGCCCCGAGGCTTTCGCAAATGCTCGCTCGATGCCGCGAAACGCCCCGATCCCCAAACCCCTGACATGGTGGCGCCGATACCGCAACGATATGGCGGTGGCAAGGCGAGGCCAGCCGCTCGGCCCCGTGCCCTCCGGTCCTGCCGAGGGCAAGCCCGAACGCCGAACGAAGCAGCGCCAAACCGCGCGAGACGCCAGTACGCGGCTATCATGGCGCGAGGGCCTCGCGCAACTGCCGTTTCATGACCTTGCCGTTGGCGTTGCGCGGCAACGGGTCGTTGCTGACCACTAGGGTTTCCGGAACCTTGAAATCGGACAGCCGCTCGGCGCACCAGCTGCGCAGCGCCTCGCCGCTGGTGGGCTCGCGCGTCACCACCACGGCATGCACCCGCTCGCCGAGCACCGGGCACGGGCGGGCGACGATCGCGCTTTCGACCACCGCTGGATGGCTCGCCAGCACCGATTCGACCTCGGCCGAATAGATCTTGAGCCCGCCGCGGTTGATCATGTCCTTCTGGCGGTCGAACACCCGGACGAAATGGCCGGCATCGATCGAGCCGAGGTCGCCGGAGTGCCAATAGCCGCCGGTGAAGCTCTCGGCAGTCGCGCCAGGATTATTCCAATAGCCCTGGATGACCTGGCCGCCACCGATCCAGATCTCGCCGATCTCGCCCGCAGGCTGCTCGTGCCCCTCGGCGTCCATCACCAGGATGCTGGTGCCCGGACAGGGCAGCCCGACGCTGTCGATATAGCGAGCGGTCAGATCGGGCGGCATCAGCGTCGCGGGCGACGTGGTTTCGGTCGCGCCATAGGCGTTGATCAGGCGCAGGCCCGGGATCTTGGCCGCGAGCCGCTCGATGGTCGCGACCGGCATCGGCGCGCCGCCGTAGCCGCCGATGCGCCACGCCGACAGATCAATGGCATCGATATCCCGCTGCAGCAGGCAGAGATTGTACATCGCCGGCACCATCAAGGTGCAGGTCATACGCTCGCGTTCAGCGAGCTTGAGAAATTCGCCCGCTTTGAACTCCGGCATGATGATCAGCGCGCCGGCGCAACGCGCCATGCTCGCGATATTGACGACGACACCGGTGACATGGCCGAGCGGCACCGCCGCGACCGAGCGATCCGCAGGGGTCAGCGCCATACAGGCCTCGTACATCATCGCCGAATGGATGATGTTGCAGTGGGCGAGCATCGCGCCCTTCGGTTTGCCGGTCGTGCCCGAGGTGTAGAGGATCATCGCGGTGTCCTCCTCGTCGATCGCGATTCGCTCCTGCAGCGGCGGATGCTCCATCAGCGCGGCAAAGCCCGAGCGTGGCGGATGATCGTCGACGGCAATGCGGTGGAGCAAGTCCGGCACCGACGACGGCTCGGGCAGCCGGTCGGCGAGCGTCGCCTCATGCAGCAACAGCCTGGCCCCGCAATCGGTCAGCATGTAAGCGATCTCGGGCGTCTGCAGCCTTGTCGACAGCAGCACCGTGACCAGGCCGAGCCTGCTGGCAGCAAAGACCGACAGGACGAACTCGATCCGGTTGCCGAGCAGGAGCGCGATGCGGTCACCGGGCCGCAGGCCTTTCTCCCATAGGCCGGCTGCGATCTGCCGGGATTGCTGCAGCACCTCGCGCCACGACAGCCGCTTGTCGCCGCACACCAGCGCCTCGCCGTCGCCATTGCGTGCGGCCGCCTGCTCGACCATCGCCCAGATGCTTTTGGGGCGATCGGCGAACAGAGGGACGACGCGGTCGCCGAACCGCGTCTCATGGCGCATCGGCGGGATTGGATCGTGTGACCAGTCCATCGGGCCGTTTCCTCATGTTTCGTTCGCGCCGTTGTCGCGCGTTGTTATTTTTGTCGTGTCGTTTCAGGTCTTGGTCTTCATCCCGTAGACATGCTCGGCCGCTGGAAAGGCGCGCGAGCGGACATCCGCCGCGTAGGCCGCAACGGCCTCCTCGATCGCGGGACCGAGACTGCCGTAGCGCCGGACGAATTTCGCAGGCCGCGGCGACAGCCCGAGCATGTCCTCCAGCACCAGCACCTGGCCGTCGCAGGCGACGCTGGCGCCGATGCCGATGGTCGGAATGGGGATCGCGTGCGTGATCTTGCGCGCCAGGGGTTCGGCCACCGC
>JBEVJH010000270.1:0-5621 GCA_040510355.1 Aestuariivirgaceae bacterium
TCGGTCCCCTCCAGGCTGGCACAGCCGATCATCACGTCCATGCGAAAATGCCGCACATAGTCCCACACACCCTGCCAGAGGAGCTCGATCACCGGTCTCCTGCGATAGGACCGCAGCACGCAGGATCGTCCGAGCTCGACGAAGCTGAGGTGGCGGTGGCGCTCGATCATCGGCCCGAGCTCGAACTCGCGGGCCGTGTAGAAGCCGTCATGCACTGCGGCGACCTCCTGGCGCAGCAGACGATAGGTTCCGACCAGAACTTCATTGGCGCGGTCGATCACCAGGAGATGATCGCAGACCGCATCGAACGGATCGACATCCATCCTGCTCGTCGCAGCGTGCCGATCGGGCTTCGCCGAACCTTCCTCGTAGAACACCGCATAGCGCAGCCGCTGGGCAGCCGCGACGTCTTCCGGCGTTTCGGCAAGCCTCACCTGGAATCGTTTGGAAGGAATTTCAGCCATCTACCCGGGGCATCTTGCCGCCAATTGTGAAGGTTTGACGACGCGTGGAGCGCGGTCAAGCGGCCGACGGGGCACGGGCGAGCCTCTCGATCGCCTCATCGAGATCCGAGCGGTCGAACGGCTTGGGCAGATGCCCGTCCATCCCGGCGGCAAGGCAGGTCGCGTGATCCTCATGCCGCGCATTGGCTGTGAGCGCCAGGATCGGAACCTGGCACCGCACCCTGTGGCGCTGCTCGAGATCGCGAATCCGGCGGGTCGTCTCGAGACCGTCCTGCCCCGGCATGGCCATGTCCATCAGCACGAGATCGGGCATGTCGGGTGCGCCATCATCGCCGACCAGCGCTGCCGCGACGAGCTCGGTCGCCTGCTGCCCGTTGGCCACATGCACCACCCGATGGCCTGCCTTCTCCAGCATCGTCCGGGCGAGCAGCGCATTGATCTGATTGTCCTCCGCGAGCAGCACCGACAGGCTTCGCCCGCCCGACCGGTGGACGCTTGCGGCCGCCGTCCTGAGTTCCGCGGCCGCATTGGCCGCCGTCGCTTCATCGCCGTCCTGGAGGTGCTTGATCAGCGACAGCCGGCGGGCCGGCTTGACCAGATATCCGGTCACCTGGCCCTTCAGAAGGTGACGCATGGCCCGGCGTTCCTCCGGCTGCAGCAGGAGCCAGCTATGGGCAAGCGGCCGGGTCAGCGGGTCGGCCGCCAGCCATTCTCCGATGGCAATGGGCTGCCGAGCATCGAACATGACGTCAGGGACTTGGCCACCTTCCGACGGGGTGATCGCTGCGGCCCCATGATAAGGCCTGACCTCAGCCCCGAAATCATTGAGATAGTCGGTGACGGTCTGGCGCGTCGGCCCTTCCGGGATCGCCAAGTAGACCACACGTCCGGTCAACGGCGCCATCGCCGGCACCGTCGGCATTCGGGCGGCCGCCAGCGGCAGCTCGAACGTGAAGAGCGCTCCCTTGCCGAGGCTCGAGCTCATGGCGATGGTGCCGCCCATGCGCTCGACGAGCCGCCGCGAAATCGCCAGCCCGAGGCCGGTCCCGGCAACGCGCCTGTCGGGATCCTGCCTGCCCTGCTGATACATGTCGAAAATACGGTCATGATCTTCCGGAGGGATCCCCGGACCGGTGTCATGGACATCGAAACGAACGCGACCGCTCTCGCCGGTGACCCGAATCAAGACCCCGCCGCGATCGGTGAACTTCACCGCGTTCCCGATCAGATTGAGCAGGATCTGCCGGAGCCGGTTGCGGTCGCCGACGACTTCGCCCGGCAGGTTCGGGGCGACATAGGTTGCAATCTCGACATTCTTGGCATGTGCCCGCGGCGCCATGAGCTCGCAGACCGCCTCGACGGTTTCGGTCAGATCGAATGGTCGCTCGTCGATTTCGAGCCGGCCGGCTTCGATCTTGGAGGCATCGAGTATCTCGTCGAGAATCGACAGCAACGCCCGCCCCGAAGCATCGACCGCCATGGCGTAGGAGCGCTGCTCGGGTGTGAGGTCGGTCTCCAGCAGCAGGCCGGTCATGCCGATGACCCCGTTCATCGGCGTTCGTATCTCGTGGCTCATGGTGGCGAGGAACTTGCTTTTGGCGCGGCTCGCCGATTCGGCCTGCAGGCGTGCCTGCTTCAACGCCGCGACCGAGCCCTGCAGACGAAGGAGTCGCCGCCGCATGGCGCGCCACAACAGGGTCAGAGCGATGAGCGCATAGATGCCGCTCGCCAACGCTGCCGTCCCGACCGCGATCACCAACCGAGAGTGGGGCCAGTTCTCGAGCGTTAGGGTAAACAGGCCGATGGTGATGGCGGCGAGCGCACCCGACCCGATGGCGGCCCGCATCTCATGCCCGACATGCCAGCGCGCGACCCGCTCCGTCCACCGCCGGAGGCGATCTGCTGTCTTTGGATTCCGTGCCATGGCACCTTTTACGCTCGGTCCGGCCCGGATGCTGGCACTCGCTTGTTAGCAAACGCTTACTTCTATTAGGAAATTTGCTCATTTGGTGAAGGAGTAAAGAACAACCGAGCCAGCCCGAAAGGCCACCGTTGCGGTCGCTGGGTGCGGTCCTCTATAGGTGGGCGGTTCAGGAGTGCAAAGCATGAACCGGATCGAAAGGGCCTGTGTCGAAAGGGGCATGCGAATGACCGAGCAGCGCCGCGTCATCGCTGGCGTCCTGGCCGAGGCCGGGGACCATCCGGATGTCGAGGAGCTTCACCGCCGCACTGCCATCATCGACCCCCGCATCTCGATCGCGACGGTCTATCGCACGGTGAAGCTGTTCGAAGATGCCGGCATCCTGGCGAAGCATGACTTTCGCGATGGCCGCTCGCGCTACGAGGAGGCCCGCGACTATCACCACGACCATCTGATCGACCTTCAATCGGGAGAGGTCATCGAGTTTCGCAATGAGGAGATCGAGCGGTTGCAGGAGTTCGTGGCACGCGAGCTCGGCTACAAGCTCGTCGATCATCGGTTGGAGCTCTATGGAGTCAAGCTGAAGCCCGGCGAAAAGAAGAGCTGATGAGGTGCAGGACATTCGCGCCATTGCCGCACTCGCCTGTTTCGTCCTTCTGACCGTCGCTCTCCTGCCGGCCCAGGCGCTGCTGTCGACAGCTGGAAGCCGGTCCGGGCCCAGGCTTGCCAGGCTCTATTGGCGCGGCGTTGCCCGCATCATGCGGCTCGGCATCATTGTCGAAGGCCGCCTGCCCGGGCGGGGGCCGGCGCTGCTCGTTGCCAATCACGCTTCTTGGCTCGACGTGATCGCCTTGGGCGCGGCGGTTGAAACGGCGTTCATCGCCAAGAGCGAGGTGGCGGGCTGGCCGCTGATCGGACCGGCGGCCCGGGCCGGGCGCACCATCTTCATCGATCGCTCCCGTCGAGGAGACACGCCCCGGGCGGTTGCCGCCATGCGCGCCCGCTTCGCCGGGGGCGACAGGTTGGTCCTGTTCGCCGAGGGGACCTCGAGCGACGGTCGCCGGGTGTTGAAATTCCGCACCTCCCTGATGGCCGCCGCCAGCTCGGCCCACGCCTCGCTGCAGATCATACCGGTGAGCATCGCGGTCCTAAGCCTTGGCGGCCTGCCGCTTTGCCGGCGCACCATGCCGCGGGTGGCGTGGTATGGCGACATGCCCTTCGTCACCCATCTCTGGGAGGTGCTGCGGCGTGGGCCTGTCGAAATGCGGATCCGCTTCCATGACCCGATCGCTACCGACGAGGAGTGCGACCGCAAGCAGCTGACCCGCCGCTGCGAGTCGGTGGTTCGGGCCGGATGGCAGGAGGCAGTCGCCAAGGCGCGATACGAAGCACCCTATTGCCTGCAGTCCCTGCCGCATTTAATGGCTGTCGCTCGGAACTTGCGAGGGGTTGCATGACTGCGTCCAGGGCCGTTTTCATCAAGACCTACGGCTGTCAGATGAATGCCTATGACAGCGAGCGCATGGGAGACGTTCTTGCCGGCGCCGGTTATCGGCGGACCGAGGATCCCGCGGCCGCCGATCTCATCGTGCTCAACACCTGCCACATCCGCGAGAGGGCGGCCGAGAAGGTCTATTCCGAGCTCGGGAAGCTGAAGCGGCTCAAGCAGCGCAACGGCAATCTCCTCATCGCGGTGGCCGGCTGCGTCGCTCAGGCCGAAGGCGAGGAGATCGTGCGCCGCGCTCCCGCCGTGGACTTGGTGTTCGGCCCCCAGACCTACCATCGTCTGCCATCCTATCTCGAGACGCTCGAGAGAACCGGACGCGCCGTGGTGGAGACGGAGTTTCCCGCCGCCGAGAAGTTCGCCATGCTCGATCAAGACGGTGCGGGGCGAAAACCCGCGACCGTCGCCGCCTTCGTGACGGTCCAGGAGGGCTGCGACAAGTTCTGCACCTTCTGCGTCGTGCCCTACACGAGGGGTGCCGAGTTCTCCCGACCGGTCGCACGCATCCTCGATGAGGTCCGGCGGCTCGCAGCGCGCGGGGTTCGCGAAATCACCCTGCTCGGTCAGAACGTGAACGCCTATCGCGGCGAAGGACCCCGGGGCGGACAATGGTCGCTGGCCGAGCTCCTCGCCGAGCTTGCCGGCATCGCGGCCATCGAGCGGCTGCGTTACACCACCAGCCACCCCCGCGACATGGACGAGCCTCTGATCGCCGCCCATCGCGACAACCCGAAACTGATGCCCTACCTTCATCTCCCGGTGCAGGCCGGATCGGACCGGGTGCTCAAGGCCATGAACCGGCGCCACCGGGCGGCGACCTATGTCGCGCTCATCGAGCGCATTCGTGCGGCACGGCCCGACATCGCCATCTCCGGCGATTTCATCGTCGGCTTCCCGGGAGAGAGCGAGGAGGATTTCGAGCTGACCCTCGAGCTCGTCCGCAAGGTCCGCTACGCCTCGGCATTCTCCTTCGCCTATTCCCCGCGCCCCGGAACACCCGCCGCGGAATTGCCGGGCCAGGTGCCTGCGCCCCGCAAAAATGCCAGACTTCTGCGGCTCCAGGCGCTGCTCGCGGAACAGCGTCTGGCCTTCAACGTTGCCTGTGTCGGGCGGCAATTCGATGTGCTTCTAGAGAAACCCGGGCGCCATCCCGGCCAGCTGGTCGGGCGCTCTCCCTATCTTCAGGCCGTGCACCTTGAAGCCAAAGGATATTTTCGTGGAGATCTCGTGCCGGTTGTGGTCGAGAAGGTTGGCGCAAACTCGCTTTCGGCCCATATTGTGGCAAGGGAGTGATTCTGTAGAAGGACGGGCACCAGGACAGGAGGCTTGCACGATTTGAGTCAACGCCAGCTGACGACCCCATCGGCCGGTACCGCTGCCGGCCTGAGGTCTGCCGAGGCAGAAAGCCTCATTCTCGCATTCGACGACAATCGGCTCCTTTCCCTCATTTTTGGCGAGCATGACGAGCACCTCGCCCTCATCGAGAATCGGCTCGGCGTGGACATCACGCCGCGCGGCAACCGTCTGTCGTTGCGCGGCACGCTGCCGGCTCGCGACAATGCCAGGCAGGTGCTGACCGCCCTTTATGACCGGGCCAGGGCCGGGCTCGACGTCACCCCTGGCGATGTCGAGGGGGCGATCCGCATGTCGTCGGTGGCCGGCGGAACGGGTCCGGATGGCGAGTTCCACCTCAGGACCTGGCGCAAGATCGTCACCCCGCGCTCCCCCGGCC
>JBEVJH010000271.1:0-4182 GCA_040510355.1 Aestuariivirgaceae bacterium
AGCATATTGCAATCTCTCCCTGCCCTGGAGTCGAGCGTTCAACGACGTTTCCAGACGACCCAGCAGGCGCCTCGATACCCCGCTGCGCGGGGGAAAACACCCTTGGACAGGTCTGCTTAACGCGCGCTCAATCGTGAGATGGAGCGGTGGCTCAGCCAGCGTCGCACCCTCAGGATATCATCGGCTACCGCCGGAATGACAAGCCATGCGATCGCGAACCCCAGCAATCCGAGAATGACGGCGTTGCCCGGCCCGCTGATCTGCCTTTGAAGGTAGACCACGCCGGCCCCGAAGGCCGCCGCAATAGCCATCTGCAGGAGAATGTTTCGATTGATACGCATTACCGAGTTCCCCTTTTACCACCCGGCGAAACTATGGCCGATCGAGCCAGGTTCCGCAAGCGAAACGGCTGCCTGCCGGCCGGGCATCATGGCGGCTTCACTGCCAGTCGGGTCCCGGATCGCCGCCGGCTGCGACCACTGCCAGCCGTTCGAGATAATGGGCCCAGCCCTTCTCATGACTGGCGCATTCCTCAGCATCCGGCAGCCCGGAATGGGTCATGCGCAGCAGCGTGGCACCGCCGCGATCGATCAGGTCGATCTCGATCAGGCTTGATCCTGGCGGCATGTTTTCGCGCTCATCCCACCCGAAGCTGTAGGCCAGGCGATGGACCGGGATGACCTCAGTGAATCGGCCGCGCGCCTTGTGCTTTGCGCCGACATTGACGAGGTAGAGGCCGCCGGCATGCGGCTCGATCTCAGCCTCCGTGCCGAGCCAGCGCATGATCTTGTCTGGATCGGTCAGAAAGGCGAACACCGTTGCAGGCGGAGCCGCGATGTGGACTTCACGCCGGACCAGCAGCGGTTCAGCCATCGAATCCTCCTTCGGCGAAAGCGATCGCGTCGTTGTTGGAGTATATGGTCTCGCGCAGGAAAACTGCATCCCACGACAACAGGCCGATGACAGAGACGAGCCGCCGCCCCATGATCCTTGCATGCACCTCCCGACCGTCCTGAGCTGGCTCGTCGATGAAGCCGCCAAAGCGGGCGGCGCCGACCAGTTTCTGGCGGCGCTCGGCGGCAAGCTCGTGGCGGATGGCGTGCCATTGGCCGGCGGGGCACTGACACTCGAGGCGCCGCATCCCATCATTGCCCGCCGAGTCTGGTTGTGGCGTGCAGAGACCGGCGTCGTCATCGAAGCGCTGGGCTTCGGGTCCTTGAACCTGACAGAGCCCGCCAAGGACCAGATCGGCCGCAGCTGGCTATCGAAGCTCGGCGCCGAATTCCTGCAGGATCACGCCGTCGGGCCTGGCATGGATCAGAGGATGCCGAACGAGCAGGCATCGGGCGGGCCCCTCCTCAGCTGGGCGCTGTCACGCCCGCTCGCCGCCGACGAATCCGCGGTACTGCGCAATGTGGCGCGCTTTGCGGCGGCGCCGCTTGCAGTCATCGCCGCCAGGTCGACGCTGGCCGCACTGCTCGAGGCTTATCTCGGCCGGCGCAGTGCGGGACAGGTGCTTGCCGGGCGGTTGCGGCGCGAGACCGGCGAGACCATCCGGGCGGTCCTGCTCTATGGCGACCTGCGCGGGTTCACTGCGCTGTCCGAGACCATGTCACCGGAGGCGGCGGTCGCGGCGCTCGACAGCTGGTTCGACCGTATCGCCGGCGCAGTTCATGCGTTTGGCGGCGAGGTCCTCAAATTCATCGGCGATGGCGTGCTGGCGATCTTTCCGATCGGCGAACGGCCGGCGCCGGCCGCCTGCGATGCTGCGCTCAATGCCGTCGTAGCCGCTCGGGCCGGCATGATCCATCTCGATGCGATGCGGCGGCAACAGGGTCTGCCATCCCTGTCGTTCGGCATGGCCCTGCATCTCGGCGATATGCTGTGGGGCAATATCGGCACGGCCGACCGGCTTGACTTCACCGCAATCGGTCCAGCCGTCAACCTGGTCAGCCGGCTCGAGGGCCTGTGCAAGCTCCTGGGCCACAGCGTGCTGATCTCGGGGGCGGTCGCCTCGGAAACGACGATGCCGCTGACCCCTTTGGGCGAGCACCTCCTGCGCGGCATCGCCATGCCTTGCCCAGTGTTCACCCTGCCTGATCACCGATCCGAGCCGTGAGGTCGATCGGCGACCGTGATGCCCGGTGGTCCGGACTCCGCGCGACCGATGATCCGTGCTCCGGAATAGCCGGCGGCGACGATGCGGCGCAGCAGTGTCGCTGCTTCCTCGGCTGCACAGGAAAGGAGCAGGCCGCCCGATGTCTGCGGATCGGTGAGGATATGGCGCCGCCAATCGTCGATGGCGGTGTCGAACGTCACCTCCGCCCCGTAACTGGCCCAGTTGCGATGCGAGGCGCCAGTGACGAAGCTGTCACGCGCCAACGCTGCCGTCTGCTGCAGCATCGGCACGGCCGCAAGTTCAATCATGAGCCGGAGGTTCGAGGCTCGCGCCATCTCCAGCCCATGGCCCAACAGGCCGAAGCCGGTGACGTCGGTCATCGCATGGACCGCAGGCTGCTGCGCCAACTCGGCGCCGATCGTGTTGAGGAGAGTCGTCGTCGCCATCAGCTCGGCGTAACCGCTCGCGGAGAGCGCTCGCTTCTTGATGGCCGCCGAATAAATCCCGACGCCGATCGGCTTGGTCAGGATCAAGGCGTCACCCGGTCGCGCGGTGGAATTGCGGCGGACATGGGCGGGACGGGCCGTGCCGACGACCGCGAGGCCGTAGACCGGCTCGGGGCAGTCGATCGAGTGGCCGCCGGCGACGGGGATCCCGATCGATGCGCATACCGCGGCCCCGCCAGCGAGAATGGCCTGCACCGCCGCGATCGGAATCTTGTCGACCGGCATGCCCAATATGGCGAGCGCCATGATGGGTTTGCCGCCCATCGCGTAGATATCGGATATCGCATTGCTGGCAGCGATCCGGCCGAAATCGGTCGGATCGTCGACCATCGGCATGAAGAAGTCGGTGGTGGCGATGATACAGGTGTCGCTATCGAGCTGCCAGACCGCGGCATCGTCGCCGGTCTCGGTGCCGACCAACAGCTCACGCGGGAACGGCCCCATCGCGTGACCGGAGAGTAGCGCCTGCAACACCGAGGGTGCGAGCTTGCAGCCGCAGCCGCCGCCATGCGCGAGGGTTGTCAGGCGGATCCCACCATCGTTCATCCGCTATCTCCTTCCGTCCGACTCTTGTAGCTCTCGCTCGCCAACCAGGCATCGAAGGCCGGTCCGACTGCAGCGCCGGTGACCAGACCTGCCCGCCAGGCGATGTCCTTTGGCTCTACCTCGACCATCCATCCCTCGCCATAAGCGTCCTCGCCCAATATCTCGGGCCGCCGGATCAGAGCCTCGTTGTGGGCAATGACCGTTCCATCGAAGGCGGCGCGGGCCGACCCGACCCACTTGCCACCCTCGATCACAGCGAAGGATCGACCCTTCTCGAAATCGCGACCGATCCGCTTGGGGGTGAACACCAGCACCTCGCCCATGAAGGAGACCGCCCAGCTGGTGAAGCCGGCGCGAATCCTCGCTCCGATAGTCGGCAAGTACCAGATCTGATTGTCGATGTCGTACCATCGATCCTTGGGAAAGCCATGCTGGTCCGGTGTGATCACGACGTCCCTCAGAAGGTCAGGACCCGACAGGCGCCATCCATGATGTCGCTGATCATGGCTGCCGCCCCCATAAGCCCCTGGCATTCGGGAATGAGGTCGTCCCTGCTCTTGCCGATGAGCTCGAGATTGGCCGGACAGGCCCAGAACCGGGCGCCATGATCGTGCGCCTCGCGAATCCAGTCGTAAACCGACTTGCCGTCGCCCGGCTTGACGAAGAGCTTGTCGGCCACGCCCTTGATCAGCAGCTTGCCGGCGGCTGCCGTGCACAGCACATCCACCTCGTAATCCATCGCCGCCGCCACCGCGGCATAGTAAAAGGGCGCTCCGAGCTCCTCGACATTGCGGGGATCGGTATTGATCAGGACGATCATCAGTCGTCGGGTCATTGCGCGGTGACCTCATCGATGCGCAGGCGGCGTCCCCATTTGTCGAAGAAGTGCCCCTCATTGAGCACCAACCGATCGTCATCGAGCCGCATCTCGATATCGCGCAGCATGAGCCGTGCCGAGGGATTGTCGAGCGGTCCGCCATTCAGGGCGGTCGCGGGGAAGAAGGATGCGCC
>JBEVJH010000272.1:0-8868 GCA_040510355.1 Aestuariivirgaceae bacterium
CCTTTTTCGCCCGGTAGTCGTTGGCCGGCGGGGGCGTCGGTGGAAACAGCGTCCTGAGCGCGGCGGCAGCCGCGGCGACCCGCTGGTTGAAGTCCGTCATCGGCCGGCTCGCCCCGGAAAGTGCCTCATCGCCGGGTCTATCGCACATCCCCGGCGGCGAGGCCAAGCAGCCTCGCGTCAGACGAACAGGTCGACTTTCTCGAACCGCCGAACGTCCACCAGCCCGACGTCCGAGATCCTGAGCTCGGGGATCACCACCAGCGCCAGCAGCGAATGCTGCATATAGGCGTTGTTGAGCGTGCAGCCGACGGCGCGCATCGCCTCGACGAGCCGCGAAGCCTTCAAGGCGACGATCTCGGCCCGCTCGTCCGACATCAGCCCGGCGATCGGCATCTCGACCAGCGCCAGCTCCTTGCCCTTCGAGAACAGCACCACCCCGCCGCCGACCTCGGCCAGCCGCCCGGCCGCCAGCGCCATGTCCGCCTTGTTGGTGCCGACGACAATCATGTGATGCGAATCATGCGCCACCGTGGAGGCGAGCGCGCAGTCCTCGCGGTAGCCGAAACCCGAGACGAAGCCGTTGACGACCGCTCCCGTCCCGCGATGCCGCTCGACGAGCGCGATCTGGCAGATGTCGGCGCTCCTATCCATGGCCACCAGCCCGTCCTCGACGGGGAGATCGGCCTCCAGCGCCCGCGTCGGCGCCTGGTTCTCGATGACGCCGATCACCCGCGCCCGCACGGTGTTTTTGCCTTCGGGCGCCCGGATGTCGAAATCCGCCGCCGCAGGCAGCCTGCCCAGGCGCACGGTCTCTTTGGTCGAAGGCGGGTAGTGGTAGGCGGGGATGTCGACCTCAAGTCGCCCGCTCCGCGCGACCTGGAGGCCGCGGGCGAAGACCTCGTCGATGGCGAGCGCCGGCAGGTCCGAGACGATCAGGAAGTCGGCCACGCGCCCCGGCGCGATGGAGCCGATCTCGCGCCCCAGACGGAAATGCTCAGCCGTGTTGAGGGTCGCCATCTGGATGGCGGTGATCGGCTTCAGCCCCTGGGCGATGGCATGCCGCACCACCCGGTCCATGTGCCCTTCCTGGACCAGCGTGCCGGAATGGCTGTCGTCGGTGCACAGGATGAAATGGCGCGGATCGATCCCCTGCTCGGTCACCGCCTTGATCTGCTCGGCGACGTCGTACCAGGCCGAGCCGAGGCGCAGCATCGCTCGCATGCCCTGCCGGACGCGGGCGATCGCGTCCTCGGGCCGGGTCCCTTCGTGATCGTCCTCGGGCCCGCCCGCGGCATAGCCGTGGAACGGCAGCCCGAGGTCGGGCGAGGCGTAATGGCCGCCGACCGTCCGGCCCGCCGCCATGGTGGCGGCGATCTCGCCGGCCATCACCGGGTCGTTCGCTGCCACGCCGGGAAAGTTCATCACCTCGCCGAGGCCGATGATGTTTTCCCACCGCATCGCCTCCTCGACGTCGGCGACCGTCAAGGTCGCGCCGGCATGCTCCAGCCCCGGAGCCGACGGCACGCAGGAGGGCATCTGCACATACACGTTGATCGGCATCGCGAGCGCCTCGTCATGCATCAGCCGCACCCCCGGCAGGCCCAAGACGTTGGCGATCTCGTGCGGGTCGACGAACATCGAGGTGGTGCCGTGCGGGATCACCGCCCGGCAGAACTCGGTGACCGTCACCATGCCGCTCTCGACATGCATGTGCCCGTCGCAAAGGCCGGGCACGAGATAGCGCCCGCCGGCGTCGACCACCTGCGTGGAAGAGGCGATGGCGTGGCTGGCGTCCGGCCCGCAATAGGCGAAGCGGCCCGCCGCGATGGCGAGATCGGTGCCCGCGATGATCTCTCCTGAATGAACGTTCAGCCAACGTCCATTGCGCACCACGAGGTCCGCCGGCCGTCGGCCCGTCGCTACGTCGACCAGCAGCCGCGCGCTGTCGGTCCAGGGCTGCGGCCGCTGGAAGCGGGCCCTCGCGGTGGTGGCGGTCATTGTCCTCTCCTTCGGTCTTGTCGCGATCCTGCCAAGCGCGACGGCCTTTGGCCAGTTGCCGTCTAAGACTTTCGTCGCTTGCGGCGGCCGCGGCAATTGCAATCGCGGTGCACGGCCCCTTTAATGCCGGAATGCCTCCAGGCTGGATGCCGGGCAACGAAGAAGAACGCACTCCCGGGAGGAGATACGATGAAAAGACTTCTGGCTTCGTGGGCTGCCGCGGCGGCCATGCTGGCTATCGGCGCGTCGGGCGCTGCGGCGCAGACCTATCCGGACCGGCCGGTCACCATCGTCGTGCCCTTCGCCGCCGGCGGCCCGACCGACACGGTGACCCGCCTGGTGGCCGAGGCGATGTCGAAGGATCTCGGCCAGCAGATCGTGGTGGAGAACGTCGGCGGAGCCGGCGGCACGCTGGGCGCCGGCCGCGTCGCTCAGGCCGAGCCAGACGGCTACACCTTGCTTCTTCATCACATCGGCATGGCGACCAGCGCCACCCTCTACCGCAAGCTCGCCTACGACACGCTGGGCGACTTCGAATATGTCGGGCTGGTCACCGAGGTGCCGATGACCATCGTCGCCCGCAAGGATCTCGAGCCCAACGATCTCAAGGGGTTGATCGAGTACGCCAAGGCCAACAAGGATGCCGTGACCGTCGCCAATGCCGGGATCGGCGCTGCCTCGCATCTGTGCGGCATGATGTTCATGAGCGCCATCGAAACGCCGCTCGTCACCGTCCCGTACAAAGGGACCGGCCCCGCGATGACCGACCTTCTGGGCGGTCAGGTCGACATCATGTGCGACCAGACGACCAACACGACCAAGCAGATCCAGGGCGGCACCGTGAAGGCCTACGCCGTCACCACCAAGGAGCGGCTCGACGTGCTGCCGGACGTGCCGACCGCGGAGGAGGCGGGCCTGCCGGGCTTCGAGGTCAGCATCTGGCACGGCCTCTACGCCCCGAAGGGCACGCCGAAGGAGGTCGTCGACCGCCTTTCGCAGAGCCTGCAGAAGGCCCTCAAGGACGAGAACGTGGTGGCGCGCTTCGCCGAGCTGGGCACGGCGCCCTCGTCTGACGCCGACGCCACGCCCGCAGCGCTGAAGGCCAGGCTTGAGGGCGAGATCGCTCGTTGGAAGCCGGTGATCGACGCCGCCGGCCAGTACGCCGATTAGCAGACTTGCGGGCGCCGGAGCCCTTCGCGAGGGGGGGAGCCGGCGCCGCGGCGGCAACTCGAGCGGCGGGAGCCTCGATGAAGCCCTTTTCCATCGATCCGGCGAACGGCCTGTGCGGCGCCATCTTCGTCCTGTTCGGGCTGTTCTTCGCGGTCCAGGCCTCGTCGCTCGAAATCGGCACCGCGTTCCGCATGGGGCCGGGCTATTTCCCCCTCGTGCTGGCGATCGTGCTCGTGCTTCTCGGGCTCGTCATCCTGGTCCAGGCCTTTCGCGTCGAGGGCGAGCCGATCGGCCCGATCGCCTGGCGCGGCATGCTCTTCATCCTGCCGGCACCGATCTTCTTCGGACTGACGGTGCGCGGCCTGGGCTTCGTCCCCTCCATTTTCCTGACGGCGCTCGTCGCTGCCTTCGCTTCGAGGCGCATGACGCCCGGCCTTGCGGTGCTGCTGGCGGCCGGCCTGACGCTCTTCTCCGTCGCCGTCTTCAGCTATGCCCTGGGCCTGCCCTTCCAGCGCTTCGGGCCCTGGCTCCCGCGGTTCTGAGGCAGGCCCGATGGAGCTCTTCGACAATCTCGCCCTCGGCTTCGCCACCGCCTCGACGCTGTGGAACCTTCTCGTCTGCCTGATCGGCGTGCTGCTCGGCACTTTGATCGGCGTGCTGCCGGGCATCGGCGCCACCGCGACGATCGCCATGCTCCTGCCCATCACCTTCCAGATCGGCGATCCGGTTTCCTCTCTCATCATGCTGTCCGGCATCTATTACGGCGCCCAGTATGGCGGCTCGACCACCGCCATCCTGATCAACATGCCGGGCGAGTCGTCCTCGGCCGTGACTGCCATCGACGGCTATCAGATGGCCCGCAACGGCCGCGCCGGCGCGGCTCTGGCGATCGCCGCCATCGGTTCCTTCTTCGCCGGAACGGTGTCGACCTTCCTGGTCGCGCTGTTCGCCCCGCCGCTCACGGCCATCGCGCTCGAGTTCGGGGCGGCGGAGTACTTCTCGCTGATGATCGTCGGGCTGGTGTCATCGATCGCGCTGGCCCATGGCTCGATCGTCAAGGCGCTGGCGATGGTCGTGCTCGGCCTGCTGCTCGGCGTGGTCGGCACCGACATCTATTCCGGCACCCCGCGCTTCACCCTGGGCATTAGGGAATATGCCGACGGGTTGAACTTCGTGGCGGTCGCCGTGGGCGTGTTCGGAGTCGCCGAGATTCTGCGCAATTTGGAGAACGAGCACGAGCGCCACGTCATGATCCGCAAGGTGAGCGGGCTGATGCCGACCCGCGAGGATTTCCGCCGCATGGCGGGGCCGATCCTCCGCGGCACCGCCATCGGCTCGGCGCTGGGCATCCTGCCGGGCGGCGGCGCCATCCTGGCGGCATTCGCCTCCTACACGGTGGAAAAGCGCGTGTCCGACCGCCCGGAGGAGTTCGGCAAGGGCGCAATCGCCGGCGTCGCCGGGCCCGAATCGGCAAACAATGCCGGCGCGCAGACCTCCTTCATCCCGATGCTGACGCTCGGCATCCCCGCCAACCCCGTGATGGCGCTGATGATCGGGGCCATGATCATTCAGGGCATTGTGCCGGGTCCCAACGTGGCCACCGAGCAGCCGGCGCTGTTCTGGGGAATCATCGCCTCCATGTGGATCGGCAACCTCATGCTGATCGTTCTCAACCTGCCGTTGATCGGCCTGTGGGTCAAGCTTCTGACGGTGCCCTACTACGTGCTGTTCCCCATCATCATGGCGTTCTGCTCGATCGGCGTCTACAGCGTGAACTCCAACGCCTACGATCTCTTCGCCGTCGCCTTTTTCGGCCTGCTCGGCTACGTGCTGGTCAAGCTGCGCTGCGAGCCGGCGCCGCTGCTGCTCGGCTTCGTGCTAGGCCCGCTGCTGGAGGAGAATTTGCGCCGCGCCATGATCCTGTCGCGCGGCGATCCCACGACCTTCGTCACCCGGCCGATCAGCGCTCTGCTTCTCGCGGTGGCTGCGCTCGTGCTGGTGGTCGTCTTCCTGCCGAGCGTCAGGAGGAAGCGGGAAGAGGTGTTCGTCGAGGAAAGCTGACCGAGCCCGCGGCTAATCAGAGCCGCCGCCCCTATCCGACCGGCGGCGGCTGGCCCTCGAAAGTCGGCAGGCTCGCATCCCAACAGGCCCAGGCGGGCGCCATGTCGGTCCAGATCACGGCGCTGGGGCGCACGAGGCTGGTGTCGTCGAGCGTGCCCGCCCTCACGAACACCAGATGCGGGCGCGATTCGGCCTCGCTGAACAGGTGCGTCCCGCACTCGGGGCAGAAGCGCCGATGCATCCGGTTGCCGCTGTCGGCGAGGCTCGCGAAGTCTTTCAGGCCGCCCGACACGGACAGTCCCTGCGAGGGAAAGCAGACGCTGACCGCCGCGTTGCCGGTGGCAAAGTACTGGCAGACGCGGCACCAGCAGAGCCGCGACAGGATCGGCTCCGCCGGCGTCTCGTATCGCACCGCACCGCAAAGACAACCGCCCCTTATCATCGACAACCTCCTTGGTGTTCTGCATCGCCATCGGCTCGAGACGGCAACCCTGGATTCCGGCTTGAACTGCAACTAATATTCTCGGCGAGGGATCCGTCACGCAGAGCAGGATACCGTGGAGGACAGGTTAGCCCAGTCCGCACACGCCACCTCGCGGTCGCGCCGCGAGCGGGACGAGGAATTGCGCCGCGAAAACGCCCGTCTCCTCGCCGAGCTGGAGGCCCGCGACGGCGAACTTGCGGAGGCGCTGGAGCAGCAGACCGCGACCGGCGCGATCCTTCGCGTGATCGCCGGTTCGCCCACCGATATCCAGCCCGTCCTCGACGTGGTGTCGGAAAGCGCCGCCCGCTTCTGCGACACCCATGACGCCATCATCTTCCTGGCGCGCGACGACCAGCTCATTCCGAAGTCGCACTATGGCCCGATCCCCTTCGATCTCCCTGTCATGCCGGCGACGCGCGACTGGGTGACGGGGCGAGCGCTCGTCGATCGCATGACCGTGCATGTCACCGACGTCACGGCCGTGGGAGGCGAGTTCCCGATCAGCCGATCGCTGGCCGACCGCTTCGGCCATCGCACGATGGCAGCCACGCCGCTGATGCGCGAGCACGAGGCGATCGGCGTGCTGGTGATCCGGCGCCTCGAGGTGAAGCCGTTCAGCGACAAGCAGATCGGCCTGTTGCAGACCTTCGCGGCCCAGGCCGCCATCGCGATCGAGAACGTCCGCCTTTTCGAGGAGGTGCAGGCCCGCAACCGGGAGATCTCCGAGGCCCTCGAGCAGCAAATGGCCACCGGCGACATCCTGCGGGTGATCGCCACCTCCCCGACCGACATCCAGCCGGTGCTGGACGTGGTGGTCGAAAGCGCCGCCAGGTTCTGCGACACCGAGGATGCCGCCATCTTCCTGGAGGGCGGCGGCTTGCTCGAGATGAAGGCCCATTGCGGACCGATCCCCATCGACCTGCCACCGCTGCCGGTGGGACGCAACTGGGTTGCCGGCCGATGCTTCGTCGATAGGGAGACGGTGTGCGTCGACGATCTGGTGACCGAGGGCAACGAATATCCGCTTGGCCGGCAGCTGGCCATCCAGGCCGGTCATCGCACGCTGGCCGGAACCCCGCTCCTCCATGATGACAAGTCGATCGGCGTGCTCCTCATACGCCGCACCGAGGTCCGGCCCTTCAGCGTCAAGCAGATCAACCTGCTGAGGACCTTTGCCGATCAGGCGGCGATCGCCATCCAGAACGTCCGCTTGTTCGAGCAGGTGCAGGAGCGTACGGCCAATCTCAGCGAAGCGCTGGAGCAGCAGACGGCGACCGCGGACGTGCTCAAGGCGATCAGCCGCTCCACCTTCGACCTCCAGGCCGTCCTCGACACGCTGGCCGAATCCGCCTCGCGGCTCTGCGACGCCGACGCCGCCATCGTCTTCAAGCGGGTCGGCGACGAATATCGCCTGTCGGTGTTGTTCGGCTATTCGTCGGAGTTCGCCGACTACGCGAAAGCCCACCCACTCTATCCCGGCCGCTACTCGGTGACCTCCCGCGTCGCGTTGGAGGCCCGTCCGATCCAGGTGGCCGACGTGCTCGCCGATGCGGAGTATGGCGCGACAGACATGCAGAGGCTCGGCGGCTACCGGACCATCCTTTGCGTTCCCATCCTCCGGGAGGGGGCACCCGTGGGCGTCTTTGCGCTCGTCCGCTCCGTGGTCCGTGAATTCTCGCCCCGGCAGGTCGACATCCTGCAGACCTTCGCCGACCAGGCCGGCATTGCCATGGAGAATGTGCGGCTCTTCGAGGAGGTGCGGGCCAGGACGCACGAGCTGACGTCGACAATCGACAATCTGCAGAGGGCGCAGGACCGGCTGATCCAGACCGAGAAGCTGGCCTCCCTCGGCCAGCTCACCGCCGGGATCGCTCACGAGATCAAGAATCCGCTGAACTTCGTCAACAATTTCGCATCCGTCTCGATCGAGCTGATGGGCGAGCTCGATGAAGCCCTGGCCCGCGGCGAACCTGCCGACGCAGAGATCGCCGAGCTGTCGGCCCTGCTCAAGAGCAATCTCGCCAAGATCGAGCTTCATGGCAAGCGCGCCGACTCGATCGTCAGGAACATGCTTCTCCACTCCCGGCAGGGCTCGGGCGAGCATCGCCCCACCAATGTCAACACCGTCGTCGAGGAGAGCCTGAACCTCGCCTATCACGGCGCCAGGGCGGAACGGCAGGGCTTCACCATCACGCTCGACCGCGACTTCGATCCCGAGGCGGGCGAGGCCGACCTCTACCCCCAGGACATCACCCGCGTGCTGCTCAATCTCATTGCCAACGGCTTCTACGCCACCTCCAGGCGCGCTGCCGAGTCCGACGGGCTCTATGAACCGTCCCTGCGGGCGACGACCAGGAACCTCGGCGACCGCGTCGAGATCCGCATCCGGGACAACGGTACCGGTATCGCTCCAGAGGTCGCGCAGAAGATGTTCACCCCCTTCTTCACGACCAAGCCGGCGGGCGAAGGCACCGGGCTCGGCCTGTCGCTCAGCCACGACATCGTCGTCAAGCAGCATGCCGGCACCATCGAGGTCGCCACCGAGCTCGGCGCCTTCACGGAGTTCCGCATCGTGCTCCCGCGCCACGCCGCCCCTTCGGACCGTCGGGGAGCCGAAGCATGACGCTTCTGATCCTCGTCGTGGACGACGAGCCCGACGTGGAGACGCTGTTTCGCCAGCAGTTCCGGCACGACGTCCGCCGCGACCGTTTCCGCCTCGAATTCTCGCTCTCGGCGTCCGCCGCCCTGCGCTATCTGGAAGGCGCGACCGACGTCACCGTCATCCTCATCCTGTCGGACATCAACATGCCGGGCATGAGCGGCATCGAGTTCCTGCCGCAGGCGCGTGCCTCGTGTCCGGACGTTCCGGTCATCATGATCACCGCTTATGGCGACGCCGAGACGCGACGGCGGGCGCTCGACGCCGGCGCCGCGGGCCTGCTGACCAAGCCGGTGGATTTCCTGGCGCTGCGCCGCGAGATCGACGCTCTCGTGGAGTGCGGCCCGTGACTGCGCGAATTCTCGTCGTCGACGACGAACAAGACCTCGAGGCGCTGATGCGGCAGAAATTCCGCCGCCAGATCGCCGACGGCTCGTTCAGCCTGTCTTTCGCCAGCGACGGCGTCGAGGCCCTGGCGCTGCTGGACGGCGATCCG
>JBEVJH010000273.1:0-10748 GCA_040510355.1 Aestuariivirgaceae bacterium
AGCACGTTGCGGAACTGCCAGGGATCGCTCTCGTCGAGATCCTCGATGAAGAGCTGCGAGCGGTTGTCGAGCGGCGTCCAGTCGGTATAGACGCCGATGACCGGGCCGAGATAGGGCCGCTGGATCTCGAGGCAGCGCCGATAGTCCATGTCGTCGGCCTCGACGATGCCGGCTTCGGGGTTCTCGAGCGCCCAGACCATGCCGGCGAGCACCGCCGACGACACCTGGAGACCGGTGGCGTTCTGGCAGGGGGCGAGGGCGCGGGTCTCCTCGATGGAGAGCTGCGAGCCGAACCAGTAGGCGTTGCGCTGATGGCCGAACAGCAGCACGCCGAGCTCGTCGCGGCCATCGACGATCTCGTTCTCGTCGAGAATGTGGATCCCGCTCTGGCGACGACCGGCGCGGCCGAACATCTCGTGCAAGGACAGGACGGCATCGTTGCAGGGATGGTAGGCATAGTGGCAGGTCGGGCGGTAAGTGACATCGCCGGCGGCGTCGCGCACCGTCAGGTAGTCGGCAATCGAGATCGACTCATTGTGGGTGACCAGAAAGCCGAATTGCGGGCCGGGGGTCGGGCACCAGCTGCGGACGCGGGTGTTGGCGCCGGGCTGCAGCAGGTAGATTGCGGCACCGCAGCCGGTGGGGTGGCGCCGGGCATTGTCCGGCAACCATCTCTCATTGGTGCCGAAGCCGAGCTCGGCCGGCTGCAGTCCCTCGGAGATGAAGCCCTCGACCGACCAGGTGTTGGTGAAGACATCGAGCGGCTTGGGATAGCGGGCGCGCTGGGTGTCGCGCTCGGCGATGTGAATGCCCTTGATGCCGAGCCGGGCGGCAAGCTCGCCCCATTCCTGGCGGTTCCTCGGCTCGTCGCCGGCGAGCTTGAGATCACGCTTGAGGTCGACCAGCGCCTGCTTGACGAACCACGACACCATGCCGGGATTGGCGCCGCAGCAGGAGACGGCGGTCACCCCGCCGGGACGGCGGCGGCGGGCAGCCAGGATCCCCTCGCGCAGCGCGTAGTTCGAGCGGGCTTCCGGGCCGAGGCGGTCGTCGAAATAGAAGCCGGCCCAGGGCTCGACCACGGTGTCGATGTAAAGCGCGCCGATCTCGCGGCAGAACTCCATGATCTCGAGCGAGGAGGTGTCGACCGAGAGGTTGACGCAGAAGCCCTGGCCGCCGCCCTCGGTGAGCAGAGGACCCAGCACCTCGCGATAGTTCTCGCGGGTTATCCCGAGCTGCATGAACTTGCCGCCATAGTTGGCGATCTCCTGCCGGTCGACGTCGGCAGGGTCGATGACCGTCAGCCGCGACCTGTCGAAGCCGAGATGCCGGTCGATGAGCGGCAGCGTGCCGCGGCCGATCGAGCCGAAGCCGATCATCACGACCGGCCCGGCGATGCTTGCATGTCGAGGATGGTTTGCCATTGTCAGATCACATAGGACCGAAGCGGCGGAAAGCCGTTGAACGCCACGGTGGAGTAGGTCGTCGTATAGGCGCCGGTTCCCTCGATCAGCACCTTGTCGCCGATGGCGAGACTGACCGGCAGGGCATAGGGCTGCTTCTCATACAGCACATCCGCCGAATCGCAAGTGGGCCCGGCGATGATGCAGGGCGCGGTCTCGTCGCCGTCGCGCGGCGTGCGGATGGGATAGCGGATCGCCTCCTCCATGGTCTCGGCGAGGCCGCCGAACTTGCCGATGTCGAGATAGACCCAGCGCACCTCCTCATCCGCCGATTTGCGGGAGATCAGGACGACCTCGGCCTCGATGATGCCGGCGCCGCCGACCAGGCCGCGACCAGGCTCGATGATGGTCTCGGGGATGCGGTTGCCGAAATGCTTCGACAGGGCGCGGAAGATCGCCGCCCCGAACCGCTCGACGGTCGGAATCGCCTTGAGGTAGCGGGCCGGGAAACCGCCGCCGAGATTGACCATCCGCAGCGTGATGCCACGCTCGGCACAGCTTCGGAAAATCTCGGCCGAGGCGGCGAGCGCAGCGTCCCAGGCTTCCGGGTTCATTTGCTGCGAGCCGACATGGAAGGACACGCCATAGGCATCGAGACCGCCGCGCTTGGCATGCTCGAGAATGTCGGGAGCAAGCTCAGGTGCGCAGCCGAATTTGCGCGAGAGCGGCCAGTCGGCGCCCTGGCCGTCGCAGAGGATGCGGCAGAACACCTGCGCGCCGGGCGCCGCGCGCGCCACCTTGTCGACCTCGGCCTCGGAGTCGACGGCGAACAGCCGCACGCCGAGCTCGTAGGCGCGCGCGATGTCGCGCTCCTTCTTGATCGTGTTGCCGTAGGAAATGCGCTCGGGGCCGGCACCGGCCTTCAGCACCAGCTCGACCTCGCCCATGGAGGCGACATCGAAGCAGGAACCAAGCGCGGTCAGCAGGTTCAGGACCTCGGGCGCCGGATTGGCCTTGACCGCGTAGAAGACGCGGGTGTCGGGCAGCGCCCGGGCGAGCGCGAGGTAGTTGGCGCGCACGACATCGAGATCAAGGACGAGGCAGGGCCCGTCCTCGGTTCGTCGGGAAAGGAAGTCGCGGATTCGGGCGGTCATGGCACTCGATCCCCAATGGCTGAAGCGGACGGAAACCGCCCTGTTTACGATGCTGCCGTGGATTGGATCGGGGGCACCCGTTCCGCACGCCTGGCAAGATGGACAAGCCTCTTCGGTGTTCCAGCTGAACTGGAAAAGTCGAAAAAGCCCGTTCCGTCGTTGCTTCAAGCCGTCTCTGCCAAAGCCTTGCTGTTGGCGAGCACGACCACAGGCACGTGCGAAATTGGGCAAGACCGCACTTAAGGCGTCGCGCCTACATAATCAAGACTTTTCTCGGCCCTCTTGCCCGAGGAACAAACGATAAAATCACGACTGTGGCGACGCAGCCGCATCCGTCGACGCGAGGAGCTTCTCGTAGACACGATAGGTCTTGTAATGCCGCGCGCCGGCATCCTCGAGCATGCTCCGCATGCGCTCGTTGGTGTCGAGCACCCAACCGAGCTCGGCGGCGACGACGCCGCGCCGTCGCGATCCTTCACGCAGCTTCTCGATGGCAAGAAAGGCAAGAGCCGCACCGAGCGGATTGTCGCGGTAGCGCCGCTTCACGCCCATCAAGGCGAGCCGCTCGCTGCGAATCGGACGGATGAAGTAGCGGCTGAGCACGCGAGCCCAGCCGAAGGGGACGAGCCGGCCATCGAGCCCGTCGGAAAGCTCGAGCAGGTTGGGGAGGGCAAAGGCAAAGGCCTGCGGCTCGCCCTCGACCTCGATGACGGTCATGCTTTCATTGTGGATGAAGGGCTTGAGCTCCTTGGCCATGTGGGTGACCTCCTCGACGGTCAGCGGCACGAAGCCCCAATTGTCGACCCAGGCATCGTTGAAAACATCGGCGATCACCGAGATCTCCTGGTCGATCCGACGAAGATCGGCAAAGCGCGCCTTGACGCTCGGGTCGCGGCCGATTCGGTCGAGGAGGCGCCGGCCCTTGTGCTGCGGCGCGTCGAGACCATCGTGACGATAGGCGAACAGGTCGCGGGCGGCCCGATAGCCTTGTTGCTCGAGAAGGGCCGGAAGCCAGGCGGCGTCCCACGGCATGAGGAACATCGGCTGCTCCTGATGACCCTCGATGAGGAGGCCGCTCTCCTGGTTGATGGAGAGATTGTAGGGGCCGGTGACGTGGCGGACTCCATGAAGTCGAAGCCACTGCTCGGCCGCGCGGAAAAGGCTCCCGGCAACCTCGCCATGGTCGATGGCGGCGAAATTCCCGAAATGGCCGAGTCCGGGGCGACTCTCGGCTTCCAGCCGGTCGATCTGGGCGGAGATTCGGCCGACCGGCCGACCATTCTGAAGGGCGAGCCACAAGGCGGCGTCCGCATGGGCGAAATAGGGGTTGCGGCGACGGTCGAGCTCCTGGAGCCGCTGGAGATCGAGCGGGGCGGAATAGCCCGGAATCCCTTGGTAAAGCTCGCGCGGGAGCCTCACGAACTGCTTCAGCGTGTGGCCGCCTTCGACCGGCATGATCTCAACCGGATGTGGCAAGGCGTCCTCCGCTAGTGCTTGAAAGGGAATGGGAGCGGAGCCATATCTAGCGCCGACCCCGTGGGGCCCAAAGCGGGACCGCGGGAGTGTTCATTGGAAGAGCTGCTTCATCTGAAAGGGCTTGGCCGATGTCTCGCAACGGACGTTCTTCGCCTTTGCTGCTCGGGTTCGAGGAAATCGAACGCCTCATCGACAGAGCGTCGAAGACGGCGGGAGATGGTTATCCGCCGTACAACATCGAGCGCCTGCAGCGCAACGGGTCGGAACCCGAAAGGTTGAGGATCACCCTTGCCGTTGCCGGATTCGCTCGCGAGGACCTCGACGTCTCATTCGAGGACAACCAGCTGGTGATTCGCGGCAAGCAGAAGGACGATATCGAGCGCCAGTATCTGCATCGCGGCATTGCCGCGCGGCAGTTTCAGCGCGCTTTCGTCATCGCCGACGGTATCGTGGTCAAAGTTGCGGAATTGAAAGACGGCCTGCTGTCGATCGATCTCGAGCAGCCACAGCCCGAGCGCGTTGCGCGCCGGATCGAGATCGCCAAAGGTTAGAGGCAAGGCCGGCGGAGTGAAAATGGAAAACCAAACGACGAGAAGAGTCATCTCCCGGAGCGATCTGGCGGGTCTGGGCGACGGGCATGTGGCCTATATTCGCGAGATCGGGCCGGAACAGGCGCTGGAGCTGCTTGGCGAGCAGGCGGAGCTGCCGTCGGGCTCGAAGTTGTTCTGTCTCTACATGGCCGACGGCACGCCTTTTGCGGTCTCGGCGAGCTTCGAGGCGGCGATGGCCAACGCGTTCGAGCATGACCTGCTGCCGATGAGCGTGCATTAGAGTTTGCTTACGCCGCGTGCGGAGCCGAGGCTGCGGGCTCGGTCAGAATGGCGTACAGCCCCTCCCGGTCGGCGGTGCCCCGAAGCTTCTGGACGATGGTCTGGTCGCGGAACAGCCGGGAAATGCGGGCGAGAGCCTTGAGGTGGTCGGCCCCCGCCGCCTCCGGCGCCAACAAGGCAAACACCAGGTCGACAGGCTGATCATCGACGGCGTCGAACTCGACCGGCTGGACGAGCCTGGCAAAAACGCCGTGAACACGGTCGATCCCGGCGAACTTGCCGTGGGGTATGGCAATGCCATGGCCGAAGCCGGTGGAGCCCAGCTTCTCCCGCCGGAGCAGGGTCTCGAGAATTCCCCGCGGGTCAAGCTTGGTGAGGCGCCCGGCATGGGTGGCGAGCTCCTGCAGCAGCTGCTTCTTGTTCGCTGCCTTGAGGTTCGGCACCACGCCTTCCAGGCGGAGGATTTCACTCAGCTGCATGGAATCACCCTGCCCGTCCCGGGTCGATCCAGCCTATATGGCCATCGTGACGGCGATACACCAGATTGAATCCGGCGGCCGCCCGGTTTCTGAACAAGACGAAGGGCAGGTTGGAGATCTCGAGCTGCAGAACGGCTTCGCCAACCGTAAGCTCAGGGATGTCGGCCGTGGTCTCGGCGATGATGGTCGGCGACAGGCTGTCCGGCTCGGAAGCCTCCTCGCCGCCGGCTATCACATAGCTTGCGGCGGCAAACGCCCTGACGGGCTCGGTGCGCGATTGCTGATGATCCCGCAGCCGCTTTTTGTACCGTTTGAGCTGACGCTCGAGATGGGATGCCGCCTCGTCGAAGCTCGAATGGGCGTCGGCGCCCCGGCCATGGGCCTGCAAGCTCAGCCCGGTCGGCAGGTTGAGGGTGCATTCGCTGTGGAAAAAGCCGCGCTGCTTCTCGATGACGACCTGGGATTTGACCGAACCGTCGAACAGCCGCCCGACCCCGCTCGCGATCCGCTCCTCAATGCGGCTGCGCAGCGACTCACCCATGTCGAGGTTTTTGCCGGTGATCAACAGTTTCATGATGTGCCGTTTCCCCGACGATCCCCCACTGTCCGGCGCGGAGCGGGCGGACACTAGTTGCACCGGGCAATAACGTCAACTGCCAATATGGCCGTTCCCAGCTGCTTCAGCGGGTCAGTCGGTGCTCGCGCTGGCGTTGCACTGAAGAGGGAATTCCAAGCGCGTCGCGATACTTGGCCACCGTGCGGCGGGCTATGTCAATGCCATCCTGTCGCAACCGATCGACAATTTCCGTATCCGAGAGGGCGCCGTCAGGCGGCTCGCGGTCGACCATTTCCTTGATTCTGTGGCGGACTGCCTCGGCGGAATGGGAATCGCCGCCCTCGGCCGACGAGATGGCGGCGGTGAAAAAATACTTCATCTCGAAGGTGCCGCGTGGGGTGCCCATGTATTTGTTGGAGGTGACCCTGCTAACCGTCGATTCGTGCATCGAGATCGCATCGGCAATCACCTTGAGATTGAGGGGCCGCAGCGCCTTGATGCCGTGCACCAGGAAACCGTCCTGTTGGCGGACGATCTCGCGTGCAACGGCCAGAATGGTCCGGGAACGCTGGTCGAGACTGCGCAACAGCCAGTTGGCTTTGGCGTGGCATTCGCCGAGATAGAGCCGATCAGCCTGGTTGAGCGACCGGCGGGAGACGGTGGCGTAATACTGGCTGTTCATCAGAAGGCGCGGCAGCGTCTCGGAATTGAGCTCGACCAGCCAGGCGCCGTCGGGCGCCGGCTTGACGATCACGTCGGCGATGACCGGCTGCACCACGACCGCACCAAAGACGTTGCCGGGCTTGGGATTGAGCCGCCTCAGCTCGGCTATCATGTCCCTGACATCATCGAGATCGACGCCGCAGATCGCCGAAAGGGCGGCGAAGTCGCGCCGCGCCACCAGTGTCAAATTTTCGACGAGTTGCTGCATTGCCGGGTCGAAGCGATCCTTGTCCTTGAGCTGCAGGCTCAGGCATTCCCTCAGGTCGCGGGCTAACACTCCTGGCGGATCAAAGCCTTGAAGCTCGCGCAGCACGTCGGAGATCAGCTCGACCGGGACGCCGAGACCTTCCGCCATCTGGTCGAAGTCAGCGACGAGGTAGCCAGCTTCATCGATCAGCCCGATCAGATTGGCGCCGATCAGGCGGCGCACCGGATCGGTGATTGCGATGTTGAGCTGGTCGGTGAGATGGCCGGCCAGGGTCGGCTCCTCGCCGATGGTGGCCGCGAACTCCTGGTCGACCGCCGGAGAGCGGGGGAGGGCGCGATCGCTCTGCCATCCGGATTCCTTGAGTTGCGGCACCGATGCCAGGGTCTCCGGCTCGTCGGCACCGAGGGATGGGGCATCGGCCGCGGGCTCGGCCGACGGCTCGGCTGCGGGTTCGGCTGAGCGCTCGAGCAGCGGATTGCGCTCGATCTCTTCCTCGATGAATGCCTTAAGCTCGAGATTGGACATCTGCAGGAGCTTGATGGCCTGCTGCAGCTGCGGCGTCATGACCAGCGACTGGCCCTGACGCATTTCGAGCTTCTGGACGAGCGCCATCGCTAGTTGCCTGGAGAAGATTTTCGGCGGCTTCCTGCCATGGCCGATTAGAGGCTGAAACCTTCGCCGAGGTAAAGACGCCTTACGTCGGGACTGGCAACGATCTCCCCCGGCGCACCCTCCATCAGAACCCGGCCTTCGTGGATGATGAGCGCCCGGTCGATGAGCTCGAGGGTCTCGCGCACGTTGTGATCCGTAATAAGCACCCCGATTCCCCGAGAGGTGAGCTGGCGCACCAACTGGCGGATATCACTGATCGCAATCGGGTCGATTCCGGCAAATGGCTCGTCAAGAAGCATGAATTGCGGCTCGGCGGCGAGAGCGCGCGCGATCTCAGCACGTCGACGTTCTCCGCCAGACAGCGCCACAGATGGCGAGCGCCGGATATGGGTGATCTGAAACTCGTCGAGCAACTCACGGAGTTTCTCCTCGCGTGCCGCCCGTTTGCTCTCATGGAGCTCGAGAACGGCTCGGATGTTGTCCTCGACCGTGAGTCCCCGGAAAATCGACGCCTCCTGGGGCAGGTAGCCGATGCCGAGGCGTGCCCTCTTGTACATCGGCAGATGGGTGATATCTGCCCCGTCGAGCGTGATCATGCCCTCATCGGCCGCGATCAGCCCGGTGATCATGTAGAACACCGTGGTCTTTCCCGCGCCGTTGGGTCCAAGCAATCCCACGGCCTCTCCGCGACGGACAGCGAGGCTGACACCCCTTACCACCGGCCGGCGCCGATAGGCCTTGGCGAGCTCTATCGCCACAAGGCCGTCTTCGGCCGGCTCGTCGACTGGCTCGGGCGTGCTGCCAGGACCGTTCCGCCACGCGCCCATTAGCGCCCCAATTGTCTTAATATCGGGTGAAAACCCATGGCAGCGGCTTTCGGATCATGGGGTTTTCTGACTGGGGGTGAAGAGCCCTTTGACCCGGCCTCCGGTCATCTGGCTGCGATTGGTCGTAAGGTCGACGACGAGCTGGTTGCCCTTTACCACCGAGCCGCCCTGCTCCACCACCACATTGCCGTCGACGGTCAGGGTGTTGGCCTTGACGTCGATGAGCGCCTTGTCGCCGGTGATCTTCTGGGTGCGGGTGGTGATGACGACGCTGCCGGTGGCCTCGAGATTGGTGACGTCGCTGCTGCCGGCGCTCTTGGCCTGGCCCTTCTTGTTCGTTCCGCCGCTGCGATAGTCGACGACGAGCTTGTTGCTCTTCAGCGTGACGCCACCCCGCGCGGCATTGACATTGCCGGTGAAGATCGCCTTGCCCTGCTTGTCGAGGACCTCCATGTTGTCGGCCTCGATGTCGACCTTCTGACCCTGACGCGTCGCCTCCGCAATGGGTGCGGCATCAACGGCTTGTGCCAAGGCATCGCTGGCGTCGGCCAGCGCGGCCGGAAACATGGCGAGGAGCAAGGCCAGCGCCAGGGACTTCATTGCATATCCGCCTTGCCGCTGCCGCTGCCGAAGGTCGCCTTCACGCCGCCGCCGAACAGCACCCGCGCTCCATCGTCGCTAATGGCCATGTCCCCCGCCCGGATCACGCCGTCCGTCATCTCGACCACGACCGGGCTGCGCGACACCAGCCCCTTGGTGTCGACGTCGACCGCGGCCTCGCTCAGGCTTGCCACGAACCGTCCCGCCGAGACAAGGCGCACATCGCCGGTGAGAGCGAGCTGCTTCGTCTTCATGACATAGCGGCCGTGGTGGGCGGCGAAACCCAGGACGGCGCCATCGCTGCGGCGAACATTGCCGGAGACCTGCTCGAGCGCCACCGCACCGGGATCGGAACTGTCGCGCACCGCCTGCTCGGCCGAGATCTGGAAGGGTTGCTGCTCGTTGTCGAAGCCCGAAAAGGTCGAAGTCGAGACGGCGGTGCGGCTGACGGCAGCGCCGTCGCCCTTCTGGCCGGGCCGAGGGTCCTGCTGCTCGATGGTCTCATAGGAGCCGACCTTGATGAAGAACCCGATCACAAGCACTCCCGCGAGCAGCACGAACGCCCAGCTGATGATCAGCGACGACCGGACCCTGGACCCCCGCTTGCCCGGCCGTGGCGCAGCCCTAATGTGCGAAGACATCCTCCTCCGTCCAGCCGCCGAGATCGAGGGCGGCGCGAACCGGCACGAAATCGAAGCAGGCCTGGGCCAGCTCCGCCCGGTTCTCCCGCTTCAGCATGGCATCGAGCCGCGACCTGATCTCGTGCAGGTAGATTACATCGAGGGCGGCATATTGCTTCTGGGCGTCGGAGAGCACCGGCAGGCCCCAGTCGGAACTCTGTTGCTGCTTCGACATCTCGATGCCGAGCATCTCGCGGACCAGATCCTTGAGCCCGTGCCGATCGGTGTAGGTGCGGGCCAGCTTGGAGGCGACCTTGGTGCAGTAGATCGGCGACGCATCGATGCCGAGCCACACTTTCAGGGCAGCGACGTCGAAGCGGGCGAAGTGGAAAATCTTGAGGATGCCGGGGTCGGTCAGCAATGCCTTGAGGCGTGGGGCCTCGAAGGTCTCGCGGTCGATCTGGACGAGATGGGCATCGCCGTCGCCGGACGAAAGCTGAACAAGACAAAGCTTGTCGCGATGGGGGTTCAGTCCCATGGTTTCGGTATCGACAGCGACCTCCCGCCCGAGATCGAGCGTCGCAGGCAGGTCGCCCCGGTAAAGCTTGACCAGCATTCGCCGCGCAGGTCCCTACCCTAGAGCTTGCAATGCCGCCCCGCAGGGAGCACCGGCCCGGGCGTTGAATGAGCGTTTAGCATGGTTTCGGCGGCGCGCAAGCCTCCTGCAAATCCCCGCGAGACGTTGGCGCGCTTCAGGGTTGTGCGCTGCAGCTTCAGCGTGCAATCGCTAGGGAGAGTGCTTGCCGCGACTCGGCCGGCGAAGCGATTGCCAGATCGACGCGACGGCCACCACTGCCAGAATGAATAAAAAGGCGCCGACCGCCGCGCCGGTGAAGATGGCGATCAGGGCAAGGACGATAACGGTGGCGAGCGCCACCACCGCAAACACCCCCAGCGCGTTCAAGGCATCCCTCGCCGTCATGACCCTACGCTCCTCGATCCGACCCAGTCGGATACAGCCTCCGATATAGGCTCGCAGCACCGGTTTTGCCAGCCCTGAAGGGTGCTTAGGACAACCCCTGGGCACAGCGCCGAGGGACGATCGAAGCAAATGGAAATCGTTGCTGATGGTGCCCAGAAGAGGACTCGAACCTCCACGCCTCGCGGCACTAGTACCTGAAACTAGCGCGTCTACCAATTCCGCCATCTGGGCAGGCGGCCAGACTTAATGGTCGGCCTCCCTGCTTGTCAACGGCTCTC
>JBEVJH010000274.1:0-2682 GCA_040510355.1 Aestuariivirgaceae bacterium
GGGACGACATGCTCAATCTCATGAAGAAGTACAACGACCTGCAGACCGACAAGCCGACGACGGCGTTCTACACGAACGATTACGTCAAGTAGAACAGCCCATCCGGTCAGAGGAGGACATGGGCAGCGCGATCGAACTCACCCAGGTGTCGAAGAGCTTCGACACGGTTGATGGCGCTGTCCATGCCTTCGGCCCGGCCGACCTCACCGTCGCACCCGGCGAGTTCGTGTCGCTGCTCGGTCCCTCGGGCTGCGGCAAATCCACCGTCATCCTCATGATCGCCGGGCTGCTGGCGCCGTCGCATGGAGCGATCCGGGTCAATGACACTCCCGTGGCCGGCCCGCAGACCGCGATCGGCATCATGTTCCAGGACAACACGCTGGTGCCCTGGCGCACGGTGCGCGGCAATATCGAGCTCCAGCTCGAGCTCCGGGCTCTGGACACGCAGCATTACGCCGAGCGGATCACCCAAATGATCAAGGCGGTGCGGCTCGACGGCTTCGCCGACCGGCAACCCTTCGAGCTGTCGGGCGGCATGCAGCAGCGGGCGGCGTTCTGCCAGGCGCTGGTGCACGAGCCTGACACGCTCCTGCTCGACGAGCCGCTGGGCAAGCTCGATGCGATGACGCGGGAGGGCATCCGCGTCGATCTGCAGGCGCTGTGGCTCGAGCGGCGGCCGACAGTGGTGTTCGTCACCCACAGCATCGAGGAGGCGATCCAGCTGTCGAGCAAGATCTGCGTCATCACGCCGCGGCCGGGGCGGATCGACCGGGTGATCGACATCGACCTGCCATGGCCGAGGAACCTCGAGGTGAAGAAGAGCCCGGCCTTTGCCGCCTATCTCGGGATGATCCAGGAAATCTTCCATGGCTACGGCGTCTTTTGAGAGGAGCGGCGTGGTCGCGTCCGCCAACCGGCCGAGGGCGCTGAGGGCGGCCTTGGGGCGGCTCGCGGCAAAGCTCGCCCGGTCGTGGCCGTTCATCGCGTTCTTCGTCGGCTTCTTCCTGTTCTGGGAATATTCGATCGACTGGTTCGGCATCCCGGCCTACATCCTGCCGAAGCCTTCCGAGATCGTGACCAAGAGCGCAGCCGATTTCGACCGGCTCCTCTATTACACCTGGGTCACCGGCGTCGAGACGGTGCTCGGCTATGTGGCAGCGGTGGTCATCGCGGTGCCGCTGGGCCTCGCGATCGCCTTCTCGTCGATCCTGAGACGGACCATCTATCCGTTCTTCGTCTCGATCGAGATGACGCCGAAGATCGCCTTTGCGCCGCTCTTCATCTCGTGGCTCGGCTTCGGCCTGCTGCCGAAGGTCATCATCGTGTTTCTCGTCTGCTTCTTCCCGATCGTGCTCAACGCCATCCTCGCCTTCGGGTCGCTGCCGGAAGAGCTCGAGCGCTTCGTCAGGGCGACGGGGGCGGGGCCGCTCAGGTCGTTCATGAAGGTGCGGCTGCCGGCAGCGATGCCGCAATGTTTCGTCGGCTTCAAATATGCGGCCATCAATGCGACGGTCGGGGCCACCATCGCCGAGTTCATCGGCAGCGATCAGGGCCTCGGCTTCTACATCCAGATCGTCACCGGCAACATGCGGCCAGACCTTGCCTTTGCGGGCATCTTCCTGCTCACGCTGCTCGGCCTGTCGCTGTTCGGCATCGTGACCCTGTGCGAGCGGCTCGCCATCCCCTGGCATATCTCACAGCGGCGACGGCATTAGCATGAATTATCCTTCGGAAGCGCTCGAACGGATTGCCCGCGAGATCCTGGAAGCGGCCGGCGTTCCGCGCGAGCCGGCGGCAGCGGTTGCTTCGGGATTGCTGCAGGCCGACCTCTATGGCCACCACACCCACGGCCTTCACCTTCTCGGCGACTATGTCGAGGCGATCGAAGAGGGCGGCATGGCTCGCGACGGCGCGCCGGAGGTGGTCAGCAGCCATGGCGCGGTCGAGACCTGGGACGCGCGGCGGCTGCCCGGCGTGTGGACCACCGGGCTCGCGATCGAGCGCGCGACGATGCTTGCCGACCAGCTCGGGCTCGGTGCGGTGGCGCTGCGCCGCAGCCACCACATTGCCTGCCTGGCAGCGTTCCTCGAAGCGCCGGCGCGGGCTGGCACGATCATCCTGATCTTCACTTCCGATCCGAGCGCGGCGATGGTGGCGCCCCATGGCGGCATCACGCCGGTGACGACGCCCAATCCGATCGCTGCCGGCATTCCGGCCGAGCCCGATCCGATCCTGATCGACGTGTCGATGTCGATCACAACCGGCGGGATGACGGCTTTGCGGAAATCCGAGGGGCGCGCCATGCCGGGGCCCTGGCTGCTGACGCCGGAGGGCACGGTCAGCGATGACCCGCGGGTGCTGGGCGCCGGCGGGGCGCTGCTGGCGATCGGCGGGCTCGATCATGGCCATAAGGGCTATGCGCTGGGCCTGCTGGTCGAGTGCCTGACCCAGGGGCTGAGCGGTCATGGCCGGGCCGACGAGCCGAGCGAGTGGGGCGCCTCGGTGCTGGTTCTGGCGCTCAAGCCGTCGCGCTTTGCCGGAGTGGGGGCCTTTCAGCGCCAGGTGCAATGGCTGATCGCGGCCTGCCATGGCGCCCGCCCGCTCGACCCGGCGACGCCGGTCCGCGTGCCGGGCGAAGCGGCGCTGGAGCGGGCCCGCCAGGCGCGGAAGGACGGGGTCCCG
>JBEVJH010000275.1:0-2870 GCA_040510355.1 Aestuariivirgaceae bacterium
GCGGCGCAGCTCGCGGCGATGGAGGGAATTAGCTGAGCGGATTGACGATCGGAGCGGCGTGGCGGGGGGTCCGCGACTTGTTCCGGCGAGCAGGGATCGAGACACCGGAGCTGGACGCCCGGTTGCTCGCCGAAGTCGCTTTCGGCCTCGATCGGCTCGAACTCGTCAATCGCGAACGCGAACCGGCGCCGCCCGACGCGCTCGCCAAGATGCAGCAGATGGCGGAGCGGCGGCTGCGCGGCGAGCCGGTGACCCGCATCCTCGGCGAGCGGGAGTTCTTCGGCCTCACCTTCAAGCTCAACGAAGCGACACTGGTGCCGCGGCCCGAGACCGAGATGCTGGTGGTGCGCACCCTGCAGCTGCTCGAAGGGCGCGCCCGCAAGCGCATCCTCGATCTCGGCACTGGCAGCGGCTGCATCGCCGTCTCGGTGCTGACCGAAAGCCCATCTGCCACCGCCATTGGCGTCGATCTCGCCAACGATGCGATCCTCGCCGCAGAAGGCAATGCCGAGCGGCATGGCGTCGCCAAGCGCTTCGAGGCCCGCAAGGGTTCGTGGTTCGATGCGCTGCAGGCAGGCGAGACTTTCGACGTCATCGTCTCCAACCCGCCCTATATCGAGAGCGCGACCATCGGCACGCTGAAGCCCGAGGTGAAGGACCACGACCCTCACCTGGCGCTGGACGGCGGACCGGACGGACTCGATGCCTACCGCGCCATTATCGCCCAGGCGCCGGTCTGGCTGAAGCCTGACGGCTGGGTGGTCGTCGAGGTCGGCGCCGACCAGGGGCACCTCGTAAAGGCCCTGTTTACCAAGGCAGGACTGGTCGAGGTGGCGATAGAAAAGGACCTGGCGGGCCTTGATCGGATGGTAGTCGGTCACCATTCTTAAGGTTCGAGCCACCAAGGTGGGGCCCAACCGTTTTTTCTCTTGGAAATCGGGGCCGAACCGGCTAGCTTCCCGGTGCTGTCGACGGCGCGGGAGTGGCGCCAAGGGGACGGCCACCCGCTCATCGGTGTAGCTGCGATAGGCAGCAGGGGCCCACGGAAAGGGCCCCCGGCTCGGTTCCGATGACCACAAGTGGTTCAACCGCACAGCCTAAAGGCAAAACGGACTCCGACTGCCGGCGCCGACCGTTTCCGGGGCGCATGTGGCCTTGAGGCTCACTATGCCGATTGCTGCCTTATGAGATTATCCAAGGCTTGAAACGAGACCATGAGACCTAACCAGCAGAATAACAAAAACCGGTCACGCGGCCGGAATAACAATGGCGGCCGCAAGCACCTCAATCCGCTGAGCCGCAACTACGAAAGTAACGGCCCGGATGTGAAGGTGCGCGGCAATGCCGCCCATGTGGCCGAGAAATACCTGCAGCTGGCCCGCGATGCCCAATCCTCGGGCGACTCGGTGATGGCTGAGAACTACCTGCAGCACGCAGAGCACTATTTCCGCATCGTCGCTTCGGGGCAGCCGCAGAATCAGCCGCGGGTCGATCAGTTCGGCCAGCCGCAGGGCGGTGACGCGGAAGACGAGGACGATGATTTCCAGCCGATCAACGACCGTTTTGCCAGCCCGGAGCCGCCGGTCAACCGCTTCCAGCCGCAGCCCCAGCAGCCGCAGAACGATCAGCCGGCGCCGGTTGAGGGCGAGGCGCCTGAAGCGGGCATCGTGGCCGAGGCGGTTTCCGCCGAGGGCGGCGAGCCGCTGGTCCAGGGCGAGGGGGGCGAGATGCCCCGCCGCCACCGCGACCGGCGCGGCCGTCGCCGCGGACGTGGCCTGCCGGGCGGCGAGGGCGGTAACGACCCCGCCGGTGCGCCGCAGCCGGATGTCGGCGAATTGCCGGCTTTCCTCACTGCCGGCGGTCCGGCCGCCGAATAGCCGTTCATCGGCGTTCAGAAATCTGTGAGACCGGGCCCGTGCCCGGTCTTTTGCTTTGAAAAAGCACTCCTATATCTGCCCTGAGGATTCGGGCAGCGCCGCCAAGCGGGCGCCCGGGACTTGATATGACGCAAGGCGCGGGGCCACACTCGGCGCCATCGTCAGATCAACGCTTCGGGCATTGGACGCGCGCCATTGGGCGGTCCGGTGTGCCAGACAAGGAGAGTTGAATGAACATCGAGAAATACACCGAGCGCGCCCGCGGCTTCATCCAGAGCGCGCAGACCTTTGCCCTCGGCAAGGGGCACCAGCAATTCACACCGCTGCACCTGCTGAAAGTCCTGCTCGACGACGAGGAGGGCATGGCGGCCGGGCTCATCGAGCGCGCCGGCGGCAATCCCAAGCTGGCCCGGGCAGAGCTCGAGGCGGCGCTGAAGAAGATGCCGAGCGTTTCCGGCGATGGCTCGCAGCTGTATCTGAGCCGCGAACTGGCGCGGGTCTTCGACACGGCCGAGAGCGCAGCGCAGAAGGCGGGCGATTCTTTCGTCACCGTCGAGCGGCTGCTTCTGGCGCTGACCATCGAGAAGGACACGGACGCCGGCAAGATCCTCGCCTCGGCGGGCGTCACCGCGCAGGCGCTCAACGAAGCCATAAACGAGATCCGCAAGGGCCGTACGGCGGACTCGGCGTCGGCCGAGAACAGCTACGATGCGCTGAAGAAGTACGCGCGCGACCTGACGCAGGCAGTGCGCGACGGCAAGCTCGACCCGGTCATCGGCCGCGACGAGGAGATCCGCCGCACCATCCAGGTGCTGAGCCGCCGCACCAAGAACAATCCCGTGCTGATCGGCGAGCCCGGCGTCGGCAAGACCGCCATCGCCGAGGGCCTCGCCATCCGTATCGTCAATGGCGACGTGCCGGAAAGCCTCAAGGGCAAGTCGCTGATGTCGCTGGATCTCGGCGCATTGATCGCGGGCGCGAAGTATCGCGGTG
>JBEVJH010000276.1:0-8906 GCA_040510355.1 Aestuariivirgaceae bacterium
CTGAAGGCGGTCGAGCTTGCGGTGATGGACGACCCGCTGGCCCGCGATCCGGGCGCCGCCCCGGACCGCCGGTCGCGGATCAAGGCGCCGGAAACCGCTTGGCCGCAGCCCAAGCCGCCAGGCCGGCGCCCCGCCTCGTCAGGCGGCAAGCCGGGCACGCGGACGTTTCGGAAGAAGGGGAAGTGAGGCAGTAGCGAATAGCGAATAGCGAATAGCGAATAGCGAATAGCGGTCGGGCAGCGCCCTGCCCCACTTACTATTCGCTATTCGCTATTGGCTATTCGCTCGCGCAGCGGCTCAATTGACCCCGTCGCCGGAGGGTACGCCGGCGGTCGGGAAGTTCGCCGCCTTGCTCGACAGCACGACGACGCGGGTGCCGATCGGGCAGCGGAGATAGAGCTCCGCGACGTCCTGGTTCAGCATGCGGATGCAGCCGGACGACAACGCCTTGCCGATCGAGGTCGGCTGGTTGGTGCCGTGGATGCGGAACAGCGTGTCCTTGTTGTGGTCGTCGAACAGATAGAGCGCGCGGGCGCCAAGTGGGTTCTCCGGGCCGCCCGGCATGCCGTTGGCGAAGGGGCGGGCGTTCGGGTCACGCTCGACCATCTCCTTGGGCGGGAACCACCAGGGCCATTTGGACTTGCGGCCGATCTTGGCGCGGCCGGACCATTCGAAGCCTTCGCGCCCGACGCCGACGCCGTAGCGCACCGCGAGACCCTGCTCGATGACGTGATAGAGATGGCGGTTGTCGGAATCGACGATGATCGTGCCGGGCCATTCGCTGCCGCGATACTCGACGATCTGGCGGCGGAATTGCGGCGGGATCACCCTCATGTTCAAAGGCGGAATCGGATAGTCCGGCTCCATGCCGGGCGGCGGCGGTCCCGCCGGCTGGCCAGGCGCCGGCCGGGTGGTGCCGGTGTAGCGCGGGTCGGCAGGCGGAGCGCCATTGCCGGGGACCGGCGGATAGTCGGGGAACTGATCGCCATTCAGCCAGCGGCCGATGGCGGTGGGATCGAAGCCCTGCGCCCGGACGACTTTCGGCAACGCGCCTGCCGCCAGGAACCCGGTACCCGCCAGCAAAAGGCGTCGGCGGCTCAACAGGTCGCGGCGCGTCGGCTTCGTCATTTTGGCTGTCCCCTGCTCTGCCCCTGTCCAAGAACACCTCAGACATGGCGAAATCTCGGCAACCATTCGTAGTCGCTGAGGTAATCCTTCGCAGCATGTAATCAGGCGATGGTTAAGGTCAAATTGAAATCGCGGCAAAGAGTTCCGCCGCCCGAAGGTTGCAAGAACTCTGCCGCCGCGGCATCTATGAAACTTAAGGCTGTCGCGCCTTGACGAGAAGCTTGCAAAGGAGAACAGACCGTCGCATATCTCATGCCGCCGGCATGCCCCGTGGTGGGGTGTGGCTTCGGAACATGCGGCTGAGATTCCCGGGCCCCAAGAAGCCCGGTACCTTTCCCGACGTTCGACGCGGCATGCCCTGAGCGCGTGCAGGGTGTGCGGACTGGCTAAATTCACTGATACACGCGGCCAGCGGGAAAGGATACCTTTCATGGCGCAGCAGAAAGGCACCATCAAGTTCTTCAACACCACCAAGGGCTATGGCTTCATCACGCCCGAAGGCGGCTCGAAGGACGTCTTCGTTCACATCACGGCGCTCGAGCGATCGGGCATCCGGGAGGTGCGCGAGGGGACCACGGTTTTCTTCGATGTCGAGGACGATCGTCGCGGACGCGGCCAGCAGGCAACCAATATCAAGCTTGCCTGAAGTCTTCGGCACCAGCCGATCCGATCGATGCCACCGCCGCTCGGGGAACCGGGTGGCGGTATTTTTGTGAGCGAATAGCGAATAGCGAATAGTTCGGGCAGCGCTCGGCCCCGCTATTCGCTACTCACTATTCGCTATTCGCTATTCGCTAATTCGCCCCGACGCCCGTCACACCAAAAAAGGATTAGACCGCCGCTCCTCGCCGACGGTCGAGCCGGGGCCGTGGCCGCACAGGAAGGTGAATTGATCGCCGAGCGGCAGGATCTTGGTCTTGATCGAATGGATGAGGTCGTCGTGGCTGCCACGCGGCAGATCGGTCCGGCCGACCGAGCCGCGGAACAGCACATCGCCGAACAACCCGAAATTCAGCCCGCGATTGACGAAGACGACATGGCCGGGCGTGTGGCCCGGGCAGTGCAGGACCTCGAAGGTGCGGTCGCCGATCTCGACGGTATCGCCCTCGACCAGCCAGCGGTCCGGCTCGACGACGCGGGCAAGAAGGCCGTATTGCGCCCCGCTCTCCGGCAGGCGGGCGAGCAGGAAATCGTCCTCGCGATGCGGCCCGACGATCTCGACGCCGGTGCGCTCGGCAAGCTCGGCAGCGCCGCCGGCATGATCGATATGACCATGGGTGAGCAGAATGCGGTCGAGCGTGACCTCCATCTCGGCGATGCCGCGCAGGATGCTCTCGACATCGCCGCCGGGGTCGACGACCACACCATGCATGGTCTTGGGCGACCACAGCAGCGCGCAATTCTGCTGGAAAGGCGTGACCGGCAGGATCGCCGCCCGCAGCGGCAAGGTCGGCTCGTTCATCGCGACGCGCCCCGGCCGGCCAGCGGCTTCACCGCGTGCGCGTCCTGATCGCCTTGGCCGCCCTGACCCTCGACCCGCCGGTGGTCAGCCGCGCCGGAGCGGCATTCGCGGCAACGATGAAGGGCTGGCGCATCAGCGGGTGGCGCTGAGCGGCATCAAAGGCATCGTGCTTCCTGGCGCATTGCTTCCACATCTGATTGAGGATGCCGGTCGCCATGGCCTGGGCCGCCTCGCAGCTCCTGGCGTTGACGGCGCGCACCGCCTGCTCGACATTGGCGGCGCAGGAGATCCAGATCTCGCGGTGGCGCGCCTCGTGGTTCCTGACGAAGGTCTCGAAGGCCTGCCAACGGCTTTGCACCGCCGGCGACAGGGCGACACCGGGGCGCAGCTTCGGCAGGCGCATGGTGAAGTCGAGCTTCATCCGGTAATTCTGGATCCGGCAGCCCGAGGGACCGGCGACCAGCGAGCCGTCCTGGCCGCCCGCGACCTCGGTGGCGGCATAGGCTTTATCGCCATTGACCGTCGGTCCACGCTGGACCAGCGACTGGTGGAGCGCCGAGGCGCTGATCCCCGACACCATGAAATACTGGTACCGGGTCTTGACGACTGGCTTGGAAAAGGCCGCCTCCGGCGCAATTGCAAGGGCGGCCACCGCGCTGGCGAGGAACCAGCAAACGACACTGCGGCTGAACATGGGTGCTCTCCCGACAATCCCGCCGATAGCATTACCCAAGCGGGGCCACGGTTTCAATCCTTGGCACGAAAACTTCACTTGTCGACGGTTCCACCCTCCCTCATAAAGGTCATTGATGTGGCTGCCACCATCAGGAGCAGTCGCAAGAGCCAAGCTTGTGCCTGCGGTTATGATCGCTTTCGGCGCCCCAGGGCGCACCGTTGCTCGACTTTCCGGCGCAGGAGCTTGCTCCGCCGGCCCCATCGCCGTGAGGACACGAGGGACCGGAGCTTAACGTGAAGGGAACGAGGGAGTGACTTTCCCATGAACCAGCGCCAGAGAGGTACTGTCAAGTTCTTCAATCAGGCGAAGGGCTATGGTTTCATCTCGCCGGAGGGCGGCGGCAAGGACATTTTCGTCCACATCACCGCCGTGCAGCGCTCCGGTCTGCCGGATCTCAGCGAGGGCATGAAGCTGTCCTATGCAATCCAGCCCGACCGGCACGGCCGCGGGCCGCAAGCCGTCGATTTGCAACTCGTCTAATTTCCGAGCTATTCTTCCGACCAATGGGATAGATCCTGGCATATGGCGGCTCCTGGTCCTGGTCGGCGCGCTTTCGGCCTCGTTGCCCATTGGCGCCAACGCCGGCCCCGGCTGCAAGTGCCGGAGCGGCGGGCAGGCTTACGATCTCGGGGCGGTGATCTGCATCCGGGGCCAGCTGGCCCGGTGCGAGATGTTCCTCAACAACACGTCCTGGAAGTTCATCGCCGACACCTGCCCGGAGACACGGGCGCCGCGGCCGCGGCCGACCGGAACAACCCCCCTGCCCCGACTGGCGGCATGCTGGAAAGCGCCGGCGGCGCGCGGCAGCTGAGACGGGGCGGACGCCCCCGTCCTGCCGCCGTCATCGCGGCTCTCATCCTCATTGCCGGCGGCGACGGCGCGGCGGCCCGGGGGGTGGCCGGCCGGTTCGACTATTTCGCGATGGCGCTGTCGTGGTCGCCGACCTATTGCGCGAGCGAGGCCGGACAGGGCGACGCCCAGCAATGCGGCCGCGGCCGGCGCTACGCCTTCGTGCTGCACGGCCTGTGGCCGCAATGGCAGCGCGGGTGGCCGGAATATTGCGAGACCCGCCAACGGGCCTGGCTCGCCGAGCCGGTGCTGCGGAAAATGCTCGACATCATGCCGTCGCGACGGCTCGTCATCGCCCAATGGAAAAAGCACGGCACCTGCTCGGGCCTTGATCAGCAGGGTTATTTCGAGCTGTCGCGAAGCCTCTTCGCGAAGGTCAGGATCCCGGACCGCTACCGCTCGCCGGAGCAGCCGATCAGCGTGGCGCCGGCAGCGATGATCGCCGATTTCGCGGCGGCCAATCCCGGGCTCGATGCCGACATGATCTCCCTCTCCTGCGGCAACCGGCGCGACCGCGGACGCCTCCAGGAGCTCAGGATCTGCTTCGACCGCGACGGCGCCTTCACCGCCTGCGGGCCCAACGAGGCGCGGCAATGCCGGGCCCAAGAACTCCTCCTGCCGCCAGTCCGGTGACCGCCATGAGCCGACGTGCCCTCGTCTTCCAGCATTTCAACGATGACACGCCGGGGCGCATCGGCGCGCTCATCGAGGCGATGGACATTCGCTGCGACATCGTCGCGCTCCATCGCGGCGACGAGATCCCGGCGCTTGCGCCCTATGACGCGATGCTGGTGCTGGGCGGCACCCAGCAGGCTTGGCAGGAGGAGGAGTTCCCCTGGCTCAGCATGGAGAAGCAGGCGATCCGCGAATGGGTGGGCGCGCGCGCCAAGCCCTATTTCGGCATCTGCTTCGGCCATCAGCTGCTGGCGGCGGCGCTCGGCGGCGAGGTCGGCTATGCGTCGGCGCCGGAGATCGGGGTCTCGACGATCGCGATCGCGGGCGAGGACGGAGGCCATCCCTTCATGGCGGGTCTCGGCGGCACCCGCCAGGTCATGCAGTGGCACAGCGCCGAGGTCAAAAGCCTCCCCCCGCAGGCGATCGCGCTGGCTGCATCGACGGTTTCGCCGATCCAGGCGATGGCAGTCGACAACCACGCCATCGGGGTGCAGTTCCATTGCGAATGGACGCTCGAGCGGATCCACCATTGGGGCACGCTCCCGACCTGGACCCGGGCGCTCGACGCGGCCTATGGCAGCGGCGGCCATGCGCGGTTCGTCGCGGCCTGCACGCCGGCGATGCCGACGATCGAGGCGATGACCGACCGGCTGTTCGACAATTTCCGCCGCACCGCGAAGCTTTGACACGAAACCTTGCCCGGGACCCGAGCGTTGTCGCTCATGGGTCTTGTCCGGAAAGGATGCGGCATGCGGATCGGTTTCTGTCTTGGCATTTTTCTGGTCGCCGTCGCCGGAGGGGCGGTGGCGCAAACCTCCGAAGTGCGCCAGCCGACGCCGGCCGAGCGCGGCAAGATCGTCGATGTGCTCACCGCCCAGGGCTGCACGACCTTCGGGCAGGCGCGGGTGGTCAACGACACGTTCGAGGTCAAGGATACGCGCTGCGGCGGCGACCAACTTTATGACATCGTTTATGATCGAAATCTCAAAATGGTAAGCATGAGCGAAAAACCGAAAAAATAGTGCTGTTCGGCACACCCCCTTCGGAAATCGCACGCCATAGTGACCGCCATGACTGATCTGGTCGGTGCGGCCCTGCCGCCACCGCGCGGGGGATCATTATGGCAGCGATCGACCATCACATGCTTCTGGCCGAGCTCGGCCGCAAGGTCGCCATACCGGGCCTTGCCTTCGACGAGGACGGCTATTGCTGCCTGAGCTTCGACGAGAGCATCGTCAATCTCGAGTACCGCACCGACAAGCGCGACTTCCTGATCTATGCGCCGGTCGGGCGGATCGAGGGGCATCCGCCCGCGGATTATCTCGGCCGGCTGATGCAGGCGGGCTATGCGGCGGCGCTCGCCAATGGCGGCGGCATCGGGCTCGACCATGTGGCGGGGGCGATCATGTTCGTCCACACGATCCCGCTGCGCGGGCTGACGCCGGACGATTTCACCGAGGAGATCAGGCGCCTCGTCGACCGCATCGCGACCTGGCAGCGGGTGGTCGAGGAGCTCCGCCATTCACGCGGGGCGCATGGCGGCAACGGACAGGCGGCGGCGGATCATCAGAATGGCGCCGCGGTGATCAGAGGCTAGGGGAGGATTGGATGACGCTGAGCATTGCAAGATATAGGACCTTGACCGCCACTGCCGATGACACTGACTACATCGTGCAAGGGCCCAAAGGCGGCCTCACCTTTGTCACCGCCCAAGAATGGAAGAAGAACAACTGGGAGCAGCAACCGGCCCGATGGAAAAAGGTCAAGCAGGATTTTCTCGACTGTCTCGAACGAGAGTGGGGTGAAGGAGTCTGGCAATCATTGCCAATGCGCCCGCAAGACGGAAAGCCGCTCGAGGTCCGCGAAGTCAGATGGATGATCGAACATGACGCGGCGCGGAAACGTGTCCTGACCCCGTCACCGCAATCACCACCACCACTACCACCGGAGCCTCCCACGCCAGAAATCGCAATAGCGCGGTCGAAGGCGGCGGTCAGGGATATGAACAATGTGTTGGTCGATATCACGGAACAGATCGTATCCTCTCCGAATTCGCGATCCCTTGAGGTTTTCTGGAACGCGCTTGACGAGGTCGAGCAGGATCTCGACGACATACTGCGGGAGGCGGATTCAGGACTGATCCGAGAAGCTTCACCAAAATTGCCGTCGGCAGACCACTTCCGTGGCATTTCAAAACAGGATGGCTATCTCCTGCTGAGCGCAAATCGGGAAACTGTCGCAGTCTTCTCCGAAGCCGACTGGGCCCAGTTCGACGGGGGATGGCAGAGGCACGAGAGCGCCGAGGTGAAGAAGGCGGTCGTCAACTGCCTGGCGCAGGAGTTCGGCCCCGAGATCGCCGAACCGCTTGCGGTCTTTCTTCCCGGAGATGGAGAGCCATTGAGCTCGCGCGATGTCATGAAGATCATCGATCTTGCGGAGGTGCATCGCTCGGCAGGGGCGGGGGAACACGAACCCGAACCGGCTTCGACCGTCGATCCTGCGATCAATCGACGGAATTCCGATCTCGACCAGCGAATCGCTCCGAGGCCGGTTCCTCAACCGGCCGCGCCGCCACAGCCCGTGCCTTCGCAAGGCGCGGCACCGTCGCCTGCAGTCCCTCCGCCGCAAGGCGCGGTTGAGCGAACTCAGTCGGCTTCGCCAGCTTCACGGGGCTGGGGAGCAGGCCACAGGTTGTTGCCCAAAGGCATGCAGCCACCCAAGCCCCCGGAGGCCGACGATCCTGCAGCGGCGGCGGCGAAGGTCATCAAGGCCACGGCGTGGCAGGACCTGTCCCGGCTTTTCAAGGGCATCGAGAAGCATGTCGCCAAGGCACAGGACGAGGCTGCTGCCAAGCCTCTGCTCGGCAAGGGAAGGAAGAAGGGCGCAACGGAAGAGGCGGGAACCGAGGGCGATTTCCGGCTCATCGGTGGCGAAAGGGACTTTGCCGACCTCTTCGTGAAGCCGCCCGGGCTCGCGGAACTCGATCAGCTCGTGGCAAAGCGTGACATGACGACCTGTCCGCTCTCCGCGTATTTCGACCTGCCGAAGATCGTGGCGGACATTCCCGGGATTGTTGACGGTCACGTGAAGGTCGAGCCCGGCAGGAATTGGCTGTTCCGGATGAACAATGCGAAAACGAAGCTCGATGCGAAGCAGGTCATCCGGGAAATTGACGACATGACCGAGCAGCTTGCAAGGGACCGCGCGAGGATCAAGTCTTGCATCGCGGACTTGGACTTGCCGATCACCGACACACAGAGGAAGCTTCTCGGCGATGTCGCGAAACGGCTTCGGTCGATCGAGAAAAGCCTCGCGGACAGGTCCTCGCCGCTGCTGGATCTCAAGGCCCGATGCCGTGACCTCGTGGAGTTGCTTCCCGACGAGCCGCCGGCCATTTGGACCCACTTTGAGGCATTGGACGCGTTCCAGAAGATGGGCATCGAGGCTGATTCCCACTCCGATACGGCGGCCCTCGTCGCCATGGCCGACAGGATGATGAAGGTCCACAACCTGCTGCGTCGCGGGTTGTTGGAGGGCAAGAGCTGGCAGGATTTGTACGATGACCCCATGAGCGACAAGGCCGCGCTCAGCGAGTATCGCGAGAAGCGGCTCACCGGCGTGAAGCGGCTCGTCGGCGAGCAAGCGGGCGTGAAGATCAACATCGTCGACGACAATGGGAAGAAGATCTATTACTTCGCGACCGCAGCCAGCGGTGCCAAACGGCAAGCCCGCTTCTGGCAGGCCGGCTATGTGCTCGGCATGATCGCGCTCTCCATGGGCGACACCGAGCGCCTTCTGAAGAACGTCTTGGGCTATGAGCTGGACCTCGACTATGAGAATCGAGTCCTTGCAGAGCGCGCAAAAGCGCAGGCCGCTACAGCTTGAGCACCAGCTTGCCGAAATTGCCGCCGTTATAGAGCAGCCGCAGCACCGCCGGGAAGGCGTCGAGCCCGCCTTCCCGTATGTCCTCGCGGAATTTCAGCTTGCCCTCGCGATACCAGCCGAGCAGCGCTGCGGTCGCCTCCTTGTACTGCTTGGCGAAGTCGAAGACGATGA
>JBEVJH010000277.1:0-3496 GCA_040510355.1 Aestuariivirgaceae bacterium
ATAGGTCGGCCGGTCGGGGGCGTCCTCGGGGGCGATGGTGCGCTGATAGACGTAGGGCGGCGGCTCGACCCAGGGGTCCTCCAGCACCTTCCCCTCGGAGGAGGAATGGAGGAGGTTGGCGTCGACCGAGAAAGGCGCCTCGCCGCGCTTGTCCCTCGGCACCGGAATCTGGTGCCTCTCGGCAAAGTCGACGAGGTCGGTGCGCGACTTGAAGGCCCATGCGCGCCAGGGAGCGATGACCTTGATCGATGGGTTCAGGGCGTAGGCGGTGAGCTCGAAGCGGACCTGGTCATTGCCCTTGCCGGTGGCGCCATGGGCAATGGCGTCGGCACCGGTTTCGGCGGCGATCTCGACCAGGCGCTTGGCGATGAGGGGCCTCGCGATCGAGGTGCCGAGGAGGTAGACGCCCTCATAGAGCGCATTGGCGCGGAACATCGGAAAGACGAAATCGCGGATGAACTCCTCGCGGAGATCCTCGATGAAAATCTGGCCGATGCCCATCATCTCGGCCTTGCGGCGGGCCGGCTCGAGCTCCTCGCCCTGGCCGAGATCGGCCGTGAAGGTCACCACCTCGCAGCCATAGGTCTCCTGAAGCCATTTCAGGATGATCGAGGTGTCGAGACCGCCCGAATAGGCGAGCACCACCTTGTTGACGCTGCGGCTCTTCGCCATTGGTTTCTCTCGCTCCCCTCCGCCGTCGGCGCAGGATCTCTACTTGCCGGCGCCGTCGCGAGCAAGGGTCAGAAATCGCTGGCGATGCCCTTGCGCTCCCAATCGCCGTAGCGGGTGGGCTCGGGGCCGTCGGGACCGCCGATTTCCGGCGCGACGGACCTCGCTTCCGCCGGCTTCTCGGCCCGGCGGGCCGCGGCCTCGGCCAGGGCGCGGCGGGCGGCCGGGGGAAGAACAGGATTAGAATCTTCCATCTGAGCCTTTTGACAGCGGTCAAAGCGTTGCAGTGACAAATCGCGCATATCATATAGGCAGGCGCGATCCGGCGCTGCAAGGAGGCGACGAGAGACAAGGCGATGAACTACATGCGAACAGCGCTGCTGCTGGCGGCGCTCACCGGGCTGTTCCTGGCGGTCGGCTATGTGATCGGGCGCGAGAGCGGATTGGTCATCGCGTTCTTCATCGCGATGGCGACCAATCTGTTCGCCTATTGGAACTCCGACAAGATGGTGCTTTCGATGCATGGCGCCCAACAGGTCGACCAGGCGAGCGCCCCGGAGTTCTACGGCCTCGTCGAGAGGCTGGCGCGGCAGGCCAACCTGCCGATGCCGAAGGTCTTCATCATGGACAATCCGCAGCCCAATGCCTTCGCGACCGGGCGCAACCCGCAGAATGCCGCGGTGGCGGCGACCACCGGGCTGCTCGAGCAATTGTCGCCCGAGGAGGTGGCCGGGGTGATCGCGCATGAGCTCGCGCATGTGAAGAACCGCGACACGCTGATCATGACGATGACGGCGACGATCGCCGGTGCCATCTCGATGCTGGGCAATTTCGCGATGTTCTTCGGCGGTGGGCGCGATCGCTCGGGCGGTATCGGACCGATCGCGACGATTGCCATGATCATCCTGGCGCCGATCGCGGCGATGATCGTGCAGATGGCGATCTCGCGGACTCGGGAATATGCGGCGGACCGCGGCGGCGCCGAGATCAGCGGCGAGCCGCTGTGGCTCGCAAGCGCGCTCCAGCGGATCGACTCGGCGGCGCACCAGATCGAGAACGACACGGCGGAGGCCAATCCGGCGACGGCGCATATGTTCATCGTCAACCCGCTGTCGGGGGCCCGCATGGACAATCTGTTCTCGACCCACCCCGCCACCGAGAACCGGATCAACGCGCTGATGACGCTGGCCCAGGAGATGGGCAAATCCCGCCCGTCCCACCAGGCCGAACCTACGGCGGCGCCGCAGAGCGCGCCGGCGGGACCCTGGGATCAGCCGCGCCAGCGCCGCGGACCCTGGAGCTGAGTTGGCGACCAAAGGCCGGAAGGCCGGTCGACCGTCCGGTCCGCCCGGCCTCGAGGCGCGGCGCGATGCCGTGCTGGCCGTTGCGGCGGTGCTCAGGGAAGGACGGCCGCTCGATTTGGTGCTTGCGGCAGCGAGCCGCGATGATGCCGGGGACAGCCGCGATCGGGCGCTGACCCGCGTCATCGTCGCGACGACCCTCAGGCGTCTGGGCGAGATCGAGCGGGTGCTCGGCCGCTTTCTCGAACGGCCGCTGCCGCGAAAATCAGGTCGGGCTCGGGAGATCCTGCTCACCGGCGCGGCGCAGCTCCTGTTCCTGCGCACGCCGCCGCATGCGGTCATCGACCTCGCCGTCAGGCTCGCCGGCGCGCAACTCGAATCGCGCCATCTCGGCGGGCTCGTCAATGCGGTGCTGCGCAAGGTGGCGGCGGGCGGCGAGGACCTCCTGAGCGGAATTGATGCCGCCATCGTCAACACGCCGGCCTGGCTGATGGAGCGCTGGAGGGCGGCGTTCGGCAGCGACACGGCGCGGGCGATTGCGGCAAGCCATATGGTCGAGCCGCCTCTCGACCTGACGGCGCGCGATCCGGCGGCGGTGGCGGCGGAGCTCGGCGGGGTGGTGCTGCCGAGCGGAACGGTCAGACTCGCGGCGGCACGTGGGCGGATCGAGGACCTGCCCGGCTATCGTCAAGGCGGCTGGTGGGTCCAGGACGCAGCGGCAGCGCTGCCGGCCAGGCTGCTCGGCAATGTCCGGGATCTCAGGATCGCCGATCTCTGCGCAGCGCCGGGCGGCAAGACGGCGCAGCTGGCGGCCGACGGCGCCGCGGTGACGGCGGTCGAGCGTTCGGCGGCGCGGCTCGAGCGGCTCGAGGCCAATCTGCAGCGACTCCAGCTCACGGCCGAAACGGTGTGTTCCGATGCGACGGAATGGCAGCCGTCGGAACCCTTCGATGCGGTGCTGCTCGACGCCCCATGCTCGGCCACCGGGACGATTCGGCGCAATCCGGACGTTCCCCACATCAAGACTCCGGCGATGATCGCGGCGCTGGTGCCGCTGCAGGCGCAGCTGATCCGGCGGGCGATCGACATGGTGAGGCCGGGCGGACTTGTGGTCTATGCCACCTGCTCGCTCGAGGAGGAGGAGTGCGGGCAGCAGATCGAGGCGCTGCTCGCCGAGCGCCGGGATGTTGCGCGCCAGCCGATCAGCGCCGCAGAGCTCGGCATCGATCGCTCGATGATCAGCGAGGCGGGAGACCTGCGGACGCTGCCCATCCATGGCATGGACGGGTTCTATGCGGCACGGTTGCGGAAGCGATAGGCAGTAGGCAGTAGGGGAAGGGTTCCATCACTGCCTATTGCCCACTGCCTATCTGCCCGATTTATTTGCCTGATGCCTGCTGCCTTATTAGCGAAACTTTAACCCGTTCGGCGCCTAGATCGTGAAGCCTTTATTTACCATCAGCGCCAGTGATGTTTCAGGACCTGCAGACCGCGCATCAGGTTGCGCCACACGCTCTCAAGGGCGT
>JBEVJH010000278.1:0-16742 GCA_040510355.1 Aestuariivirgaceae bacterium
GATGGTCGGCGCGTCATGCACCAATATGTGGCTGCAGCCGGCCGCCGCCGCAGCAGCGAGCTGCTCTCCCGACGGAATTCCCTGCTCGCCCGATTTGGCATGACCGATCCGTCGCGGCAGGTAGCAGTCGCCACCCCGCTCCGCGAACATGAAGATCGCCCGCTCGATCTCCGGCCGCTGGCTGATCTCATAGACCTTGCAGAGATAGTGATGACCGAGATAGTCCCAGCAGATCACCTGGCCGATCGGCCGGGCGATCCCGAACAGATCACTGAAGATACCGCTCGATGAAGGCGCGTGACCCCAGGTGGCCGGCAGGCCCTGCCCTTCGGAATCCCCACCCGCCGCCACGCTCGCAAGTGCGTTGCGCATGAAATGCCCGACCGAATCAAGGCCGCTCCCCGTCACAAACGGTGAAAGCCGCGGCGGCCATTGTCAACCGCCACAGGCTCCAACTCACCGGATCATGTAGACCTTGCGCACCGTCTCGCTGACCCGGCATGTGCCCTGCCAGCCCTCGGGAAAGAATGCGACCGTGCCGGGCCTGACCTCGATGACCTCGCCCGAGCTGTGGGTGTAGGTGCAGCGGCCCGCCAGGAAGTGGCAAAACTCGTCGCGCGTCACCGTGCAGGCCCAGGTGCCCGGCGTGCAGATCCAGATGCCGGTCTCCGACCGCCCGTCGCTGCCCTTGTGGAGCACCACCCCCGAGGTGCGCGAGGCTCCCTCGATCATCGTCGGGATCGTCCCCCAATCGTCGAACGGCCCGGCATAATGTGCCGGATCGTCGAGATGGGGCGCCGAAGACCGCCGCTGCAGGCCGCCCGCCGTCACGACGCCACCCTGGCGCGGGTGAGCTTGTCGATGACCTTCGCCGCCTTGGTCGGCCCATGCTGCGCCTGCATGCGCTTGGCCGTCTTGTCGAGCCGTGCCTTCATCCTCTTGTCCGTCAGCACCTTGTCGATCGCCGCCGCGAGCTCCGCCTCGGTCCATTGGTAGCGGTCGAGCTTGAGGCCGTGGCCGGTCTCCTGGACCCGCATCGCATTGTCATGGCCGTCCCACACATAGGGCATGATGATCGCCGGCTTGCCGAAATAAAGGCACTCGGTGAAGCTGTTGTTGCCGCCATGATGGATCACCGCATCGACCTTGGGGATCACCGAGGGCTGCGGAAACCACGATTCGATCTGCACGTTCGGCGGGATGTCGCCATAACGGTCCTTGTAGTCGCCGACATTGACCAGTGCCCGCACATTCATCCTGCCGAGCGCCGCGATGATCCGCTTCAGCAGGTCGACATCGCCGGCGCCGAGCGACCCGAAGCTGACATAGATGAGCGGCGCCCGCTGATTGGCCGCGAACGCCGGCACCTTGTAGGCCTTCTCCCGTCTGACACAGCCCTCGAGATACTGGAACTGCTTGGCCGGCAGCTTGTGCCGCCGCTTGAATTTCACCGGCGTCGGATAGAGCAGCAGGTTCATGAACGGCGAGGCCTCGAAGAACTGGCCGAGCGGATATTTCTTCTCGCCGGTCGACTTGAGAAAGGCGTTGAAGGCGTCGTGGATCGGCTTGATAACCGCGTTGAACCGCTTGCGGTACTTGCGGAAACCCTTCTTGTCGTCGGCACCGAGACCCGACAGATGCGGCGGGATGTCCGGGTCCTCGATCTCGTTCTCCGAGCAGGAGATGATCCGCACCCACGGCTTGCCATGCTCGCGCGCATAGCGCTTGATCGCCGGAAACAGGATCACGTTGTCGACGCAGATCACATCCGGCTGGATCTCCTCCAGCACCCGCGGCAGATCCTTCTCCGCCCATTCGGCGGTCGATACGATCATCCCCCAGCAATCCTTGACGTAGTTGTCGATCTGCTCATAGGGCGACTTGGCGAAATTGCCGATGTGCCCGTTGATGAAGTCGGACCAGAACCGCGCCATCTCTTCCGGCGGCATCGGCTCCGACAGATTGACCGGATGGGCCTCGAAGCCATAGCCGCGATAGACCTCGAGAAAGCCCGGATCTGACAGGAACACCGCCTTGTGGCCGAGCTTGCTGACCGCCTGGGCGATGCCGACCGAGTTGAGGGCCGGCCCGAACGCCCCTTCCGGAAAGAACGCCACCACCTTCTTCTTGCGCGGCTTCGCCGCCTTGCCCGGCGGCTTGGCCGCCTTGCCTGACTTCACTCCCGCCTTGCTCCCCTTGACTCCCGACTTGGCCGCGGCTTTGCGCATGGCACGTTCGAGCATTCCTGTCCTCCCTCTCCGTCTTGTCTTGTCGGAGCGACTCATAGCAAGCGCTTCACGGGCCGGGAAGCCTGCCGCGATTGAGCCGCTGCGCGCTCAGCACCAGGACGAAGCTGACCAGGATGATGATCGTCGCCATGGCGTTGATCTCCGGCGTCACCCCGAACCGGATCATCGCATAGATCTGCATCGGCAGCGTCGTCGATCCCTGCCCGGCGCCGGCCGTGAAATAGGCGATGATGAACTCGTCGAACGACAGCGTGAAGGCGAGCAGCGCCGCCGCGACGATCGACGGCAGGATCAGTGGCAGGGTGATGGCCCGGAACGTCGTCCAGGGGCCCGCCCCGAGATCCCGCGAGGCCTCCTCGAGCGACCAGTCGAAGGATTTGAGCCGCGCCCTCACCACCGCCGTCACGAAGGCGATGTTGAACACCACATGCGAGAGCGCGATCGAATAGAGGCCGAGCGTCGCCCCGATCAGGGTGAAGAACGTGAGCAGCGCGATCGCCAGCACGATGTCGGGGATGATCATCGGCGCAAACAGCAGCGCATCGACGCTCGGCGAGGACCGCCGCCGCTCGATGCCGATCGCCAGCATGGTGCCGAGCACCGTCGCGATTGCCGTCGACGACGCCGCGACGATCAGCGAATTGCGCGTCGCCGCAATGATCTTGGGGCTTGCCAGGAGCTTGCCGTACCAGTCGACGGAGAAGCCCGTCCAGGCGGTCGGCATGCCGGCCCGGTTGAACGACAGCACGATCAGGATCGCGATCGGAAGGTAGAGAAAGGCAAAGGTGAGCCCGAGCTGGAGCGTCAGCAGCCTACGCATGGCGCCGGCCCCGCGCCCTCGCGGCCGCCACCGCGTTGAGGAACAGGAGCGCCATCATGACCGCCATCAGCACCATCGACAGCGCCGCCCCGAACGGCCAGTCGCGGGCGCTTAGGAATTGATCATAGATCAGGTTGCCGACCATCTGCACCTTGCCGCCGCCAAGCAGGTCCGGCGTGACGAAATTGCCGATCGACAGCACGAACACGAACACCGCGCCGGCCGCCACCCCCGACGTCGTCAACGGCAGAGTGATCCGCCAGAATGTCACCCATGGCCCGGCGCCGAGATCGCGCGAGGCCTCGGCATAGGACGGGTCGAGCCGTTGCAGCGCCGAATAGACCGCCAGGATGACGAAGGGCACGTAATTGTAGACGAGCCCCAGCACCACCGCGAAGCTGTTGTAGAGGATGGGCAGCGGCTCTGCCGTGAGCCCGGCGCCGATCAGCAGCCGGTTGATCAGCCCCTCGCGGTTGAGCAGCACGATCCACGCATAGGTGCGTATCAGGTAATTCGTCCAGAACGGTAGCATGGCGAGGAACAGGAGCGCCGTCTGCCGCCGCGGCGGCTGCAGCGTGATCGCATAGGCCGCCGGATAGCCGATCAGCAACGCCACCAGCGTTGCCACGCCGGCGACGCTCGCGCTGTCGAGGAAGATCGTCGCATAGAGCGGATCGGCCGCCCGCCGGAAATTCTCCAGCGTCGGCGTCGCCCAGTCGACCCCGCCATAGACGCCGCGCTCGTAGAACGCGACCACCAGCACGATCAGCGACGGCACCACCATGAACACCGCGAGCCAGCCGAGGCCAGGCGCCATGAGCAGGCTCGTGGTGAGCTGAAGGCCGTCCCGCTGGCCCGATGACCGCAAGGGCCGCCCGCCTTCCCGGCTACTTCGCCGACATCACCTCGGTGACCACCTTGGAGAAGGTCTTCATGCCGTCGCCGAGATCGCGCAGCTGCTCATACTTCATGAGATCGGCCGGCGCATAGGCGAGGTTCGGGTACTTTTCGAGCATTCCCTTGTCGAGAGCGTCCATCGCCGCCTTGTTCGGCACCTTGTACATGATGTTCTCGGCCACCCATTTGCCGGTCTCCGGCTTCAGGATGTAGTCGATGAACTTGTGGGCGGCCTCCTGGTTCGGCGAGTTGCCGACCACCACCATCGTGTCGACCCACAGGTCCGAGCCTTCCTTGGGCACGACATATTTGATCTTGTCGTTCTCGGTGATCCCGTAATTGCACCACCCGTCCCACGCCTGCACGAGATGGGCTTCTCCGGACACCAGCTTCGAGTAGAAGGTCGTGTCGTCATAGGCGAGCAGCGTCTTCTTGGCATCGGTCAGCAGCGTCTTGACCTGCTCGAGCTTTGCCGGATCGGTCTCGTTGACCGACATGCCGAGCGCCAGCTCCCCCGCCCCCATCAGCCACCGGTCGGTCGACAGCATGGTGGTCTTGCCCTTGAGCGCCTCGTCCGGCTTGAGCAGGTCGTTCCAGCTGTCGGGTGCGTCCTTGACGATGTCCGAGCGATAGCAGAGCCCCGTCGTCCCCCAGGCATAGGGGATCGAGAACTGGTTGCCGGGATCATGCTTGAGCGCCGCCGCCTCCGGATAGAGGTTCTTCAGATTGGGGATCTTGGCATGGTCGATCTTGCCGGCGATGCCGAGCTTCGCGAGAGCCTCCGCGAAGGGTGACGACACGAACAGCACGTCATAGCCCTTGCCGCCCGACGCCACCACCTTGCCCATGATGTCTTCATTGGTGGCGTGAACCGCCACCTCGACTTCGATGCCGGTCTCTGCCTTGAACTTCTCCGGCAGATCCTTCGGCATATAGCCGTCCCAATTGGAGATCACGATCTTGCCTTCGGCAAGAGCGACTGCGCTGAAGGCCGGCACGCCGATGAGGAGCGCCACGGCCAGGCCCACCGTCCTGATCATTCCTCTCTCCCTTTTTTGTTCTCCCAGCAATCAAGGTTCGCATGGGAGGGAGAGATCGGGCAAGCGGGGAGAGAGTCGGCAGTAGGCAGTAGGCAAGTTCTCCGCTCACTGCCTATTGCCTAATGCCTAATGCCTCTACTCTCCGAGAATCTGCGCGATGGTCGGCGCCTTCGGCTGCTCCACCGGTTCGACACCCGGAATCGGGGCGTCGAGTTTCATCATCGTCCGGAAGGCAAGAACCGCCAGGGCGAAATTGATTGCGAGGCCTACAGCCCCGATGAAAAGCGTTTCCATGGCAATATCGCCCCGATTCTTCACTGCCGATATTAGGGGCGAGCCTGGTTAAATTTCCGTATCGAGTTGTATGGTAAACGAAAGATGAACGACCGGTTCAGATCTCGTTCTGCGACGGTAAGACACAGTGCAACTCGCCGGGGATTCTGAATTGCGAAGAGAAGAGAGGGAGCGAGCCATGTTCATCACGTCATCCCGGCACGCTGCAGTTTTCGCCACCGGTTTCCTGCTCCTGTCCATGGCCTGGGTGCTCAACATCTGATCGCTGCGTGATTTTACAACTCTTGTCCGCCTCTCTTTACCAAGCTGGCAACCATTCTGTGCTGAGCTTGAGGCCGGAGCCAAGGACGGTGCTGCCCTGCTGCGCCGAAGCTTGAGCGGCGCCTTTGGGAGAGCCCGGATGATGCACCCTCGCCACCCGGCCGGCATGGCCGACACCGCCGACGGCAACGTCGACCGCCGCCTAAGGCTGTTGCTCGCCGAGGATTGTCCCGCCTCGCGCCTCCTCACCGCCGCGCTGCTGCGCGGCCTCGGCTGCGAGATTGAGAGCGTGGCCGATGGCGGCGATGCGGTGACTCGCGCCTCCGCCGACTGCTTCGACCTGATCCTGCTCGACATCGACATGCCGGTTATCGACGGCATCAAGGCGGCCAGGCTCATCCGCTCCCGCCTCGGGCCGGCCACCCCGTTGATCGTGGCCCTCTCAGGCTACAGTGCCGCCAATTGCCTGCGCGACACTGCGCGGACCGCTTTCGATGCCATCGTCCAGAAGCCGACCGGCCGGCGCGAGCTCGCCGCCCTCCTCGCCCTCGCGGGAAGGTCCGCGACTCACTCCTCGTCGGGCTGACCGGCCGCCTCGGCCTGGTCCTCGATCGTCTTCAGCATGTGCATGAGCTCTTTGAGCTCCGGACTGACTTCGCGGCCCCGGCGCTTCGCCGCATTGCCCCGTTCGATCCGCCCCTGATCGGATTGTTGGCCGTTCCCCATCGGATATGCTCCGTACATTGTCCAACGTCCCCGAAAGATCTCGTTGCGCGATCCTGCGCATACCGATCCTAACGAATGACTAATGCGTTGGACTGCCCGTCCCCTCCGCCACTCGCGAACCCATGAGTGGCGGCATTCCCTGCCGCCCCGCTAAGCGTTCAACACGGCAGGAATAGGGCCAAGCGCCGTGCTTCGCATCAAGCGATTGGAAGTGTGAACAGCTTTCCGAACTGCGGCAGGCTATCCTGGATGCCGGCAAGCCTGAGCGCATGCCATGCCATGGCATGGTTCGACGAGGTGACCGGAATGCCGACCTCGGCCTCGATCGCGGCTGCCGCTTCGGCAAGTCTGACCGAGGTGCATGACACGAACACCGCATCGACCTCCGCCGCCGTCAGGATGCGCCTGATTCCCGCCAGGATCGATGCCGGCGTGATCGCCGCCACGATCCGGTCGTTGCCTTCGTTGAACGACCCGAACACCGGCACGTCGAAGCCGCGTGCCGTGATGTAGTCGGCGACGATCTGGTTGACCTCGGCGCGATAGGGCGTGAGCACGGCGATTCGCTGCGCTCCGAGTGCCGTGAACGCCGCGAAGGCGGCGGTGACCGGGGTGGTCGCCGGTGCCTCTTGGCCGCCCTCGCGGATCCTTGCGAACACCCCCTCCTCGCCGATCGCCATCGACGCCGAGGTGCAGCCGAACGCGATCGCATCGAGCGGGTTGCCCGGCAGGATGAGCGACGCCGCCGGCGCGATCAGCGGGTCCATCGCCCGCAGCGAATCCGGCGTGATGATCGGGTCGTTGTAGAGCCGGCTCTCATAGAGCGCCACGCCCGGCAGTGCCGCGAAGATCGCCCGCCATTCATGCTCGATGGTGAAGTCGCTCCCCAGCACGATCAGGCCGATCCGTGCCCGCTCGCCGATCCCCGCGTCGGTTTCGAACGGCAAATGCTCGATCAGGATCATTTCGCGCGGGGCGGAGCGGGGTTGGCGGGCGGTGACGGGCATGGGCGGCTCTCCGGTGGGGTTCGAACAAACCCTAGCCGATCCAGCCACCCAGCGCAAAATGTTGGCGGAACGCGCCACAGATGGTTACATTGTAACAGCATGAACACCAAGCGCATGTCGGGCGGCTTCCTCGCGGCCGATCATGATCACGATGCCTGCACCGGCGATCTCGTCGCCCGGGCCGAGCGGGTTTGCGCCCGCCGCGGCAGCCGACTGACTGGCTTGCGCCGCAATGTTCTGGTCGCCGTCGCCCAGGGCCATGAAGCGGCCGGCGCCTATGACGTTATCGAGCGCCTCGCCGCAAGCGGCCCTCGTCCCGCCCCCATGACGGTCTACCGCGCCCTCGATTTTCTCGCCTCGCACGGTCTCGTTCACAAGATCGAGAGCCGCAATGCCTTTGTCGCCTGCAGCCACGGCCAGCATGAGGGCGAGGCCGTGCTGATGGTCTGCGACGGCTGCGGCGCCGTGGCCGAGTTCGAGGCGGCGGCCAGCATGGCGGCGCTCGCCGATGCCGCCCGCGGCACCGGGTTCCGGCCGCGCCGCACCGTGGTCGAGCTGCTCGGCCGCTGCACTGGTTGTGCCGGTGCGGAACGGTAACCCCGCGACCAGCCGGCCCTTGCCGGGAGCCGCCGAAATCTGGCATTAAGGCCACCAGTGATCGCAACTCGAAGGTGCATGAATGGGCTATACGGCAATCGGGACGCGGCGGCAGAGCATCGGCGTCAAGGTTGGCCATGTGACGATCGGCGGCGGCGCCCCCGTGGTGGTCCAGTCGATGACCAACACCGACACCGCTGACGCAACGGCAACCGCCCACCAGGTGGCCGAGCTGGCCCGCGCCGGCTCCGAGCTCGTGCGGATCACCGTCGACCGCAGCGACGCGGCGGCAGCCGTGCCGCACATTCGCGACGCGCTCGACCGCATGGGCGTGGACGTGCCGCTGATCGGCGACTTCCACTATATCGGCCACACCCTGCTGCGCGACCATCCGGCCTGCGCCGAGGCGCTGGGGAAATACCGGATCAATCCCGGCAATGTGGGGTTCGGCGAGAAGCAGGATCGCAATTTCGCGATGATGATCGAGAAGGCTTGCGCGTTCGGCAAGCCGGTGCGGATCGGGGTCAATTGGGGCTCGCTCGACCAGTCGATGCTGGCGCGGTTGATGGACGACAATGCCAAGCGGCCCGAGCCGTTGGATGCCCGCCTCGTCATGCATGAGGCGATCGTTCAGTCTGGGGTCACCTCGGCGAAGCGCGCCGTCGAGCTCGGGCTTCCGGCCGAGCGCATCGTGATCTCCGCCAAGGTGTCCGAGGTCCAGGACCTCATCGCCGTCTATCGCGAGCTCGCCCGCCGCACCGACCATGCGCTTCACCTCGGCCTGACCGAGGCCGGCATGGGCTCCAAGGGCATCGTCGCATCGACTGCGGCGCTGGCGGTGGTTCTGCAGGAGGGCATCGGCGACACCATCCGCATCTCCCTCACCCCCGAGCCCGGCGGCGCCCGCACCCGCGAGGTCGCGGTCGCCCAGGAGATCCTCCAGACCATGGGGCTGCGCTCCTTCATGCCCATGGTCATCGCCTGTCCCGGCTGCGGCCGCACCACCTCCACCGTGTTCCAGGAGCTCGCCCAGGACATTCAGAGCCACATCCGCACCCGCATGCCGGCCTGGCAGAAGGCCTATCCCGGCTTCGAGACCCTGCAGCTTGCCGTGATGGGCTGCATCGTCAACGGCCCCGGCGAATCGAAGCATGCCGACATCGGCATCTCGCTGCCGGGCACCGGCGAGGTTCCGGCGGCACCGGTCTATATCGACGGCAAGAAGGTCAAGACCCTGCGCGGCAGCGACATCGGCCAGCAGTTCAAGGACATTGTCGAGACCTATGTGGCCGAGCGCTGGGGCGGCAAGCCCGCGGCTTGAGCGAAGAAGCGAATAGCGAATAGCGAATAGCGAATAGTAAGTATTTGGGCAGAGCGCTGCCCAAACAGTACAAGATGCTATTCGCTATTCGCTATTCGCTATTCGCTCCCCCAACAACGCCTCCACATCCAACCGACGCGTTCCCATGGCCAATTCGCCATTGGGCCCGCGCGGCCATTCGCTCTGCGGTCGGTCCCAATAAAGCTCGACGCCATTGCCGTCGGGATCGTCGAGATAGAGCGCCTCGCTGACCCCGTGGTCGCTCGCTCCGGTGAGCGGGATGCCGGCCTTGATCAGCCGGCGCAAGGCATCGGCGAGGTTAGCCCGCCTCGGATACAGAATGGCGACGTGATAGAGGCCGGTGCTCCCGGGCGGCGGCGCCCTGCCGCCCCGGCTTTCCCAGGTGTTGAGCCCGATATGGTGGTGATAGCCGCCGGCCGAAACGAAGGCGGCATCGCGGCCATAGGTCTGCATCAGCTCGAAGCCGAGCACGCCGCAATAAAACGCCAGCGCCCGCTCGAGATCGGCGACCTTGAGGTGAACATGCCCGATCCGGGTGCCGGGCGCGATCGGGTTCGGTGTCATGTCTTCGGCCATTGAGCGAGTGTCTCCTTGAGCTCGCCCCCTTTATAGGAAGCCGGAAATCCAAAATTAAGCCCCGCTCTTTAGCGTCCCGGCGGATGAGATGGAGACTTCTGCCGGGCCGTCACGCCGCCGGCGCTGCCACGGCGCTGCTGATCCGCATTGTCTCCGCCGCCATCGCTTTCCTCGGCCAGGTCCAACTCGCCCGCTGGCTCGGCGCCGTCGATTTCGGCGTGCTGACGGCCCTCCTTGTCTGGGTCAATGTGCTCGGCACGGTGTCGACCCTCGGCTTCGCCACCAGCGTACTGCGCTTCCTTCCGCAATATCTGACCCAGGGCGCGCTGCCGCTGGCCCGCGGATTTCACCGCACCGGCATGCTCGCCGCTCTCCTGGCCGGCACGGCGATCGCCGCTCTCGGCCTTCTCCTCCTGTCCCGTTTCACCACGCTTCTGCCGGCTCCCTACGCCGTGCCAGCGCGCATGGCGCTGCTGGCGCTTCCGGCCTTTGCGCTTGCTGATTTTCTCGACGGCGTCGGGCGCTCCCGCGGCTGGGTCGTGCTGGCGCTCGCACCGCCCTTCATCATTCGCCCCTTGATGATCCTGCTCGGCGTCGGCCTGCTCGAGCTCTCGCGCGCCCCGCTCGGCGCCGCCGGCGCGACGCTTGTCGCCGCCGCCGCCATCTGGATCTCGGCGCTCGCCCAGCTTGCCCTGCAGGCGCGTCCGTTTCGCGCCGCGGTGAGGTCCGGACCTCCCGCCTATGATCCGGGCCTGTGGATCCGCGTCTCGCTGCCGATGCTCCTGCTCGACGGCGTCGCGCTGCTCCTCCTGAACATCGACATCATCCTGCTCGGCTTCTTCGTCGGCCCGGGCGAGATCGCGCGCTACTTCGCGGCCCAGCGTATCATTTCGCTCGTCTGCTTCATTCATTTCGCCGCTGCTGCCGCCGCCGTGTCCCATTTCGCGACAAGCCACGTCGCCGGCGACCGGCACGCATTGCGCCAGTCCTATGGCCGCTGCCGCGCCCTCGCCTTCTATCCCTCGCTCATTCTCGCTATCGGCTTGCTGGCACTCGGCAAGCCCCTTCTCCTGCTGTTCGGCGCCGATTTCGTCAGCGCCTGGCCCGTCATGGCGATCTTGGGTCTGGGCCTCATGGCCCGCGGCGCCGCCGGCCCGGCACAATCCTTGCTTGTCTCGACGGGCCACCACCATGCGACGGTCCTGGTTCTGTGCACGACGCTTTTCGCCAATTGCTGTCTCGGCATCGCCCTCATCCCGCGCCACGGGCTGATCGGCGCCGCCCTCGCCAGCATGGCGGCGATGCTCGTCGAATCCGCCATGTTCGCTCTCCTGCAGCATCGCCTGTTTGCCGGTCCGCCTCCGCCGCTGAAGGGAGCCGCCCGCCATGGCGTTGACCAGCCCGCTGCATGACCACGGCCCGGCCGATGCCGTCGCCGGCCGGCGACTGCCGGGCTATTCGGGCTGCCTCGCTGTCGATCTCGGCGAGGATTCGCCGATGAACCTCTTCGCCGCTCCCTGGGCGCGGCTCGGCAGCACCGCAATCCTGCCGGCGCCGATGAACATCGAGGAGGTTCTCTCGCCGCTGTTCCGCCATCTGGCACCGTCCGGCCGGCGCGTCCAGATCGCCGCCGTCATTGCCGAGCATGGCGAGCTCGCCGCGCTCGCTGCCTTCGAGCGCCTCGGCATCGCCCAGGGGCGGCCGCTGCCAGTCTCGGCGAGCTGGATGGCCGACCTGCCGCTCTCCGGCACGCCGCTGATCGGCCCGCACGATCCCGACGACGCCCTTGCCCGCCTGGTCGCCGGGGCGACGCGGCTCCAGGGCACCCATGCGGTGCTCTTCCGCCTGGTTCCCAACGATCCGGCCTTCGCACAGCGGCTGAGCCAGGCTGCCCGCCGGCTCGGCGTGCCGCCGCCGGTGACCCTCGAGCCCTTCGAACGGGCGGCGCTCGTCAGAAACATCGACTATGACGATTGGTTCGAGGCGAACTTCGCCCGCAAGCGCCGCAAGGAGTTCCGCCGCCTTGCCGCCCGCCTTGCCGAGACCGGCAAGGTCGAGACGCTCGTCAAGCAGCCGGGCGAGCCGCTGTCGCGCTGGATCGAGGATTTCCTCGCGCTCGAAAGCGCCGGCTGGAAGGGTCGGCGCGGCACGGCGCTCGCCTGCTCGAACGATTCCGCCCGCTTCCTCGCCGAATCGCTCGACCGTCTCGACGAGCGCGGCGAGCTCGTGTTCTGGCGCCTCACCTTCGACGGCCGGCCCATCGCCATGCTGTTCGCCATCGTGACCGGCGGCACCGCCTTTCTCGGCAAGATCGCCCATGACCAGGCCTTCGCCCGCTATTCGCCGGGGGTCCTGCTGATCCTGGAGGCCACCCGCACCCTGCTTGCCCGGCCCGACATCGTCCGTGCCGATTCCTGTGCCGCGCCCGGCCACCCGATGATCGACAACATCTGGCGCGACCGCGTGCCGCTCGCCGACATGCTGATCTCCGCGCCCGGCACGCCGCCGGCGATCTTCGCCGCGATTGCCGCCGCCGAGCGCATCCGCCGGCCGCTCCGCGCCACCGCCAAGTCGCTCTATCACGAACTGCGAAGAGGATGTCGCCATGCCCTTGATCGAGCTTGACCGGTCGGAGGCCCGCTTGCGGTTCCATCGCGCTCCCTTCGCCATGCGTCACGGGCTGGCGGACCACGATCTCTTCACGCTGCCGCGCCTGGTCGAGCTCGCCAAATCCATGCCGAGCGACCGCATCGAGTACAATTCCGGCAAGCTCGAGCCTGGCGTCAGGCCCGAGGACGTCCCCGGCATCGTCATGCCGGCCGAGGACGTCATCCGCCGCATCGAGAATGCCGATGCTTGGCTCGTCATCAAGGGCGTCGAGCACGATCCGGCCTATCGCGCCCTTCTCCAAGACTTCCTGACCGAGGTGGCGAGCACCGCCGGCCCGGACGCCGCGCGCTTCGAGGATCTCCGGGGCTTCATCTTCGTGTCCTCGGCCGGCTCGGTGACGCCGTTCCATTTCGACGCCGAGGAGAACATCCTGGTGCAGATCCGCGGAGCGCCGCGCCGAGGTCTTCTCCCTGGTCCCGGGCGATGCCGTGCACATTCCCTATCTCTGGCCGCATTGGGTGCACACCGGTGCGAGCTGGTGCGTGTCCATGGCGATGACCTGGAAGACACCGGCAGTTCGCCGGTTCAACAAGGTCCGGCTGATCAACGGCACGCTGCGCCGCTACGGCCTGCCGCAAGCCTCGCCCGGCCGCTCGCCGCTCGGCGACGCCGCCAAGGTCGCCCTGCATGACCTCGCCCGCCTCGCCATGGAGCCGCTGCGCCGCTCCGAGGCGCTGCGCCGCGGCCTGCGCGGCCTGATTTATGGCAGCGGCGCCAATTACTATTATCGGGGGTCGTGAAGAAGGCAGTCGCCAGATAGGCGTTGGGCAGTGGCAGGAGATCTTCCCTACTGCCTACTGCCCCCCGTCAGCCCCGCCAGATAGACGGCGATCGCCTTGATGTCGCCTTCCGGCAGCTTCGACAGATTGGTCTGGACGGCGCCCATCCCGCCGCTCGACAGCTTGTCATAGCCGAAGGTCTCGCCGAACTGCAGCGCATTGGCGAGATCGTCGGCATCCTTGTAACGCTTGCGTCCGACGAGATCGATGAGCGAGGGCACCTTGCCCTTGCCGTCGGGATGCGGGCCGCCTTGCAGCTTCTCCGTGGCGATCGGAATCATCAGGAGATTGCGCGGCGTGTGGCATTCGCCGCAATGGCCGGGCGCGTTCACCAGATAGGCGCCGCGGTTCCATGAACTGCTCTCGTCGGCATGATAGGCGATCCGCCGCGGATCGCCCCGCAGCAGCTTCCACAGGCCGGTGCCCCGCCGCATCACCGCCTCCCCGACCGCGCCGAGCGGCACATCGGGCGGGCGCCGTTCGGCTTTGACGGCGGGCAGCGAGAACAGATAGCCCTTGAGGTCGAGCACATCCTCGACCTTCATCCGGCCATAGGAGCTGTACGGGAACGCCGGAATGTAATGCGTGCCTTGGGGCGAGATGCCGTGCTGCACCGCATTGACGAAATCGGCATCGCTCCACGCGCCGATCCCGGTTTCGCGGTCGGGGGTGATGTTGGGCGGGTAGAAAGTGCCGGCCGGCGTATTGAACGCCGTCCCGCCGGAAGGCAAAGGCGCATCGCCTTCGCCCTGGCCGGCCGCCGGCTTGTGGCAGGAGATGCATCCCCCGGCATTGTACATGACCTGGCCGTTGGCGAGGTCGGGGATGCGTCGCGGCAAGCTCGATGCCGCCACCGGATGGGACGCCGAAAGAAGATAGAGACCGCCGACAGCCCCTGCGGCGATGACGAGCATCGCCGCTGCCAGCGTCTTGACGCCCATCAGGTCGGACCGCTCTTTATTCCTCCGGCTTGCGGAACTTGTCGTGGCAGTTCTTGCAGGCGCCTCCGAGCTTGTTCAACGCCGGCATGAACTGATCCTCGCTGGTCACCTGGCTCATCGCCAGCGAAGCCTCCTCGGCGCGCTGAAACGCTTGGTCGAAGGTCGCCCGGTCGGTCCAGATCGCCGCCAGCGCCCGGGTCTTGTGGCCCTTGTCGCTCCCTTCGGGGAACAGCCCCTTGGCGATCCCGAGCTTGTCATGGATGGTCTGCGCATCGGCCTTGACCGTGGCGGCATCGAACTTCTTTTCCTTCTTGGCGATCTTCGCGAGGTCTCCCATCGCCTTGCCGATGGCCTTCATGGCCGCCTCACGATCCTCTATCGGCGATGCCGCAAGCACCGCCGAGCCGGCAAGCGTGACGGCCAGCAGGCCGGAAGCGACGGTCAGCACTTTTCTGTTCGACATGCATGTCTCCCGAAGGCTCTGGCACCGGCTTGCCCGGTGCCTCGCAGGTTACGCCACCGACCTGGTTACTATTCCGGACGGCAAAGATTGGCCTGATCGCCCCGGCCACGCAAGTGCGGATAATGCGGCAGTAGGCAGATAGGCAGTAGGCCGTGAGCAGAGCTCTTCCCTACTGCACTGCCTACTGCCTACTGCCTACCGCCTAGCTGCCCTCACTTCTTCACCACCACCCGTCGCGGCACGTTTGCCACGCATTCCGCCCCTTTGTCGGTGATCAGGATGGTCTCCGACAGCTCGAGCCCGCCATCGTCGAGCCACAGCGCCGGCATGAAATGCAGCGTCATGTTCTTCTCGAGCACGGTCTTGTCGCCGCGCCTGAGCGACACCGTCCGCTCGCCCCAATCCGGCGGATAGGAGAGACCGATCGAATAGCCGGTTCGCGAATCCTTGCTGAAGCCGTGTCGCTCCAGCTCGTCGAAGAAGGCGCCCGCCACCTCTTCCGCCCGGTTGCCGGGCAGCGCCTTGGCGAGCCCCGCCTCCGTCGCCTTGAGCACCGCCCGCTCGGCATCGGCATATTTCTTCGGCATCGCGCCGAGGAACACCGTGCGCGACAGCGGGCAGTGATAGCGCCGGTAGCAGCCGCCGATCTCGAAGAACGTGCCCTCCCCCGCCACGAACGGCCGATCGTCCCAGGTGAGATGCGGCGCCGTCGCATCCATGCCGGATGGCAGCATCGGCACGATCGCCGGATAGTCGCCGAAATGGCCATCCGCCCCTTCGATCCCGACCTTGTAGATCTCCGCCACCAGCCGGTTCTTCGGCAGACCCGGCTCGACCATCTCGAAGATCAGCGCGTGCATGCGCTCGACGATCCGCGCCGCCCGCCGGATGAAGGCCACCTCGAGATCGCTTTTCACCAGCCTCTGCCAGTTCACGAGCCCCGTCGCATCGCTGACCTTCGCCCCTTGCAGGCCTCTGCTCAATGCCGCATGGGCCGCCGCCGTGTACCAGTAATTGTCCATCTCGACCCCGACCCGGCTCTGCGCCAATCCGCGCTCGCCGATCAGGCCGGCGAGGTGCTCCATCGGATGCCGCTCCGGGTTCTGCACGAAGATATCCGGATAGCCGGCGATGTTGTCCGGGGCCATGAAGCAGGTGCGCAGCGCTCCGTTCCCGTCCATCTTGCGACCCCACCAGATCGGCTCACCCTCGAGACCGAGCAGCACCGCTTGATGCACATAGAACGACCAGCCGTCATAGCCGGTGAGCCAGGCCATGTTCGACGGGTCCGAGATCACCAGGAGATCGAGCCCGCGCCGTGCCATCTCGGCACGCGTCTTCTGGATGCGCCGGTCATATTCGCTCATCGGGAAATGCAAGGTGGCGGTCAAGGCATCTTCTCCTATGCTGCTGTCTCTTCGAAGGTGCTCACGGTTTGCAAAGCCTGGAAAAGCTGCTTAGATCGCCGAAGCTGATTGGAAAAACAATCACTGATCTACTGACCATTGGGAGGAAATGACATGAGAGCTGTCAGGCTTTTCGCGGCCGCATTGCTGGGAACCACCATGCTGGCGGCCGGCCCGGCAATGGCAAAATCTCTGGTTTACTGCTCGGAAGGTTCGCCGGAGAACTTCAATCCCGCACTCAATACCACTGGAACCAGCCTCGACGCGGCGCGCGGCATCTACAATCAGCTCGTCGAGTTCGAGCGCGGCACCGTCAATGTCATTCCCGGTCTCGCCGAGAAATACACCGTTTCCGAGGACGGCAAGACGATCACCTTCAACCTCCGCAAGGGCGTCAAGTTTCATTCCAACAAGAACTTCAAGCCGACCCGCGACTTCAATGCCGATGACGTGCTGTTCTCGTTCAATCGCCAATGGAAGGACGATCATCCCTATCACAGGGTCTCGGGCGGCGCTTATGACTACTTCAACGACATGGGCATGCCTGATCTGCTGGAGTCGATCGAGAAGAAAGACGACTACACGGTCGTGTTCAAGCTGAAGGAGCCGAATGCGCCGATCGTCGCCAATCTTGCCATGGACTTCGCCACCATCATGTCGGCCGAATATGCCGA
>JBEVJH010000279.1:0-4532 GCA_040510355.1 Aestuariivirgaceae bacterium
TTCTCGACGGCTATGTCGTCAGCGCCGCCGCCGCCGTTCTCGAGGTGCAGCAGCCCGGCGCCCTCGATCATTGCCTGGCCGGCCATTGCTCCGCGGAGCCTGGCCATCGCCGCCTTCTGGCGAAGCTCGGCAAGACGCCGCTCCTCGATCTCGGCATGCGGCTCGGCGAGGGATCGGGCGCCGTGCTGGCCTATGCGGCCGTGAAGGCGGCGCTCGCTCTCCATGACGGAATGGCAAGCTTTGCCGAGGCCGGGGTCAGCGGCCGGGATGACGGTGCCGACCCGCTCACGCCGTGAGCGCGATGAGCCGGCGCTGGCTTTCGCTGGCGACCGCCAGAGGATCGGCCCCAAGCTGCGCCGGGCCGGTGAGGACGCGCCGGCGCGGGAAGATTGCCGAGGCGATGGTGCCCTGGCCCGGGACCGAGCGGATCGCCAGCTCCCCCTCATGAAGCTTGACGAGTCCCTTGACGATCGGCAGGCCGAGGCCGGCGCCGTCGATCGCGCGCCGCGTCGCGAGCGAGCCGCGGGCAAAGGCCGCGAGGGCGGCGTCGAGCTCGTGCGAGGGAATACCGGGACCTGAATCCCGCACCGAAAGGACCAGCCGCTCGCCGTCGTCGAGCGCCGCGCTCACCAGGATCTTCCCCCGCGGCGGCGTGAATTTGATGGCGTTCGACACGAGATTGAACAGGATCTGAGCGAGCGCGCGGCGGTCGCCGATCAGCCGCGGGCAGTCGCGTGGAATCGCGAATGACAGGGCCTGGCTGCGTTCGTCGGCCTTGGCCTGCAGCAGCTTCGCGCAGGTGGCCGCTACCGCCGCGAGATCGACCGGGCCCTCGGCAAGCTCCTGGCGGCCTGCCTCGATGCGCGACAGATCGAGAATGTCGTCGATCAGGTTCAGCAGATAATGGCCCGAGCTGTGGATGTCGGCTGAATAGCGCTTATAGGCGCTCACCGCATGCGGCCCCATCATCTCGTGGCTGAGAATCTCGGAAAACCCCATGATGGCGTTGAGCGGCGTTCGGAGCTCATGGCTCATGGTGGCGAGAAAGCGCGACTTGGCCCGGCTCGCCTCTTCGGCGCGCTTGCGGTCGCGCTCCGCCTGGTCGCGCGCCCGTTCGAGCTCGGCGATCAGCTTCTCGCGCTGCGACCGATAGGCGAGAATGTCGCGGGCCGTTTCCTCGAGCCGGCGTGACAGTTGGATGAAGAGCACCGCCGTCATGACGGCCATCGCCGCCAGCGCCACATAGATCGGGCCATGAACGGTGAGGCAGCGGATCAGGATGAAGATCGTGATGAATCCCGTTCCGGCCAGCACCACCGGCAGGAAATTGTTGGCGATCATGATGCGGATGGCCACCACCGTCATCAATGTCGCGATCAGATAGATATGCTGCAGCTGATTGTCCGCGCTCCAGAACAGGAACAGCGGCAGCGACCACGACGAAGCGAACAGCAGCTCCGATGCCGTGAGCATGCCGACCCATTCGGCGGGCCGGCTCAGCCGGTTGTCCGAGCTCTCGTAATAGCGGCAAAGTGCCAGCTGCACCCCCTGGGCGCCGAGCGCACAGGCGAGCCAGATCACCGCCGATTCCCAGCGCACCCACACCAGGTTCGACAGCGCGAAGAGCGCCGCCAGCACCGGCAGCGCCAAGGCCACCCTCCTCTGGTTGCGCACGAACAGGGCAAGCAGCGCGGCCTCCTGGTCGGCATCCCTGTCAGACTGGGCGGTCAACTGCCAACCCCTCCGAGCTCACACGGCGTTCACCGTCCGAGAATATGATCGCGACGCTTAACGCGCCGCTTACCGGCGTGGTGAAGCAACGGTTAAGCCGGACTTGGAGCATCGCAGAAACTTGATGTCGCGGTCCCTCTTGCACTTTCCACTTTCGATAGCGATGTGATCGGCGAGAGTAGGGCCGGTTGGAGGGGCGTCTGCCTCATGTCCTTTCCGCTCGTCGCGATCCGAAACCGCATTGCGGAACGCGCCAACCTGGCTTATCAGGGCGAAACAACCCGAGGGCTCCCTTGCGCATGCTCGAGAATCCCAGTCAGAGATCCCGTGGCGAGAGCCACGAACGTCAATCGGAAGTTCGCGTGCCCAGCAAGGAGCTCTTGCGGGCATCAGGGCAGGTCCAGTCGCTGAGCCGTGCGCTCAAGCTGCTGAATGCGCTGTCATACCACCCCCAGGGCCTCTCGTTGAGCGAAGTCGCCCATGAGGTCGGTCTGCCGAATTCCACCGCCCACCGGCTGCTGACCACGCTCCAGAACGAACGCTACGTCCGCTTCGACAATGAGCGTTCCGCCTGGGCCATCGGCGTCCAGGCCTTCCGGGTCGGGTCGGTGTTCGTTCGCTCGCGCGACATTGTCACAATTGCCCGCCCCTATATGCGCCGCATCATGGAGCAGTCGGGTGAAACGGTGAATCTCGGCATTCTCGATCGCGGCGAGGTCATCTACCTGGCCCAGGTCGAATGCCAGAAGATGATGCGGGCGATCGCCGGGCCCGGCGGCCGCGCGCCCGTCCATTGCTCGGGCATGGGCAAGGCGATCCTGTCGCATCTCGATGGATCGGTTGCCGACAAGATCATCCAGACCCTCGAGCTTCGCCGCGAGACCAGCAGCACCATCACGGCCGCGCCCGAGCTCAAGCGCGAGATCGGCGCGGTGCGCGAGCGTGGCTACGCCATCGACGACGAGGAGAATGCGGTGGGCCTGCGCTGCGTCGCCAGCGTCATTTTCGACGAGCACGCCCAGCCGCTGGCCGGCCTGTCGATCTCCGGCCCCACCGCCCGCATCACCGATCAGCGGATCCCGGGGCTCGGCCAGGCGATCCTGTCCATTGCCGGCGAGATCACCGCCGAGCTCGGGGGCCGCCGGCCGCCTTCGAAGTGACCGCCAGCAAGGGGCGATGCCTGAGCCGATGACCTCCGCAACTCTCACCGCCGAGGCCGTCCGCGCGGCGCTCAGAGGCATCACCGGCCCCGGAATCGACGGCGACCTGTCGACCTCGCGGCAGATTTCCGAGATTTCCATCCGCAACGGTCAGGTGGTGTTCGCCATCACCGTCGACCCGAAGCTCGCCAATGAGCTGGAGCCGATGCGGCAGGCGGCGGAGCGGGCGGTGTCGAGCCTGCCGGGCGTGAGCCGCGCCATCATTGCCCTCACCGCCGAGGCGCGCACCGCGCCGCGGCCCCAGCCGGCGCACCGTCCCCACGCGCCCCGCATGCCGGCGACCAATGCGGTCCCCGGCATCCGCCACATCATCGCGGTGGCCTCCGGCAAGGGGGGCGTCGGCAAGTCGACCACCGCGGTCAATCTCGCCCTCGGCCTGGCGGGCCAGGATCTGCGTGTCGGCCTGCTCGATGCCGATATTTACGGCCCCTCGCTGCCGCGGCTCCTCGGCGTCACCGCCCGCCCGACCGCTGCCGCCCCCGGCTCGAAGGTGCTCGCCCCCCTCGAGGCCTTCGGCGTCAAGGTCATGTCCATGGGTTTCCTGGTCGAGGAGAACACCGCCATGATCTGGCGGGGCCCGATGGTCATGTCGGCGCTGCAGCAGATGCTGCGCGAGGTCGCCTGGGGCGAGCTCGACATCCTCGTCGTCGACATGCCGCCCGGAACCGGCGATGCTCAGCTGACGCTCGCCCAGCAGACCCCGCTCGCCGGCGCGGTCATCGTGTCGACCCCCCAGGATCTCGCCTTGATCGATGCCCGGCGTGGCATCGCGATGTTTCGCAAGGTGAATGTTCCGGTGATCGGCATTGTCGAGAATATGAGCTACTTCCTCTGCGCGACCTGCGGCACCCGCCACGAGATCTTCGGCCATGGCGGTGCCCGCGAGGAGGCCGAGAAGCTCGGCGTGCCGTTTCTCGGCGAGGTTCCGCTCGACCAGGAGCTTCGCGAACGCTCCGATTCCGGCCGCCCCGTCGTGGTCACGGCCCCCGACTCGCTCCATTCAGGCATCTATCGCGACATGGCGGCCAAGGTCTGGCATGCTGTGTCCGGAACCGCGGCGGCGCGGCGGCCTGCTCCCCGCATCATCGTCGAGTAGCGTCAGCCGTAGCCGGCCTCAGCATTCGCGCGTTCTATCGATACAGGGAGACATCCGCATGGATGCCGATCGTTTCAACATGTCGATGCGCAAGTTCCTGAAGCAGGTGGGCGTGACCGCCCAGCAGGCGATCGAGGAACAGGTGCGCCGCACCCCCGGCGCTTCCGGCAGGATCAAGATCCACGCCGTCGTCACCGCACCGGAGATCGGGCTCGATCATGTGGTTGATGGCGAGATCGAGCTTTCTTGACCTGGGGTTGAGACGCGCTCATGACTAGAGCATGAGAACGTTGCTGTATGTCATCGCCATTCTGCTCCTCGCGGCCGGCGTGGCCGTTGGGCTCGGCAGCTTCTATGCGCCGGGCCAGGTGGTGATCGGCCTCAACCTCGAATCCGCGGCGATACTGCTGACCGGCGGCTTCATCATGCTGGGACTCGCCACCGTCACCGCCGCCCTCCTGACGGTGGCGGAGGCTTTGTCGGGC
>JBEVJH010000280.1:0-13014 GCA_040510355.1 Aestuariivirgaceae bacterium
ATCCGATTGGTGAAGAGTGCAAGGGACTTTTCTGCGCCAGGGTTAGCAGTCGATGAACGCCCAAGCGGCGCATGCATCAGCTGCGGTAGGAGCCATTGATATCGATATAGCGGTGGGTGAGGTCGCAGGTCCATACCGTCGCGCGCCCATCACCCACCCCGACATCGACCGCAATATCGATTTCGCGTCCCCGCATATGCGGCGTGAGCGCCGACTCGTCATAGTCCGGGTCGCGCATACCGTTCCTTGCGACCGACAGCCCGCCGATTCTAATCTGCAGCTTGTCGCGGTCTGCCGCCTCCCCCGATTTGCCGACCGCCATGATGATGCGACCCCAATTGGCATCGCTGCCCGCAATGGCGGTCTTCACCAGCGGCGAATTGCCGATCGCAAGCGCGATCCTGCGCGCCGCGCGGGCATCCTCCGCGCCGGACACTGTTATGGCGATCAGCTTTTCGGCACCCTCGCCATCCCGGACGACCTGGAGCGCCAGATCGAGCGTGACCTGATCGAGTGCGCGGCTGAAGGATCGAAGTCGTGGGTCCGCGGCATCATCGAGACCGCCGAGCGGCGGGCCTGCCTTCTGGGTTGCCGCGAGAAGAATCGTGTCCGAGGTCGAGGTGTCGCCGTCGACCGTGATGGCATTGAAGCTGCGCTCGACACTGTGGGTGAGAAGCTCCTGCAACATGGGAGCCGGCAAGCTCGCATCAGTGAACAAGAACGCCAGCATCGTCGCCATGTCCGGGGCGATCATGCCCGAGCCCTTGGCGATCCCGTTGATGGTGACCTGATGGCCGGCAATCTCGGCGCCCGCCGTGGCAACCTTGGGGAATGTGTCGGTGGTCATGATGGCCGCTGCCGCCGCGCTCCAACCATCGCCGGTCGCATGCTCGACGGTCCGTGCCAGCACGGCATTGATCAACGCCTCGTCGAGGGGCTCGCCGATCACGCCGGTCGAGGCGACGAAGATCTCCTGCCTCGGACAACCGAGAAGTCGACTGAGCTCGCCGACCGTCCCAGCCACCGTCTGAACGCCTCTCGCACCGGTGAAGGCGTTCGCATTGCCAGCATTGACCAGAAATGCACGGGCCTTGCCCCCTGCGAGATTGGCCTTGTCCCAATCCACTGGTGCCGAACGCGTCTTCGAAACCGTGAAACAGCCGGCAATCGCCGTTCCGGGGTCCAGCACGGCAACCAGCACGTCCGACCTGTCGCGATAGCGAACGCCCGATTCTGCGACGCCGAGCCGCACGCCATTGATCTCCGGCAGTCGCGGGAACGCGATAGGCGCCAGCGGCGATCGCTGTGATCCGGCTGCCATGGTCGCTGCCGCCTACTGGGGTGGCGGGATCTCGAGATCCTGCTTGCCGCCGCCATTGTCCGGAGCGGCGCCCGCGCCGCCACCACCACCGCCGCCGGCCGCGCTGCCACCCTGCTGCTGGAGCCGCTGCATGATCTGTTGCCGCTGCTGCTCGCTGCGCTCCTGCAGCTTCTTCAGATCAGGATCCATCACCTCGATCTGCGCCTTGGTCCTGAGCTCCAGGAGGCGGTTCTGGACCTTCTCGCGCACCAGCACGAGCTTGATGGCGTTCTTGACCTGGTCGAATGGCTGAGGCCCGCCCTCCTTGAAATCTTCGAGCTTGATGATGTGCCATCCATAATCCGTCTTGACCGGCTTCGACACTTCGCCCGGCTTCAGCGCGAAGGTTGCCTTCGAAAACTCGGGCACCATCTCGCCGGCGCTGAAATAGCCGAGGTCACCTCCGTAGTCCTTCGAGCCGTCGAGACTGACCTGTTTGGCCACATCCTCGAACTTCTCTCCCTTGTCGAGCCGCGCCAGCACCGCCTCGGCGTCCTTCTCGCTGCCCACCAATATGTGCCGCGCCCGCGCCCGCTTCTCCGGCTTGATCTTGGACGCCTCGCGATCATAGGCGGCCTTGACTTCCTGGTCGGTCACGGCCGGCTTGAGCTTCTCGGTGAAATAGGCATCGCGCAGCGCCTTGGCCTGATAGAAGGCGAGTCGCCGCTTGTACTCTGCGCTCTCGCCCATCCCCTCATTGACCGCCGCCTGCGCCAGAAGGTGCCGTTCGATGAGGTACTCGACCAGGAATGGATAGCGCAGATTGGCCGGAACATCCGGAAGTTGTGGCAGGATGTCGTCGGCCGCGAGCTCGATCTCCTTGACCGTGATCCCGTGGCCATTGACCTTTGCGACCACCCTTTCCTTGTTGGTCATGTCCGGCTTGAAGACTTCGGCCTTCGCATTGGCTGGCTGCTGCTTCGATGCCGGAGCCTGCTGAGCTGGCTGTGTCTGGCCAAGCACGGTCGCAGCACCGGGGCCGAGCAATGCCGCAGTTGCAAGAGCAATGAGCGCTGTTCTACTGATCTTCATCGATCCAACCGTCAACTGAGAGTGTCGGGCCTGCCTCGGGGCCTGAATGCCGCGCTGATTGCCGCTCAAATCCGGCAACAATAAGCCACCGGTAGCAATCTTCCCCAACCGCTTCGGGCGCGCTGGAGCCCTTTCGCGGCGGCACCATGGTCCCATCGAAGGCAGTTTGCAAGCCTCCGGACCAAGTGGTCGCCCAATAATGTGCCGCATGTGTGACCTTTGGTAGGCACTGTGACATGCGGGCCACGCCGCCGCCTTGACAAAGCCTCGCATGACGGCCACCTCCCCCGAAAGGCGGCGCCTGCCGCCCCCGGAATAAGCACTGCAATCACGTTGCTCGGGTGCGCAGCCTCCGTTAAAAGACGCCGTCTCACCAAGGAACCGTCTCATGCTCGGCTTGGGCTCGCTCGCCACCAAGATTTTCGGCAACTCAAATGACCGAAAGGTCAAGAAATACCGACCCACAGTCGCTCAGATCAACGCCCTGGAAGGCGAGACGGCCGCCCTCGACGACGAGGCCCTGCGCGCGCGCACTGTCGTGTTGAAGGAACGCGCCGCCGCGGGCGAAAGCTTGGAGAAGCTTCTTCCTGAAGCCTTTGCGACAGTCCGCGAGGGGGCCCGCCGCACCTTGGGCCAGCGTCATTTCGACGTCCAGCTGGTCGGCGGCATGGTCCTCCACGAGGGCAGAATCGCCGAGATGAAGACCGGCGAGGGCAAGACCCTGGTTGCCACGCTTCCCGTCTACCTCAATGCCCTGACCGGCAAGGGCGTCCATGTTGTGACCGTCAACGACTATCTGGCAAAGCGCGACGCCGAATGGATGGGCCGAATCTATAAGTTTCTCGGCCTCAGCGTGGGCTGCATTGTTCATGGCTTGGACGATGCCGAGCGACGCGAGCAATATGCTTGCGACGTCACCTACGGGACCAACAACGAGCTCGGCTTCGACTATCTCCGCGACAACATGAAGTACCATCTCGAAGAGATGGTCCAGCGCGGTCATCATTTCGCGATCGTTGACGAGGTCGACTCGATCCTGATCGATGAGGCTCGCACGCCGCTCATCATCTCCGGTGCCGTCGAGGACCGCTCCGACCTCTACAACACCGTCGACGCGCTGATGCCGCGGCTGGTTGCCGCGGACTATGAGCTCGATGAAAAGACACGCCAGGTTCACCTGACCGAGGCCGGGAACGAGAATATCGAGAGCATGCTGAAGTCGGCCGATCTGCTTCAGGGCGGCTCGCTGTATGACGTCGAGAACATCACACTTGTGCACCACGTCAATCAGGCACTTCGCGCTCACAAGCTGTTTCAGCGCGACCGGGACTACATCGTCAAGGACGATCAGGTCATCATCATCGACGAGTTCACTGGCCGCATGATGCCGGGGCGTCGCTATTCAGAGGGCCTTCATCAAGCGCTCGAGGCCAAGGAGCACGTGGCTATCCAGCCAGAGAACCAGACTTTGGCGTCGGTTACTTTCCAGAATTACTTCCGCCTCTACGACAAGCTTGCCGGAATGACCGGCACAGCTGCAACGGAAGCTGACGAGTTCATGGATATCTACAAGCTCGATGTCGTCGAGGTTCCAACCAACATGCCGGTGATGCGCCGGGACGAGGACGACGAGGTCTACCGCACCAACCGGGAGAAGCTGACGGCGATCATCGAGCAGATCGACGACTGCATGAAGCGCGGCCAGCCGGCGCTGGTCGGCACCACCTCGATCGAAAAATCGGAGATCCTGGCGAGCGAGCTCAAGAAGCGCGGCGTTCCCCACAATGTGCTCAACGCCCGCTATCACGAGCAGGAGGCCTACATCATCGCCCAGGCCGGCAAGCCGGGCGCGGTGACGATCGCCACCAACAGGGCCGGCCGCGGCACCGATATCCAGCTCGGCGGCAATGCCGACATGCGGATCAGGACCGAGCTTTCCGACGTCACCGACGAAAGCGAAAGATTGCGCCGCGCCGACGAGATCCAGGCCGAGATCGCGGCCGCCAAGGAGAAGGTGATCGCCGCCGGTGGCCTTTGCGTCATCGGCACCGAGCGCCATGAAAGCCGCCGCATCGACAACCAGCTGCGCGGCCGCTCCGGCCGGCAGGGCGACCCCGGGCGCTCGCGCTTCTACCTCTCCCTCGAGGACGATCTGATGCGTATTTTCGGCTCCGAGCGGATGGACGGAATGTTGCAGCGTCTCGGCCTTCAGGAAGGCGAGGCGATCATCCATCCCTGGATCAACAAGGCCCTGGAGAAGGCCCAGCAAAAGGTCGAGGCGCGCAACTTCGATGCCCGCAAGAACCTGCTGAAATTCGACAATGTGATGAACGATCAGCGCAAGGTAATCTTCGAGCAGCGTATCGAGATCATGCGTGGCGAGGACGTGTCCGCCACCATCGACGACATGCGCCACCAGGTGATCGAGGATGCGGTCGCGACCTTCATCCCGCCCGATGCCTATGCCGAGCAATGGAACGCCGTCGGCCTGCGCGAGAAGCTGCGGGAACTGGTGGCGATCGATTTCCCCGTCGAGGATTGGGCGCAGGAGGAAGGCATCGCCGATGAGGAGATTCGCGAGCGGGTGCGCCAGGCCGTGGACGAGCTCTACGCCGGCAAGCGGGAGAAATGGGGCAGCGACATCATGGGCTTCGTCGAGAAGCAGGTGCTGCTGCAGACCCTTGACCACCTCTGGCGTGAGCATTTGGTGGTGCTCGAGCATTTGCGCCAGGCAGTTGGCCTGCGAGGCTATGGTCAGCGCGATCCGCTGAACGAGTACAAGACCGAAGGCTTCAATCTCTTCGAATCCATGATCATCCGGCTGCGTGAAATGACCACCTCGCAGCTGATGCGGGTCGAGATCGCCGATCGGCCGCCGGAGGGCCTCCCGGTCGCCGACGACCTGCCGCCGATGGAGGCGCACCACCTCAACCCGTTCACCGGCCAGGACGACATGCTCGAGGCTGGCCTTGCATTCGCCGGCGCTGCTGCCGGCGCCAGCCTCCCGGGCGCCGCCGGAGCCGCTTTATTGGGCGCCGGCGACATGCGCGAGGCGGCACCCCGCGGCAAGATCGGTCGCAACGAGCAGTGCCCTTGCGGTTCGGGCAAGAAGTACAAGCACTGCCACGGCGCCTTCTCCTAAGTCCCTATCTGAACCAGCCATTGATCAGCCGGGCCGTGGATGTCGCGCCCGCCGACTGGATGCGGAACTCGGGCGGCACGAACTGGTCGTCGAGAAAGATCACGTAGCGTTGGTCTCTGACCCCGACCACCGGCGGTCGGCGGCTGATCTCGAAAGCGTCGTAGCCTTGTTTCATGTTCTGCCAGAACGGGTACCAGCGATTGCCCTCGCGGATTGCCATGTTCTCTTCGCTCATGCGGAACGGATAGGCATGGACGGGGAATTCTCGCTGACCCGCCGTGAAGGCCTCACGTGCCAGCACGAACAGCTCCTTGATCGCATTGTCGGTGATCGCGAAGCAGCCTGCCGATCGGCACCCGCCATGCACCATGAGGGCTGAGCCGGTAGAGCCATGTGCCCTGTCGAAGGCATTGGGATAGCCGATGTTGAACGCCAGATAGTTCCTCGATTTCGGGTTCATCTGCCGGGCCGATACCATGTAGAACCCTTCTGGCGCCTGCTTATCGCCCTCCCGGGTCTTGGGACCGAGGTCGCCCGACCAGTTGCAGATCGGATAGGTTCGGAACAGCGCATATTCACCATCATTGCGCCTGAGCCACACCTCCATCTCGCTTTCGGCCTTGAAGACGCGGACATAGATCGGGGCGCCGAGCTTGAGGCCGTGTGCGGCGAGCTCGACCTTGGTCGTGTCGGGCAGCGGCTGAAGCGCTCGATCGTCATCTGTCATGCATCCGGTCAGCGCGACGGCGATGACGAGGACGACCAGCCGCCGCATCGGGCCGATGCCGAATCCGACCGAGCGGAGTCGGTCCTTTGTCCGAAATACGCTGAACAACGCCAAAGCCCCGTCAGATCACCCGGCCGATTGACAGGAACTTGTCGCGACGATGCGTGCGCAGCTGTCGCGGGCTCATTTCCGAGAAGCGCTCGAGCGGCTCCTCCAAAGCTGCGCCGACAGCGGCCACCGCCTCTTCCGGATTGCGATGCGCACCGCCGGTCGGCTCCTTGACGATCTCGTCGATCACCCCAAGTTGCTTCAGGTCCTGTGCGGTGACCTTCATCGCCGTCGCCGCGTCCTTGGCCCGCGCCGAATCGCGCCACAGAATGGATGCTGCTCCCTCCGGCGAGATCACGCTGTAGATCGAATGCTCGAGCATCAGCACATGGTTGGCGGTGGCGATGGCCACCGCACCGCCCGACCCACCTTCGCCGATCACTGCCGAGATGATCGGCACCCCAAGCCCCAGGCAGCGATCGGTCGAGCGTGCGATCGCCTCTGCCTGGCCGCGCTCCTCGGCCCCGATGCCGGGATAGGCGCCAGCCGTATCGATGAAGGTCAGCACCGGCAGGCCGAACCGTTCGGCGAGCTCCATGAGCCTTACCGCCTTGCGATAGCCCTCGGGCCGCGCCATGCCGAAATTGTGCTTGAGCCGCGAGGAGGTGTCATGGCCCTTCTCCTGACCGATCAGCATGACCGCAGTCTCGCCGAACCAGGCCGGGCCGCCGACGATTGCCTGGTCGTCACCATAGTTGCGGTCGCCGCCGAGCGGCATGAAATCCCTGAACAGCTGGCTTTGGTAGTCGAGGAAGTGGGGTCTGAGCGCGTGGCGGGCGACCTGGGTCTTCTGCCACGGCGTCAATGTTGCATAGAGATCCGCCAGGCTCTTGGCCGCCTTGCGCTCGAGCTGGCCGACCTCCTCGTCGATCGACATTCCCGGATCGTCAACAGCCAGCGCCCTGAGCTCGGCGATTTTCCCTTCGAGTTCAGCGACTTGGCTTTCGAATTCGAGATAGGTATGCATCACGGCCTTGCGACTGACTTGGGCAACGGAAGGTGGCCACCTTGGACATCTCTGTCAACTCGCCTGATGCTTGCCGGGGGCCCGGCCAGCGGGTGATGGGTCTCGACCAGATGGCGCAGTCTCTCGCCGCTGACATGGGTGTAGATCTGAGTCGTCGAGATATCGGCATGCCCAAGCATCTGCTGCACCGAGACCAGATCGGCGCCGGAATTCACCAGATGCGTGGCGAAGGCGTGCCGCAGCACATGCGGGTGGACGAGTTCGGGATCGAGTCCCGCCCGGGTTGCCAGCGCCTTCAATTCCAGCGCGAAATGCTGGCGCGATAGATGCCCGGCGCGTCCATGCGAGGGAAAGATGTGATCACCGGACTTGAACGAGGCCTCGCCCGCCCGAAATTCGAGCCAAAGCTGGAGGGCGTTGCGGGCACGCGGCGAGATCGGCACCATCCTCTCGCGCCCGCCCTTGCCTCGCACGATCAGGACATCGCGTCCCTTCTCGACCGCGCCGGTCTTGAGCCCGACCAGTTCCGAGACGCGCAAACCCGTTGCATAGAGCAGTTCGACGAGGCAGGCGAGCCGCTGGGCGCGCAGCCGCTGCCCGCGACCGGCAATGTCCGCCTCCGACCGCGCTTGCGCCAGCAACCGCGTGACCTCGCTCTCGCTCATCACCGTCGGCAGCGCCGCGACGGGCTTCGATGCGCTTGTCGAGGTTGAAGGATTGTCGATGGACAACTGTTCGGCGAACAGGAAGCGGTGGAGTTGCCGCACCGCCGACAAGCGGCGCTGGATTGTCGTTGGCTTCAGTCCCGCCGCTTCCAGGCTCGATGCGAAGGCGCTGACATCTTCGGGTCGCGCCCGCTCGACGGATGTTCCGCGCGATTTCAGGCAGCCGCTGTAGTCGACCAGATCCCGGCGATAGGCCTCGAGTGTGTTGGCCGCCGCACCACGCTCCGCGCTCATCATCTCGATAAATCGTTCGATCAGCCGATGTGATCGTCGATCAGGCCCGACACGGTCAGTTGTTGAGGCGGTCACTGGTCACCGGTTTTACGATTTCGGACGGTTCTGGCGCGAATGACGACAATGCCCAGACCGCGCCATAACCAGCGCCAGCCAAACACAGTACGATTAACAAAAACCGAAGGCTCGACGGCAAGCCGCGCCCTCCCTCTCACTCGACAGGATGGTGACAGGCCGGCATTGTTACCGATCCGGGGTGAGGATGCAAACGCAAGCTTGGGCCTTGATCCAGTGTTATCCCCAGTCTGGTGCGGCCTTCGAATGGGCTTTGGACGATGTCGAGGCGGATAGCGCCACGCGAGATTTCCTACATCCGCACCGGCGTTGCGGACCAGTCGATCGTGCTCGTCGGCCTCATGGGCGCCGGCAAGACGACCGTCGGGCGGCGGCTGGCGGAGCGCCTGGATCTGCCCTTCGTCGATGCCGATCTCGAAATCGAGCGGGCCGCCGGCAAGACAATTCCGGAGATTTTCGCCGACCACGGCGAAGCCTATTTCCGCGACGGCGAACGACGGGTCATCACCCGGCTGCTGGACAACGGCCCGCAGGTCCTTGCCACCGGCGGCGGAGCCTTCATGAATGCCGAGACCCGCAAGCTCATTGCCGGGCGTGGCCTGTCGGTATGGCTCAGGGCCGATCTGCCGCTCCTCATGAAGCGGGTGCGGCGCCGCTCCAACCGCCCGCTGCTCGACACCGTTGATCCGGAAGCCGTCATGCGACAGCTGATCGATGAGCGCTACCCTGTCTACGCCGAAGCCGCTATCACCATCGACAGCCGGGACTTGTCGCACAATGTCATCGTGAGTGACCTGCTCCAGGCACTCCTCGAGTACTTCTCACGTCTCGACAAGGCGGACGACCGCACCGGCGAGAGCGGTGAGCATATGTGTTAGGGCAAATGACAAGGACCATGCCGCCAGCAATGACCGCCGACAACCGATCCCATGCCGAGCCGCCCGCCACTGTCGATGTGGCTCTTGGCCCGCGGTCATACACGATTCATATCGGCCACCGCGTCCTGGAGCAGATCGGAGCCATAGTGGGGCCGCTGCTTCGGCGGTCCTATTGCGTCATCGTCACCGACGAAAATGTGGCGGCGGTTCATCTGCAGTCGCTCGAGGAAGCCCTCGCGGCGTCTGGGATCGCCACTGCCGCGGTGCTGGTGCCACCCGGCGAAACGAGCAAGAGTTATGACGGACTATCCGCGCTATGCGAGCGGCTGCTCGCCGCCGGCGTCGAGCGCTCCGACCTCGTCATCGCCTTTGGTGGCGGCGTCATCGGCGATCTCGCCGGCTTTGCCGCAGCCGTTCTTCGCCGCGGGGTCGCCTATGTTCAGGTGCCGACCACCCTGCTTGCACAAGTCGATTCCTCAGTCGGCGGCAAGACCGGGATCAACTCGGCATTGGGCAAGAACTTGATCGGTGCATTCCACCAACCGCAGGCGGTGATCGCCGATCTCGCCCTGCTGCGCACGCTGCCGGAGCGCGAGCTCAGGGCAGGTTATGCCGAGGTCGTCAAATACGGGCTTCTCGGCGACAGCGCCTTCTTCGCTTGGCTCGAGGCCAATGGGCGTGACGTATTGGCCTGCAATCCAGAGGCTTTGAAGCACGCGGTCGCAACGAGCTGTCGTGCCAAGGCCGCCATCGTCGCTGCCGACGAGACCGAGACCGGCCGGCGCGCCCTTCTCAATCTCGGCCATACTTTCGGCCACGCCTTGGAGGCTGCTACCGGCTATGGCGGTCGGCTCATCCACGGCGAGGCAGTGGCGATCGGCATGGCCATGGCCTTCCGCCTGTCGGAGCGATTGGGCCGCTGTCCGCCGGGTACCGCTGCCAGGGTGACGGCGCATCTCGGATCGCTCGGGCTTCCGACCGGGGTCGCCGCCATCAGCGAGCTCCTGCCCGATGCGCCAAGCCTGCTCGCCATCATGCGCCACGACAAGAAGGCGCGCTCCGGCAAGCTCGCCTTCATTCTTGTCCGCGGCATTGGTGAAGCCTATGTCGAGACCGGCATTCCGGAGGAGGCGATCATCGGTTTCCTCACCGATGAGCTTGCGATGCGATGACCTTCGACCACAGCCTGGAGATCGCGGCGATTGCCGCGCTCCTGTTGTTCGCCGCCTTCCTGGTGACCGCCGGCACCGCGATCGGAGCGGCCTCGCGCAGCCGCATGACCGAGCTCGAACGGCGTGGCGTCGCCCAGGCGATCGCCGTGCGCCAGATGATCGCCTCGCCCGAGCAGGTCACCGCGGCGATCGTCGTCGGAGCCGCCGCGGCGTTGGTGCTCGCGACCGCTATCGCCACCCACCTTGCCCTCGATTGGTACGGGGTTGCAGGGCCTATCTATGCCGCCGCCGCCATTGCAATTCTGGCCCTGCTCTTCGTTCAGGCCCTGCCCAAGGCCATCGCGTCGATCGCACCCGACCGCATTGCGCTGGTGACCGCCGCACCCTTCGCCGTTGTAGCCCGGTTGCTCGCGCCGCTCGCCGGCGCCATCGATGGCGGGATCATTCGGCTCCTCAGGCTTGTCGGCGTCGATCCGACGACCGCCAGCAGCCGCTCGGTCGACGACGAGCTGCGCGGCACCATCGATCTCCATCAGCGCAGCGGCACCGCGGGCAAGATCGATCTCGACATGCTGGGCGGCGTTCTCGACCTCAAGGAGCTCGAGCTCTTCGACGTGATGGTGCATCGCACCAAGATGCGCAGCCTCGATGCCGCAAGCCCGTCGGCCCAGATCCTCGAGGAAGTCCTGAAGTCGGGGCACAGCCGCTTTCCGGTATGGCGCGAACGGCCGGACAATATCATCGGCGTGCTTCATGCCAGGGATCTGTTCGCGGCTTTGCAGGCTGCCCATGGCGATGTCACCCGCATCGACATCGAGGAGATTCTCACCCCGCCTTGGTTCGTTCCCGACACCACCACCGTGGCCGATCAGCTCGCCGCCTTTCTGCGGCGCAAGGTCCATTTCGCCCTCGTGGTCGATGAATATGGCGAGGTCATGGGCTTGGTCACCCTGGAGGACATCCTTGAGGAGATCGTTGGCGAGATCCGCGACGAGCACGATGTCGGAGCCGTCGGCGTCAGGCGCGAATCCTCAGGCAGCTATGTCGTCGATGGTGCCGTTCCGATCCGCGATCTCAATCGCATGCACGGTTGGCATTTGCCCGACGACGAGGCGACCACCATCGCCGGCCTCGTGATTCACGAGGCTCAGATGATACCTGAAGCCGGCCAGGCCTTCACCTTTCATGGCTTTCGCTTCGAGGTGGTTCGCAAGCGCCGCAATCAGCTGGTGTCGATCCGCATCACCCCGCTCGGCCAGTAAGGCCTGAGCCGACGGAAGCTATTCTCCGGGCGCTCGCGCGACGATCGCCAGCGCATGCACCGTTCCGCTGAGCTCGTCCTTGAGCACCCTATTGATCATCCTGTGACGCTCGATCCGGCTCCTTCCGGCAAAGGCCGGCGCCACTGCCTGTAGCTTGAAATGGGTCTCCCCTTCGGGGCGTGCCCCCGCATGCCCGGCATGCAGATGCGACTGATCTTCGAGCATCAATTCCGCATCCGGGAATGCCAACGCCAACTTGTTGAGGATTTCTCTGCCGACCGCTCCAAGCGGCGCCTTGCCTGTCCTGTTCATCATTCACATTTTCTTCGTCACCGTTGCCCATCCTCGGCTTGCGGCATCGATCGACCGCCACCATAATCCCAGAACGATGAACCCCGAGTCCAAATATTTCGACAGCATCCGCGTCAAGCCGCGCCATCAGGAGGCGGACCGGCAGGCCACCCAGTGCCAATGGCCGGGCTGCTCGCAACATGGCGGCTACCGGGCCCCGAAGGGCCGCCGGGCCGAAGGCGAGTATCACGATTTCTGCCTCGAGCACGTCAAGGAATACAACAAGACTTACAACTACTTCGCCGGGATGGACGACGAGGCGGTGCGCGGCTTTCAGAAGGCTGATGCCACCGGTCACCGCCCCACCTGGAAGCTCGGGGAGAACTCGTGGGCCGAACTGAATGGCGGCCGGTTCCGCCGCAACGGCTCGACCGGAAAGTTGAGCCGCGACCCCTATGGCCTGTTCGGCGACCAGACGGCGCGGCCCGCCGCCACCCCGGTTCCGCGCGCCCTTCTCAATGGTCAGCGCAAGGCACTCGAAAGCCTCGGCCTCGACGAGCACGCCACGCCGGAGCAGGTCAAGGCCCAATACAAGGCGCTCGTCAAACGCTTCCATCCCGATGCCAATGGCGGCAGCCGGGCGATGGAGGACCGTTTCCGGGAGATTATCCAGGCCTATGACCGCCTCAAAAGCTCGGGTTTCTGCTAAGAGCGCGTCGTTCCTCCGCCTTGCGGCACTTGTTCTCACCGACTAAAAGCGTCCGTTCGAGCCAGCCACCGCTGGAGATCGGGCCGCGGCATCCAAGAAAGTTCAGTCATGACCGCAATGAGCACTGGCGAATTACCTGCCGAATCCGAAATCAGAGTGCCGGACATCAAGGTTTCCGTCCGCCAGCTGTTCGGGATCGACACCAACCTGGAGGTTCCGGCGTTCTCGCAGGTTGGTGAGCATGTGCCCGACCTCGACGAGGATTACCTCTTCAACCGCGAGACGACCCTGGCGATCCTCGCCGGCTTTGCCTACAACCGCCGCGTGATGGT
>JBEVJH010000281.1:0-4765 GCA_040510355.1 Aestuariivirgaceae bacterium
GGCGAACACCACCTTGCGCTGCTCTTGCGGGGTAACGACGACACCTCGTCCGACCGTCTCCACACGATCCGCTGCGACGTCTGACATGCTCAAGCTCTCCTGGGCTTATCATTTCTTGTCCTCGGGCCATTCAGGTGGCCGAGAAGAGCACAGCATATCATCGGAGACGCGGCTGTCTCCCCAGAACTTCACGCTATGGGATTGGTATAAGACGCAAAATCGACCGGTGATTTCACAGCCGCAAGGTTCCGGACGTGACCTGAACCGCCTGGCCGGCGACCCGAACCGCGGCCTGGGCTCCGGCGCGGATGTCGACCTCGACATCGATGAAGCTCGGCCGCCCCATCTCGATCCCCTGCTCGAGGGCAAGGCGGAGCGTGCCGTCGGCCGGGGCGTCGAAAGTCACGACCTGCGTCGGGAACGCAACCGCTGCCAGCCCGGTGGCAGGGTCTTCGGCGATTCCTTCGTCGGGGGCGAAGAAACGGACCCGCCAAGCGCCGGGCGTCGCGAGCGCGGTGTAGGCATAGATGCCGATGCTCCCTGTCGCCTTCCGGATCGGCTGCCAGGCCTCATGGGCCACCGCGGCTCTGCCGAGCGCCTCGGTGCCGACCACCGGGACCGCCAATATGGGTGCCGTCCCGGCCAGGACCTGCGGCCGGTGGCGGCCGCAGCCGATCTGCGCGGGCGCGAGCCCGACCGCCGCGGCGACCGCCACATCGGTGAAGCCGGTCTCCCTGCCGGAAGCGAGGCGCGGCGCGGTCAATTGCGCCCGCGCGGCGCCGGCAATGCGGGTGACGGAGAGCGGCACCGGCCCCGCCTTGGTGGCGAGCGTCAGCCCGGTCTCGAACGGGCAGCCGTCCTTGTGGCGAAGCTCCGAGAGCAGCACGCCGGTCCCGATGACGGGGTGGCCGGCGAAGGGAAGCTCGCTGCGCGGCGTGAAGATCCTGACCGGCACCGCATCCTGCCCGTTCGGCGCACCGCCGAGGACGAACACCGTCTCGGACAGATTGAACTCGCGCGCCACCTGCTGCATCAGCCGATCGTCGAGCCCGGCGGCGCCGAGCACCACGGCGAGCGGATTGCCGCCGAGCGGCTCCGCGGTGAACACGTCGAGCGTATGGAATTCGAGCTTCATGACGATATCTCCGGCGTCTATCCTCTATTTGAGCCGGCCGACCTCGCGGGCGAGCTCGGCGAAACTCTGCACGGCATCCTCCGACTGACCGAGATTGGCGAGCCTCAGGAAGCGGATCGGGAAGCAGACGGCGTCGCGGTTCGAGGCGCTCATGTCGCCCGCCACATGCTCGTCCGCCATCAGGCCGCTCTCGGCTTTGGCCAATGCGTCGTCGATCTCGGCGATCGACACCACGCCCTTGCGGACCAGCACATTGTTGACCGATGCGACGGCCATCAACAGGCCTTCGAGCTGAAGATTGGCGACATGCATGGTCTTGCTCCCGACGATCATGGCCGTTCCCCTATCATTAGAGAAGAAACGTCCCCTCGACAAAGATCTTGCCGCCCGAGCATGCCCGTCGGCACTATTCGCGCATCCGGTTCCTGCCAACGATCGAGGCGCCATGAGCAACCAACACGAAGACAGCGCCGATCCTGGCGGCCGCACCCTGCCCAAGATGATGGCCATCGCCATGGTTCTGCTCGCCATGGTCGGGGCGGCCGTCACCCTGGCCGACGCCACCTGGGCGCGAACCTACTGGCTCGCCCTCGTGCCGATCTTCGGCGTGATGTGCACCATTGCGGCCTGGGAAGATGCGCGCAGCCTCAACCAGATGGTTGTGCGGCAGATCCTGCATTGGCTGAGCGTTGGGCTCGCCATCATCCTGGATTTCAATTTCATCCAGGGGCGGGGGGAAGAGACCGCGGCCGCCACCGGCTTGAGCTCGCTGCTGATCCTGGCGCTCGGGTGCCTGCTGGCCGGCATCCATCTCGACTGGCTCTTCGCGCTGGTCGGGCTCCTGCTGCTGCTGATGGTGGCGCTGGTCAGCATCGCTCAGGAATATCTGGCGCTGGTTTTTCTGATCGGCGTCCTGATCATCGTCCTGCTGCTCGGCGCCCAGTGGTTCGCCCGCCGGTTCTCATGACCGTCGCTCAGTGGTAGCCGCGAAACACCCAGACAAGCACACAGAGGAGCAGGAAAATCGCGAGCGCGCTCCACCTCAGGCCCCACTTGGTCCGTTCTCGCACTGGGGTTCTCGTTCAATCGGCCGGGGGCTCGTCCTCCAGCACACGCAGCAGCTTGGTCAGTCCCAGCATGTCCTGTTGCTCGGCATCATCATAGAGGTTGCGCAGCTTTCCGCCGATGAGGCGGGTTGCGGAGAAGGGCCGGCTCACCCGCTCGCCGAGCACCTTGTCGAGTGCACCGGGAATTGCCGGGTCAAGTCTCGCCATGCGAAGCCTCCTGCGCTCGTGCGCCTTCAACGAATCTCCGGCAGCCCGGGTTCCCGATTGGCCACCGCGCATGGGCCGTCGCGCCGCCCTTGCTGGACCTCGGTCATGGTCATGTTCTTGGCCCCCATTGTCATGAAGATGCGTGCTTCGAAGCCGCCATCCGAAAGCGTGTAGACGGCATGCGCCTTGGCGGCGCCGCGCCCCGGGCAGGCGATGTCGTATTCCAGCACCTTGCCGGTCGCGTGCAAGGATTTGATCGCGCAGCCCCTGAACGGCATGTTGGCGCTGAGGATCGGCAGATAGGCGCGACCGGCCACCGGCAGGCCGGCGAGACAGGCCGTGCCGGTCTTCTCCACCGCCCAGCGCTCGACATGCGGCAGCTCCAGGCGAAAGCGGATCCGATAGGCACCGGCCTCGAGGGGTCGGTCGCCGGCGGCGGCGGCGTCGATAGGCAGGAGGAGGAGCAGCAGGCAAGCGAACCGTCGCATCGAACCGTCCTTTCCGTGGAAGCCCCGTCCTGTCACGAGAGGCACCGGCGCCGCACTCCGATTATTGCGCCCAAAGGCGTCAATCGAACAGCTTGTTGATGCGGTCGATGATCCGGTGCTCGGCATGCGAGACGGCGGCTGCCGCACTCTTGTCGTCGACATAGCCCGCCGCCTCGGTCCACAGCAAGGCATCCTCGGCCTTGCCCAGGATGGCGACCGAGATGCCATTGCGCTTCAGCGCGCGCTGGAGGTCGCTCCGCGGGGTGTTTGCCGCCCTCACAATGGCAGCGCGGACCGCCAGGGCCGCCACCAGAAAAATCAGCGCAAGAGCAAGTCCAAGGCAGAGATCGTTCTCGGTCATGCGTTCAATCCAGATTGCGACATTGTCGTGAAAGTTACCGACACCTCACCCGCTTTGTCGGCCAGATATCACGCTCGCCCCGATCATGAAGAACTGCTATGGTATCAACTGGTTGGTTAATGCACGAGTGGAGACGGCTTTGATGCGAACATCGGTTCTTTTGGCGGCCACCGCCATTGCTTTCGGCGCGTGCTTCGGGGCTGCCGGTCCGGGCTTTGCCCAATCGACGTCGGCCACCGCCAGCAGCGGCGGCTCCTACGCCAAGGCTACCACCAGCGTGAGCGGGGTGACGGGAACCGGCTTCACCAGCTCGTCAAGCGCTTCGGTCCGGACGTCGACCGGCACCGCCGATGCCAAGGCGAATTTCACCAGCGGAAACCCCACCGGCACCGCAACCGCCACGGCCACCGGCGACGGCAAGGCCAAGGCGCGAGCCCCCGGCGCGCGTGCCAGCGCCGGCTATAGCGGCGGCTACAGCAGCCGCGGCTTCAGCGGCTCGTCGCGCAGCGGCGGTACCAGCGTCGGCAGGGGCAGCGGCCATTAGATCAGGCGACAGGCTTGATCATCCGTGATGCGGCGGAAAGCGATTTTCCGGCGATCGCGGCGATCTATGCCGACCACGTCCTGACCGGTCTGGCGAGCTTCGAGGAGACACCGCCGGCAGCCCAGGATTTGACCGAGCGCTGGCGCGCGGTCCTGTCGTATGGGCTGCCTTATCTGGTGGCCGAGGCCGACCGGCGGGTGGCCGGCTATAGCTATGCCGGACCCTATCGCAGCCGCAGCGCCCATCGCTTCACCATCGAGGACTCGGTCTATGTCTCGCGAGGATGGGCCGGACGGGGCCTTGGCGGCGCGCTGCTCGCCAGACTCATCGAGCGCTGCGAGGGCGGGCCCTGGCGGCAGATGGTGGCGGTGATCGGCGACCGCGACAACCATGCCTCGATCAAGCTCCATCGCAAATTCGGTTTCCGCCATGTCGGGACGTTGCAGCGGGTGGGGTTCAAATTCGGCGGCTGGGTCGACAGCGTGCTGATGCAGCGCGCCCTCGAAGGGCGAGCGCCAAACGGGGAAGCCTTGGAGGAAGCACGATGAAGCGGGCGAACAACATCCTGTTCCTGATGGCCGACCAGCTGTCGCCGCATGCGCTGCCCTGTTACGGCCATCCGCTGGTCGAGGCGCCCCACATCGACGCGATCGCCCGCCGCGGCGTGGTGTTCGACAACGCCTACACCAACAGCCCGATGTGCGTGCCGGCGCGCGCCGCGATGATGACCGGGCAGCTCGGCTCGACCATCGGGGTCTATGACAGCGGCTCGGAGCTTGCGGCCGGCATTCCGACCATCGGCCACTATATGCGGCTCAACGGCTATGACACCTGCCTCTCGGGCAAATGCCATTTCATCGGTCCTGACCAGCTCCATGGCTTCGAGCGGCGGCTCACCACCGATGTCTGCCCGTCCGGCTTCCTGTGGAACGGCGACTGGGACCGGCCGGATGTGATCCTCGA
>JBEVJH010000282.1:0-13370 GCA_040510355.1 Aestuariivirgaceae bacterium
GCTGACCGATGGCAGCCGCAACGGCACCGCCGACGCCGGTGTCGATCTCGTCGAAAATCAGGGTCGGCGCCGAGGCCTTGGCCGACAATGCCACCTTGAGTGCCAGCATGAAGCGCGACAGCTCACCTCCCGAAGCCACTTTCGTCAAGGGGCTGAGCGGCGTGCCGGGGTTCACGGCCACCAGGAACTCGACGCGGTCGGCGCCATGGGCCGTTGCCTTGCCGGGATCGGTGTCGAGGCGGGTGACGAAACGCGCCCGCTCAAGGCGCAAGGGGGCGAACTCCGCGGCCACCGCTTGGTCGAGCCGGCGGGCGGCAGCGTTGCGCGCGCGGCTGAGCTCTCGTGCGGCAGCGTCATAGGCGGCACGGCTGCCGGCAAGGCTGCGCGCCAGCTCGCCGAGGATCCGCCCGTCATCGGCGAGCGCCTGATTCTCCGCCTCGAAGCGGGCAAGCAGTGCCGGGAGATCGTCGACTGCGACCTTGTGCTTGCGGGCGAGCGCACGCAGCGCGAAGAGGCGTTCCTCGGCATGCTCGAGCTCGGCCTGGTCGAAGGCGACGGAGCGCTCCGCCGCATCGAGAATCCGCGTTGCCTCGGCGGCCTCGGCGGCCACCCGCTCGAGGGCGGCGATCAGCTCGTCGAGCAGCCCCGCCGCGGCCTGGCGCCGCCGCTCGAGCTTGCGCAGCGCCGCGTTCAGCCGACCGGAGAGCGAGCCTTCGGCATCGAGCGCGCGCCGCGCGTCGGTCATGGCATCGGCGAACTGCTCGGCATTCATCATCAGCTGACGATGCAGGCTGAGCTTCTCCTCCTCGCCGACCACCGGGGCGGCCGATCTGAGCTCGGCCAGCGCATGCTCGATGAAGGCGCGCTCCGCCTCGCCGCGCTCGACTATGGTGCGATGCTGCTCGACCGCCGCTTCGGCGGCGGCCAGCGCCTCGAAGCTCGCCGCCACGCTGGCTGCCTCCGATCCGAGATCGCCGAAAGCGTCGAGCAGCTCGCGATGGTGGCTCACGTCGAACAGGGCGCGGCTGTCATGCTGCCCGTGGATCTCGGCGAGCAGCGCCCCGACCTGGCGCAGCAGCGCGACGCTGACCGGCTGATCGTTGATGAAAGCGCGGCTCAAGCCGTCGCTGCCCTGGACGCGCCGCAGCACGATCTCGCGATCGGCCGAGATGCCCTGCTCCTCGAGGAGAGCAAAGGCCGCATGACCGAGCGGCGGGTTGAAGGCGGCGGTCACCATGCCCTTGGCGGCGCCGTGACGGACGAGGCCGGCATCGCCGCGGCCGCCGAGCGCCAGTCCGAGGGCGTCGAGCAGGATCGACTTGCCGGCGCCGGTCTCGCCGGTCAGCACGGTCAGGCCGTTCTCGAGCGCGATGTCGAGCCTCTCGATAAGCACGATGTCGCGAATCGACAGGGCGTTGATCATGCCACCCTTATAACCGCTTGAAGGGTGCGACGTGTCGATGTCGTTTGATCAGTTGAAAATCTGGCTGATCCAGGAGCCCGAATTGGCCTGCGGCGCCAAGCCCTCATTGCCAAGGAGCTGATAGGCGTCCTTGTACCAGTCGCTGTTCGGGTAGTTATGGCCGAGCACGGCGGCCGCGGTCTGCGCCTCGGAGCGCACGCCGAGCGCCAGATAGGCCTCCGTCAGGCGGAACAGCGCCTCGGGCGCCTGGGAGGTGGTCTGGTAGCGGGTCAGCACCGTCTTGTAACGGTTGATGCCGGCGAGATAGGCCTTCTTGCGGGTGTAATAGCGCCCGACCTCCATCTCCTTGCCGGCAAGGTGGTCGCGCGCCAGCACCGCCTTGGCCTCGGCATCGCGGGCATAGTTGGTTCCGGGGAAGCGGCGCGCGATCTCGTCGAGCGCGGTCAGCGCCTTCTCGGTGGTGGACTGGTCGCGCTTGACGTCGCGGATCTGCTCATATTGGCACATGGCGACGAGGTAATAGGCGTAGGCGGCGTCCTTGTGCCCCGGATGCAGAGTGATGAAGCGCTGGGCCGCGTTGGTCGCGTCATCATAGGAATTGCGCATATATTGCGCATAGGCCGTCATCAGCGTGGCCCGCGTCGCCCAGCTCGAATAGGGGTGCTGGCGCTCGACCTCGGAAAAATCCTTGGCAGCCGATTTGTACTCGCCAGCCTGCAGATGCTTCAGCGCCTTGTTGTAGAGGTCGGCAATCGGCTTGGCATCATCCGCCACCGCCAGGTCAGGGGCCAGCGCCCGGTTGGACGTCTGCAGCGCGGCGGCCGAGGCGGTGGTGCCGCCCGCCGGGGGCGCCGGCGTCGTGGAGCCGGTGGTGGCAGGACCGCCGCTCGATCCGCCGCCGCCGAGATAATCATAGAGATCGACCTGACTGGTGCAGCCGGTGACTGCCAGCGCGGCAGCGAGCACTGCCGCAGCCCGGAAGACGGCGCCTGCCAGTCGCAACGACTTGCCGCGTCTCAAATCTGCTCTCCCCGCACTGTCCGGGCTCGACCGGCCAACGGATCCGGCAATCCCCATGCCGGGCCGTTTCTGATAGCCGATCCGCTGGTGAGCCGCCAGCGCCCGCTCGATTCAATCCACGAGCGAGATGAAGCGCCAATCCCGGCGGTTTTGTGACCTTACAGGATTGTCAGCTAGTTGGCCTGCCGGCGGAGAAAGGCAGGGATTTCAAGCTGGTCGTCGTCGATCGATGGATCGATCTGCGGCTGCATCGCCACCACATTGGGCGCGCGGGCCGGCAGCGCCGCGGCGGCGTGGCTGCGGGGGCGCGAATCGCCGGCCTGTCCGGAAAGCTTCGGCTCGCGCGCCGGCTGAGCCGGCGGCTCGTCCCTTCGGCCGAAGGTCTCGGCCAGGCGGTCGAACAGCCCCCGCCGCCGCGTCTGCCCCTCATCAGCAATTCGCTCGATCTGGCCCTGGCGCGCGACAAGCTCCTGGCGGACGATCGGCGGAAACTCCTCGAGTGGCGGCAGGCGGGGGCTGCGCGACGGCGGGGCTGCCCGTACCGACTCCACCGGCATGGCAACCTCGCCCTCCCCATAAATCTCAGCGTCGGACTCCTCCGCGTCCTCGGCCTCGAACTCATCGTCGCCCGCATCCTCGACCGGTGGCGGCGGAGGCGGAGGAAAGACCCCCGCCCCCTGAGCAGTGACCGCCATTGCCGGACGCGGATCGACGGGACGCTTCACCGGCGGCTGGTGCGGCAGCGCGGCGGCGTAGGAAAAGTTGCGGGCGGCGGCGAGCGGACGCTTGGGCTGCTCGGGCGGCGCAATCGCAGCGGCAGCGGCGGCGCGCGCCTCCTCCTCGGCCTTGTTCAGGCCGGTGGCGACGACCGAAACACGCATGGTGCCTTCGAGCGCTTCGTCGAAGGTGGCGCCGAGGATGATGTTGGCGTCGGGGTCGACCTCCTCGCGGATGCGGGTGGCGGCCTCGTCGACCTCGTAGAGGGTGAGATCGGGACCGCCGGTGATCGAGATCAGCAGGCCGCGGGCGCCGCGCATCGACACATCGTCGAGCAGCGGATTGGAGATGGCGGCCTCGGCGGCCTCGACGGCGCGCTTCTCGCCGGAAGCTTCGCCGGTTCCCATCATCGCCTTGCCCATCTCGCTCATGATGGCGCGGACGTCGGCGAAGTCGAGGTTGATCAGGCCTTCCTTGGTCATCAGCTCGGTGATCGAGGCGACGCCGGAATAGAGCACCTGGTCGGCCATGGCGAAGGCGGCGGCGAAGGTGGTCTTCTCGTTGGCGACGCGGAACAGATTCTGGTTGGGGATGATGATCAGCGTGTCGACATGCCGCGACAGGGCCTCGATGCCGCGCTCCGCCATCTGCATCCGGCGGGTGCCCTCGAAATGAAACGGCTTGGTCACCACGCCGACCGTCAGGATGCCCTGCTCCTTGGCGGCCTGGGCAATCACCGGCGCAGCGCCGGTGCCGGTGCCGCCACCCATGCCGGCGGTGATGAACACCATGTGGGAGCCGGCAAGATGATCGATGATCTCGGGCAGCGCCTCCTCGGCGGCAGAGGCGCCGATATGCGGATAGGAGCCGGCACCCAGGCCCTGGGTGATCACGGTGCCCATCTGGATGCGGCGGCTGGCGAGGCTCTGCATCAGAGCCTGGGCATCGGTGTTCGCGACCACGAACTCGACACCCTCGAGGCGGGACTCGATCATGTTGTTGACCGCATTGCCGCCGGCGCCGCCGACACCGAACACGGTGATCCTCGGCTTGAGCTCCGCCAGATCGGGCACAGTCAGGTTGATGGTCATTGCCGATGTCCCGCTCGAACACTTCCCTCGTCGGCATCTTGGTTTCGCAATCGATAACAAAAGGTTAACGAGGGCTTACCAAGCGTGCGAATTTTCGAGGTTTCTCAGGCTTTCGAGACCAATCGGATCAAAAGCTTTCCTTGATCCACTTGCCGAACTTGAGCAGGTAGCTGCCGGCATCCTCGCCGAAACGGCCGCGCAAGGAGAGATGGCGGTCGGGACTGAGGGCATAGCGCAGCAGGCCGGCGGCGACCGCATAGGCCGGCGAGCGGGCGAGATCGGGCAGCCCCATGAGGTCGATCGAGCGATGGGCCCTGACCTGCTTCTCGAGGATCTGGGCGGCGAGCTCGCGGGCGCCGAGCAGCTGGCTGCCACCTCCCGACAAAACGACCCGGCGGGTCGCGCTGGTCGCGCCCTCCTGCTTCAGGCGATCGCGCACCAGCTCGAAGGTCTCCTCGAGGCGCGGCCGGATGATGCCGGTCAGCATCGAACGGGGTACGCGATGCACCTTGTCCGGCCCGCGCTCACCGAGCAGCGGCACGGAAATGAGCTCGCGCTCGTCGCAAACGGCGGACATGGCGCTGCCCGCCATGGTCTTCAGCCGCTCGGCATGGGCGATGGTGGTGGAGAGACCGCGGGCGAGGTCATTGGTGATGTGCTGGCCGCCGACCGGAATGACGTCGGCGAAGCACAGGGCGCCGTCATGCAGAACGGCGATCGAGGTGGTGGCGCCGCCCATCTCGATCAGGGTGGTGCCGAGCTTCTGCTCGTCATCGACGAGGGCGGCCTTGGCGGCGGCGTAGGGGGCGATGACGAAGGCTCCGACCTTGAGGTGGCAGCGCTCGATGGCGAGGGTCAGGTTGCGCAGGGCGCCGCGCTCGACGGTGACGACGTTGAGATCGACGGTCAGGCTCTCGCCGAACATGCCCTCCGGCCGGTCGATGCCCTTGGCGTCGTCGATCCCGAAGCGCACCGGGGTGGCGTGCAGCAGCACCCGGCGGCCGGGATCGCAGCCGGCGAGCGCCCGCGCCACCGCTTCGTTCATATGTTCGGGCCGCACGGCCTCGCCGCGCGTCTCGGCGGTGCCGACGAAGCCCTGGCACTGCGGCCGGCCGCCCGACACATTGACATAGACCTCGGTGATCGTCTGGCGGGCCATGCGCTCGGCCTGGTCGACGGCGACCCGGATCGCGCGCTCGGCCTCGTCGAGGTCGACGACGACGCCGCCCTTGACGCCGCGCGCCGCCTGATGGCCGATGCCCAGCACCTTGACGCGCGTCTCGATCTGCTCGCCGGTCTGGGTGCGGCGCCCCGGGACCACCTCGCCGATCATGCAACAGGTCTTGGTGGTGCCGATATCCAGCGCCGCGATGATCTTGGGGCCCTTATCGGGCTGTTTGGTCGAGCTCTGGCGACGCACCAGCGGTACAACGGTCATGATCGCCTTTGCCTCAACTCTCACACCTCAGCGCAGGCTGACCTGGCCGGCGGCATCGCCGCCCTTGACGGACATCGCCGGCTTGTCGACCACCGCCGGCACGAAGGTGACCCGCTCCGCGAGCCGGAGATCGATGTCGCTCACCGCCCGGGCGAGGATATCGAAACGCCGCTCCAGCATCTCGAAGCGGGCAAGGGCCTGGTCCTCGCCGGACTCCGGCAGGAGCAGGCGCTGGCCCGACGCCAGATGGAGTGTCCACCGCCTGTCGCCGACCCGCGAAGCCGCCCTGACCTTCGACAATAGGGCGGGGTGGGCTTCCAAATGGTTAACGAGATCTGCAACGGCGCGCTGGGCGCCCTCGCCGGTGACCAGCAGGAGCCGGCCGGCGGCGCCCGGCTCGAGCGGGCTGATGGCGACGCCGGAGCGGTCGATGACATAGTGGTTGCCGCCGCGTTGCCAAACGGCGAAAGGCTGACGCTCGCGCACCACCACGTCGAGCTGGTTGGGATAGATTCGATGGATGCTGGCGCTTTCGATCCAGTCGATGTTCTGCATCATGCGCCGGGCCCGCCCGGCATCGAAGCCGATGAGCGATCCGCCAAGCTTGACGCCGATCGCGGCGAGAACCTGCTCGGGCCGATGGCGCTCGAGACCGGTGATCCTGACCTGCTCGGCGGAGAAGCCGATGGCATGGGCGAAGCGGGCCGGAAGCTCGCTCAGGGGTCCCTTGTCCGATTCGAGATGGCCGCCGGCGAGCAACCCGTAGACGATGGCAAAGCCGATGAAGGCGAGCGCGCCGCAGCGCGCCAGGACGTGCGGCCACTGCGCCGGACGGCGCCGCCTCGCGGCGTGGCCCTGCTGGCTCAGCGGTTGAGCGATGCGTCGTCGATCAGCCATCTCACCAGCTCCTGCATGCTGTGGCCGGCATGCTGGGCGAGCTCGGGCACCAGCGAGGTCCCGGTCATTCCCGGTTGCGTGTTGACCTCGAGGATATAGAGCTCGGCCTCCTTGCCGGGGCCGTCGTCCAAGCGGAAATCAGCGCGGCTCACGCCACGGCAGCCCAGTGACACATGGGCATTCAGAGAATGCTGCTGGACCTTGCGATAGATCTCCGGCGGCAGCGGCGCCGGGAGCAGATGCGCCGAGCCGCCCGGGGCGTATTTGGCGCGGTAGTCGTAGAAGCCGACAGCCGGCTGGATCTCGATGACGCCGAGGGCGACATTGCCCATCACCGCGCAAGTCAGCTCGCGACCGGGAATGAACCGTTCGACCATCACGGATGCGCCGTAGACGGCCCGGTGATCGAGGAGCGCGGTCAGCGGCGCATTGGCGCCGGCCTGGACGATGTGCACGCCGACGGAGGAGCCCTCGTTGGCCGGCTTGACGACATAGGGGGGAGCCATCACGTGGGTGGTGGCGGCGGTCTCGATGTCGACCACTTTGTGCTCGACGACCGGCACGCCGGCGGCGCGGAAGATCTCCTTGGCGCGCGGCTTGTCCATGGCAAGGGCCGAGGCCAGGACACCGGAATGGGTGTAGGGAATCTCCAGCGTCTCGAGGATGCCCTGCAGCGTGCCATCCTCGCCCCAGCGGCCATGAAGGGCATTGAACACGACATCGGGCTTGAGCGCGGCGAGGACCTCGGCGACGTCGCGCCTGGGGTCGACCTGGGTGACGCGGAAGCCGGCCTCCTCCAGCGCCCTGGTGCAGGCCTTGCCGCTGGCCAGCGAGACCTCGCGCTCGACCGACCAGCCGCCCATGAGCACGGCAACATTGGTCGATTCGGGGATTCGGCTCGGCATGGCTCAGGCTGCCTCTCCGAGCCTGAGGCCGATGCGCCTGATCTCCCATTCCAGCTCGACGCCGGACAGCTCGCGGACCCGGCGGCGCACCGTCTCCCCGAGCTCCTCGATCTCGCTGGCGGTGGCCTGTCCCTCATTGATCAGGAAATTGCAATGCATCTGCGACACCCGGGCATCGCCAATGGCGAAGCCGCGCAGGCCGGCGCGGTCGATCAGCTCCCAGGCACGGTTGCCCGGCGGGTTCTTGAAGGTCGAGCCGCCGGTGCGGCTCTTGATCGGCTGGGACGCCTCGCGGGCGGCGGTGATGTCGTCCATGCGGCGGGCGATGTCCTGCGGATCGCCGGGCCGACCCTGCAGCACCGCGGCGGTGAAGATCAGCTCGTCGGGCACGGCGCTGTGGCGGTAGGAGTAGCCCATGTCCTTCAGCTGCAGCACGTGACGCTGGCCCTGGCGATCGATTGCAACGGTCTCGACGAGCACATCCTTCACCTCGCCGCCATGCGCCCCGGCATTCATCCGCAGCGCCCCGCCGATGGTGCCGGGGATACCTCTCAGAAAGGTTAATCCATCGACACCATTGTCGAGGGCGAAACGCGCGACCCGGACATCCGGCACGGCGGCACCGGTGGTGATGCGGCCTGAGCCATCATGGCTCAGACCGGCAAATCCCCGCCCGAGCCTGATGACGACACCGCGAACGCCGCCGTCCCGCACCAGGAGGTTCGAGCCGACGCCGATCACGGTCACCGGCACCAGGGGATCGAGCTCTCCCAGGAATGCGGCGAGATCCGTCTCGTCGGCGGGAGCGAACAGCACCTCGGCAGGCCCGCCGGCGCGGAACCAGGTGAACTCGGCAAGGCCGCGATTGGGCTCGAGGCGGCCGCGCGCCGGCGGCAGGCGGCGGATCAGCTCCTCGCCATCGAGCGGGGTGGTCACGCCGCCCCCTTTCCGACCGCCGGCCGGACAACCCGTTCGAGGGCGGCGAGCTGCAGCGGCAGCGCATAGGCCCATTGGGTGATGGTGCCGGCGCCGAGGCAGATCACGATGTCGCCCGGGCGGGCGCTCTCGGCGATCAGCGGCGCGAGCTCGGCGGGATCATCGATCTTCTGCACATTGCGGTGGCCGCGCGTCTTGAGGCCGAGCGCGAGCGCCTCATGGGTCGCCCCTTCGATGGGCGACTCGCCGGCCGAATAGACCGGCGCGACGATCACCGTGTCGGCGTTGTTGAAGCAGGTGCAGAACTCGGTGAACAGGCTGGCCAGCCGGGTGTAGCGATGGGGCTGCGCCACCGCGATGACCCGGCCGGTCGTCACCTCGCGGGCGGCTGCCAGAACGGCGGCGATCTCGACGGGGTGGTGACCGTAGTCGTCATAGATGGTGACGCCGTCATGAGTCCCGGTGCGGGTGAAGCGGCGCTTGACGCCCGAGAAGCCCGCAAGGGCGCTGCGGATCGACTCGTCATCGACGCCAAGCTCCTGCGCCACGGCGATCGCGGCGGTGGCGTTGAGGGCGTTGTGGCTGCCCGGCATGGGCAGGCGCAGGCCGTCGATGAGGCGCTCGACGCCGGTCCGCCGGTCGCTCAGCAGAACGCCGAACAGGCTCTCGCCATCCTCGAAGCGGTGCTTGACGAGACGGGCATCGGCCTGCGGGCTGGTGCCGTAGGTGATGATCCGGCGATCCCTGATGGTGCCGAGAAGCGATTGGACCTCGGGATGGTCGACGCACATCACGGCAAAGCCGTAGAAGGGAATGTTCTCGACGAAGGCGCGATAGGCCGAGCGGGCGGCATCGAAGGTGCCGTAATAGTCGAGGTGCTCGGGATCGATGTTGGTGACGATGACGATGTCGGCCGGCAGCTTGACGAAGGTGCCATCCGATTCATCGGACTCGACCACCATCCAGTCGCCCTTGCCGAGGCGGGCATTGGTGCCATAGGCGTTGATGATGCCGCCATTGATCACCGTCGGGTCGAGGCCGCCGCCATCGAGCAGCGCGGCAACCAGCGAGGTCGTGGTGGTCTTGCCGTGGGTGCCGCCGACGGCCACGCAGGATTTGAACCGCATGAGCTCGGCCAGCATCTCGGCGCGCCGGACGATCGGCAGCAGGCGGTCGCGGGCGGCGGCGAGCTCGGGATTCTCCGCCTTGACCGCCGAGGAGATGACGACGACCCTGGCGTCGCGGAGATTCTCCTCGCGATGGCCGATCTCGACCGGGATGCCGAGCTTGCGCAGCCTCGCCACGTTGTAATTGTCGGCGAGGTCGGACCCCTGAACCGCGTAGCCAAGCGTCTTCATCACCTCGGCGATGCCGCTCATGCCGATGCCGCCAATCCCGATGAAGTGGATGGGGCCGGTCTCGCGTGGAAGCTTCATGGTCAGATCCTTTCCATTGTGGCTGCGGACTCACCTGCCCCGGCATGAGCTGTCGCTTTGGCATCGCGCGCCAGGCGCTCGACGAGATCGGCCAGCCGCTCGGCGGCGTCAGGCCGGCCCTGACGGCGCGCCGAGGCGGCATGGGTCTCGAGATCCTCGGCGGCATAGCGCAAATGCGTCAGAAAGGTTGCGAGGTCGGCGGCCGCGAAGGTCCCCTGCTGGCGGATCCATCCGCCGCCGGCCGCGGCGAAGCTCTCGGCATTCTTCAGCTGGTCGCTCTCGAGCGCATGCGGCAAGGGGACCAGCACGGCCGGCCGGCCGATGACCGAAAGCTCGGCGACTGTCGATGCCCCGGACCGGGCGATCACCAGATGGGCGGCGGCAATCCGTTCCGGCAGATCCGGAAAGAAGGGCGCGAGCTGCATCTTCACATTGAGGCGCTCATAGTCGGTGCGCACCGCCTTCAGATCCTCCTGGCGGCATTGCTGGACGATGGTCAGCGTGCGGCGCACCGCATGCGGCAGGTGGCCGATCACCTCCGGCATCAGCTCGGCGAAGTAACGTGCTCCCTGGCTGCCGCCGAACACCAGCAGGTTGAAGGGCTCGCCGGCGCCGGGCGCCTTGTAGGACCGCTCGCGGGCGAGCAGGACGCTGGCCCGCACCGGATTGCCGGTCATGGTCGCCTTGGCGGCGAGCGCCGGGGGCAGTCGCTCGATCCTGGGGAATGAGGTGGCGATGGCGGTGGCCGCGCGGGCGACCGCCCGGTTGGCGCGGCCGATCACCGCGTTCTGCTCGTGGATCACCGTCATGATCTTGAGCCGCTGGGCGGCGATCATCGGCGGGAATGACGGATAGCCGCCGAACCCGACGACAACGCTCGGGGCAAGATCGCGCAGGAGCTGCCGCGCACGGGTGAAGCCGCGCGCCAGGTGGAAGGCGCGGACCGGCAGGAGCCAGGGCTTCGACAAGGAAATCGTGGCGGACGGGATGTGATGGAGCTCGCGGGCCGGGAAGCGGCCGCCATATTCCATGCCGCGCTGGTCGGTCATGAGATGGACCACATAGCCGCGGGCGGTCAGGACCTCGGCCAGGGCCTGGGCGGGGAACAGGTGCCCGCCGGTGCCACCGGCCGCCAACACCACCACCTGTCCATCACCGCGCGCCGGCAATTGCTCCATCGGAGTCTCCTTCACCTCACGCCGTCGTCGCAACCGGGCCCGCCGGCAGCACAGCCTCGGGACGGCGCCGGCTCATGGCCAGCACCAGCCCCATGGCGAAGGCCGTCGCGACGAGCGAGGAACCGCCATAGGAGATGAACGGCAGCGTCATGCCCTTGGCGGGAATGAGCGCGGTGTTCACCGCGAGATTGATCGAGGCCTGGAGGCCGAACATGGTGGCAAGGCCGGCCATGGCGAGGGCGGCGAAGGCGTCGGCCTCGCGCTTGGCGCGCTGCAGGACGCGGATGACCACGGAGGCGATGAGGCCGAGCAGGACCAGGAGCGCCAGAAAGCCGAACTCCTCGCCGATCACCGCGGGCACGAAATCGGTATGGGCATCGGGAAGGATCTGCTTGGCGACGCCGCCGCCCGGGCCGGCGCCGAGCAGGCCGCCATTCTCGAAGGCCTCCATGGCGGTCTTGATCTGGAAGTTGTCGCCCTTGTCGGGGTTCATGAAGCCGGCAACCCGCGAGCGCACATAAGGAACGCTCTCATAGGCGATGAAGGCGAGCGCCATGCCGGCACCGCCGAGACCGGCGAGCGACGGCCAGGAAATTCCCCGGAGCAGCAGCATGCTGAGGAAGACGAGGCTGACGAGGCCGGTCTGGCCGAAGTCCGGCTGCTTCACCAGCACGGCGGCAAAGCCGAGGAACAGCAGCCAGGCGATGACCAGCCCGGGCATGCCGGGACTGCGGTCGCCCTCGACGAGGAACCAGGCGGCCATCACGACGAAGGCCGGCTTGACGAACTCCGAGGGCTGGAGATTGATCGGGCCGATGCCGATCCAGCGATGAGCGCCCTTGATCTCGGGCCCGACCATGATGGCGGCAACCATCAGGGCGAGGCCGACACAGTAGATGACGAGCGAAACCCGCCGGGTGGCCCTGAGGTCGAGCAGGGAGGTGGCGAACAGCACCATGAGGCTCGGCGCCACATAGGCGAGCTGGCGGTTGAAGAAATGGAAGTCCGGCAGGCCGAGACGCGCCGCCACCGGCGGGCTCGCCGCCATGGAGAACAGGACGCCGAGCGCCATCAGCAGGAGCACGGTCGTCAGCAGCACGCGGTCGACGGTGAACCACCAATTGGCGAGCAGGCCGCGGTCGGCGCGGGAGATCAGCATCGCGCGGACTCCTGCAGCAGCTCCTGCACCGCCTTGCGGAAGGCGTCGCCGCGGACCTCGAAATTGGGAAACTGGTCGAACGAGGCGCAGGCCGGCGACAGCAGCACCACGGCACCGCTGCGATTCTCGGCGCGGGCGTCGCGGGCGGCGGCGGCGGCCGCCTGCTCGATGGTGCCGCACATGCGATAGGCGGTGGTGCCCTCGAGCGTCGCGGCGAGCGCCGGCGCGTCCTGGCCGACGAGATAGGCGCGCACGATGCGGCCGAACAGCGGGCGCAACGGCTCGATGCCGCCGGCCTTCATCAGGCCGCCGGCGATCCAATAGATCGTGTCGAAGGAGAGAAGCGCCTTCTCGGCGGCATCGGCATTGGTCGCCTTGCTGTCGTTGATGAAGATGACATTGCCGGCGCGGCCCACCTCCTCCATGCGGTGGGCGAGGCCGGGAAAGCTCCGGAAGCCTTCGTCGATCGCCGCGGCGGACACGCCCATGGCGCGGCCGGCACCATAGGCGGCACAGGCATTCTGCCAGTTGTGGCGCCCGCGCAGCGTGTCGAGGTCGCGCAGGTCGAGCTTCGCCTGCGCCTCGCCCTTCCGGCAGTCCTGCAGCACGCCGTCGGGCGCGCTGAGGCCGTCGTCGAGCCGCCGCTGCACCGAGAAAGGGCGATGGGTCGACGCGGCCGGCAGCGCCGCCGCAATGGCGGCCGACCAGTCGTCGTCGAGCGAGCACAGGGCGACGTCGCCGGTCGACTGGCGGGCGAAGATCTTGGCCTTGACGGCGGCGTAGCCCGCCATGTCGCCGTGACGATCGAGATGATCCGGGGTGAGATTCATCAGGATCGCGGCATCGGGCTTGAGCCCGGGGGTGAGGTCGATCTGGTAGGAGGAGAGCTCGAGGACATAGACGCGGCCGGGTGCGGGGGGCGGCAGCTGAAACACGGCGGTGCCGATATTGCCGCCGACATGGGCGTCGAGCCCGGCCGAGCGCAGCACATGGCCGGTGAGCGCGGTGGTGGTCGACTTGCCGTTGGTGCCGGTGATGGCGACGAGCCGCGATCCGGTTCCGGCAATCTCGCGGATGAAGATCTCGGTGTCGCCGATGACCTCGACCCCGGCGGCATGAGCCTTGTCGACGCTCCAATGCGGGCGCGGATGGGTCAAGGGAACGCCAGGC
>JBEVJH010000283.1:0-10494 GCA_040510355.1 Aestuariivirgaceae bacterium
AGAGCCGGCCGGGCAGATGGAAATGCTCCCGCCCGGCGTCGCGGTCGGGGCCCTTGGCCACCGCCGCCACCGGCAGGTCGCCGAGGCCCAGCTCCTGGAGGACGGAGAGCGCGGCCCCGAGCTGCCCGGCGCCGCCATCGATCACCACCAGGTCCGGCCACACCGCCGGCCGGGGGGAATCGGCCTCGCCATCGTCCTCCTCGGGGAACGGATTGCGCGTGCCATGCTCCTTGAGAAGCCGCGCAAAGCGCCGGCCCAGGACCTCGCGCATCATCGCGAAATCATCGCCGGGGGTGAGGTCGGCCGAGCGGATGTTGAACTTGCGGTAGCTGGTCTTCATGAAGCCTTCCGGCCCGGCGACGATCATCGCGCCGACCGCATCGGCTCCCTGGATGTGCGAATTGTCGAACACCTCGATGCGGCGCGGCGGCGCGGCAAGGCCGAAGACCCGCGCCACCCCGGCCAGCAGCTTCGATTGCGAGGAGGACTCGGCCATGCGCCGCGCCAAGGCCTCGCGGGCGTTGATGGCGGCATGCTCGGTCAGCCGGCGCTTCTCGCCGCGCTGCGGCACGGCGATCTCCACCTTGCGGCCGGTGCGCTGGCTCAGCGCCTCGGCGATGAGGTTGCATTCGGCCGCCTCATGGGACAGCAGGATCAGCTGCGGCGCCGGCTTGTCGTCATAGAACTGGGCGAGGAACGAGCCCAGCACCTCGCCCGGCTCCAGCGTCTTGTCGGCGCGCGGGAAATAGGCCCGGTTGCCCCAGTTCTGGCCGGAGCGGAAGAAGAACACCTGGATGCCAAACTGGCCGCCCTCCTGGGCGAGGCCGAAGACATCGGCCTCGTCGATCCCCTCGGGATTGATGCCCTGCTGGGCGGTGACGAAGCTCATCGCGGCGATGCGGTCGCGGTAGCGCGCCGCCTGCTCGAAATCGAGCCGCTCGGAGGCCTGCTCCATGGCTTCGGCAAGCTCCGCCTTCACCAGCTGGCTGCGGCCGCCGAGGAAGGCCTCTGCCTCCTGGACGAGGATCGCGTGATCCTCCCAGGAGATCTCGCCGGTGCAAGGGGCCGAGCAGCGCTTGATCTGGTAGAGGAGGCACGGGCGGGTGCGGTTCTCGAACACGCTGTCGGAGCAGGAGCGCACGAGAAAGGCCTTCTGCAGGGCATTGATGGTGCGGTTGACCGCGCCGGCCGAGGCGAAGGGACCAAAATAGCGGCCGGGCAGGCTCCTGGCACCGCGATGCTTGGCGAGCTTCGGAACGGGATGGTCGCGGGCGATCAGGATGTAGGGGAAGGACTTGTCGTCGCGCAGCGTGACGTTGAAGCGGGGCTTGAGCTTCTTGATCAGATTGGCTTCGAGCAAGAGGGCTTCCGCCTCGGTCGCGGTGGTGACGAACTCCATGGTCGCGGTGAGGGCGATCATCGCGGCGATGCGGTTGGTGTGACCACCAAGGCGTGTATAGCTCGCCACCCGCGCCTTGAGGTTCCGCGCCTTGCCGACATAGAGGGCATCGCCCTTGCGGTCGAGCATGCGGTAGACCCCGGGCTGGTTGGGCAGGAGGCGGGCAAAGCGGCGGATCACCACGGGACCTGCGGCCGGCGCCTCGGCAGCCTCGGCCGGCTCGTCGATCACGATGTCGTCCGTTTCGTCCTCGGGCAGCATGCCGGGCTATATGTAGGAAAGGGAACCGAGATGCAAATTGGCGCCCGATGCTAGCCGGACTGGCGCTCCGCCCGGGGCAGCTCGAGGCTCGGCGCGGCCTCGAACAGCGCCGGCCGCGGCACTGCGGCGGGACCGTCATCGTCGAAGGGAATCGACTGCAGCCACACCCGGCCGGGCCCGCGCAGGCGGGCGATGTGGACCGGCAGTGGCAGCCCCTCCGAATCGACGCTCTCCGACCCGTCCATGAGATCGATGTCGACGGTCGCGGTGAGCGCCGAGATGGCGAGCGCGCGGGCGCACACGACCTGGCCGGGCGGCAGCAGCATCTCCTGGACATCGCCGCGGGCACGGGCGAACAGCCAGCCCGAGCCTTCCGCCAGCAGCAATTCGAGACCGCGCGGGCGGAGCGCGCTGCGCAAGGATTTGAAGCGGGCATAGAGGCTGAGCGACACGCCCGGCCCGGCGGCGATCATGGCCGGCTGCGGCACCAGCAGCTTGCCGCCATAGTGGCGCAGATCGTAGGCGCCGATGGTGCAGGGCTCGCCGGAGGCGAGAAGCACGCGCTGGGCATGCCCGCTATCGGCATTGGCGAGGCGCTGGCCGGCGCTCTCCGGCGCGATGGCGGCCTCGGTGCGGATGGTCTCGCCGAAGGACAGGAGCGAACGGAAGTCGGCGAGCAGCGACTGGCCGGGCGGGAGCAGGATCTCGATCACCGGCGCGAGCTGGCCGCGAATGGCGAAGGCGAGATCGCCGCGCGCTCCCATAGCTTGATCGATGCCGGAAATGTCACCGGCCAACGGTCCGGTCGATGCCATGTGAGCCCCCAGCCGCCCGATAAATCTCGCGCTTTTCAAGATGAGCGCGATACTACACCGGAATTCCTGACCGGTTCAGAGGAAAGTGAGGTGCGATGTCAAAAATCATCGCACGTTTCCGTGCGCAGCATGGCGCCGACGCGCTCAGGACTTCGGCAGCAGGATCACATAGTGCTTGCGCACCTTCTCCACCGTCTCCCAGGTGCCCTTGAAGCCGGCCGGGATGACGAAGCCGTCGCCCGCCTCGAGCGTCCAGCTCTCGCCGGCCTCGTTGGTGAGCACGGCCTTGCCGGCGATGAAGTGGCAGAACTCCCATTCGGTGTAAGCGACGTCGGACTTGCCGGGCTCCGATTCCCAGATGCCGCAGAGCAGGCGGCCGTCCTCGCCGGTCCAATGGTTCCAGGTGGTGGCCGCGCCGTCGACCTCCGGCGCCGGCGCGCCTTTGCCCTCGGTTCTCAGCACGATGATCTTCTCAGCCATGGTCGTCGTCCTTTCCTGCGCGTGCCGCGACCTCTTCGAGGATCGCTGCCTTGTCCGGGGTGAAGCCGTGGGCGCACCACCATTCCTCGAGCGCCCGCAACGTCTCGCCGATGACCGGACCGGGCGTGAAGCCACGCGCCAGGAGGTCGGCGCCGGTCACTGGGAAATGCGGGACCGCCCATTCGGCGGCGAGCCGCAGCAGGCCACTCCAATCGGCGCTCGAAGCCGGCGCGCCCGATTTCGCCCATTGCAGCCGCACCGCGTCGCGGAAGCCGGTGCCGCCGAGGCGGTAGACCACAATCCTTCTCTCCTGCTCCGACAGCGCCGGGGTGATTTCGGGCGATCCGTCCAGTGCGACGAGGCGCTTCCATTCGGCGTTGCTCAGCCTGAGAGCGTCCTTCAGCTTGTCCGGGCTCGCGCGGGTCAGGGCGGCGAGCCGCAGCATGGGGTCGGGCGCCTCGCCCTCCTCGCCGTCGGTCGCGACCATCCGGTCGAGCGCCTTGACATCGAACGGGCCCGGCAGCACCGCGGCAAGAATCGAGCGCCGCGCCATCGCCCTGACGACGGGGGCGACGCCCGGCGCGAGCAGAAGCTTCTTCAGCTCGGCGGCGATGCGCTCGCCCGACAGCTCGCGGGCGCCGGCCTTGAGCTCGGTCGCGGCGGCGAGCCCTTCGCGGTCGAGGCGTCCACGGCCGTAGCGGGCATGGAAGCGGAAGAAGCGGAGGATCCTGAGATAGTCCTCGCGAATGCGCTCATGCGGATCGCCGACGAACCTGACCTTGCGGTCGAGCAGATCGCCAAAGGCGCCGAGCGGATCGTGGACATTGCCCCTGGCGTCGCAATAGAGCGCGTTGATGGTGAAGTCGCGCCGCGCGGCGTCGGCATGCCAGTCGTCGGTGAATTCCACGGTGGCGTGGCGCCCGTCGGTCTCGACGTCGCGCCTCAACGTCGTCACCTCGAAGGGGCGCACCCTGCCGTCGCCGCTGGCGACGACGGTGACCGTGCCATGGTCGAGACCGGTCGGATGGGCGGCAAAGCCTGCCCGCTCGGCGAGCGCGATCACCCGCTCGGGGCGCTCGGTGGCGGCGATGTCGATGATGTCGTCATCGCCGTGGGGCTCGCCAAGGAGGGCATTCCTTACCGTACCGCCCGCCACCCGCGCCTCGCCGCCGCCGGCGACGAGCGCCGCCAGCACGCGCTTCAGCAGCGGGTCCTGAAGGAACCCGTGTCGGGCGAGGTTCGGCGGCTTGTCGGGGGCCGCTGGAGTCGCCGGCGCAGGGTCATGGCATGGCATAGAGACGGTCATAGAGATTGCGAATCATGCCGGCAGTGGCGCCCCAAATGTAGCGGTCGCCCCAGGGCATTGCATAGAAATGTCGCTCGCTCCCCTGCCAGACCCGGGTCTCGCGGCGATGATTGCGGGCATCCATCAGGAAGGCGAGCGGCACCTCGAAGACGGCATCGACCTCGTCCGGCGCCGGCTTCAGCGCAAAGCCGGTCTCGACCAGCGCCACCACCGGGATGACGCGAAAGCCGGTGCGCGTCTGATAGGGGTCGAGATAGCCGAGCGGATCGATGAAAGCGGGCGCGAGCCCGGTCTCCTCGAAGGCCTCGCGCAGGGCGCAGGCGGCGGCATCGCGATCGTCGCGATCGATCTTGCCGCCGGGGAACGCCACCTGCCCGGCATGGCTCGACAGGGCCATGGTGCGCTGGGTCAGCAGGATGCTGGCCTGCGGCTCGCGCTTGACGACGGGCACGAGGACCGCGGCGCGCGTCCCCCGGGCGTCATCACCGGCGAGGGTCGCGCCGGGGTTGAGGTCATCGTCGCCGCGGGCGGCCTTGAGGGTGAGGTCGTGGCCCTCCTGCGGCACCTCCCGGAGGAGCCTGTCACGGGCGCGCTCGGCAAATTCCGGCCAGTCGAAGCGAAAGTCGGCGGCAGCCTCAGGTGCCGGCATCGGCGGCTCCGATGCCGATGTCGCGGGCTCTCGCCATCGGCCAGAACCGGCCGCCCGACCAGACGCCGAACCAGTCGGTGTCCTGGCGCCGCTCGACGGTGCCCAAGGCCACGAGATCGTAGAAGATCGGCCGGGCCACCAGGGCCTCGAGGCGGCCGCGCACCAGGACATAGGGCTTGAGGCCCGCCGTCCCGACCTCGTCGGCGAAGCGCAGCGGGTGGCGGTCGTCCACCGTCACGGTGTCGTCCAGATTGGTGGTGAGCGCGATCTCCTGGTCCCCGCCCTTGCCGCTCACCGCCATCGCAACCGCCACAAAAGGCGCATCGTCAACCCTGATGCCGCATTTTTCCACTGGCGTGACAAGGTAATAGCGGAGGTCCTCTTCCCGTCTCATAACCGAAGCAAAGAGCTGGACCAGGGGCTTCCGTCCGATCGGTGAATTGAGGTAATACCAAGTTCCATCGCTGGCGATGCGCATGTCGATATCGCCGCAAAAGGGCGGGTTCCAATTTTCCGGCGAGATCTTGCCGCGTCCGGTGCGGCCGATCTCCTGCAAACCACGGACCGGGTTGGCAGCAGAGCCGGCAGTTTCGCTCGGTTTGTTGCGATCAAATTGCCGTGTGTCGGACATGTCACGTTGAATAATCTTGCAGTGCTGGCGAGTTAACCTTTGTTAAAGGAAGCGTCGGCCAGACGGTCACAGTGCGGCCACGCTTCCTGCAAACAGTGAAGCACCGACGCGGACGTGTCGAGCCGATTGCGGCCTTTGGGCGCGAGCGCCTTCAGCACCCGAAACCTGGAGATTATAATAACGGTCATGAACAGCATCAACGAAGCGGACCGGCGGATCCTGGACGAGCTCGAGACGACGGCCGACCGGCTGCAACGGGTACGCGAATCGATGGGGCGGGTCATCTACGGCCAGGACGAGGTCATAGCGCTCGCCCTGACGGCCATTCTGGGCGGCGGCCATGCGCTGCTGGTCGGCGCACCGGGCCTCGCCAAGACCAAGCTCGCGATCAATCTCGGGCGGGTGCTGGGGCTCGACGAGAAGCGGGTGCAGTTCACCCCCGACCTGATGCCGGCCGACATCGTCGGGGCCGAGGTGCTGGAGGAGAGCGACCAGGGGCGCCGGCATTTCCGCTTCATCCCGGGGCCGGTGTTCTGCCAGCTCCTGATGGCCGACGAGATCAACCGCGCCAGCCCGCGGACCCAGTCAGCGCTGCTCCAGGCGATGCAGGAGCATCATGTGACGGTGGCCGGTGTCAGGCATGACCTGCCGAGCCCGTTCCATGTGCTCGCCACCCAGAATCCGATCGAGCAGGAGGGGACCTATCCGCTGCCGGAGGCGCAGCTCGACCGCTTCCTGCTCGAAATCGACGTGCCCTATCCCGATCTCGAGGCCGAGCGGCGCATGCTGTTCGCCACCACCGGCAATGAGGAGCCCGAGGCGCCGCCGGTGTTCTCGACGGTGGAGCTCAAGCGGGCGCAGCGGCTGGTGCGGATGATCCCGGTCGGGGAATCGGTCGCCGATGCCATTCTGTCCCTGGTGCGGTCGGCCCGTCCGGGGCCCGAGTCCGGCGAGTTCGTCAACAACACCATCTCCTGGGGCCCCGGGCCGCGGGCGAGCCAGGCGCTGATGCTGGGCGTCAGGGCGCGGGCGCTGCTCGACGGCCGGCTCTCGCCGTCGCTCGAAGATGTCGTCGCCTTGGCAAAGCCGGTGCTGCGGCACCGCATGGCGGTCACCTTCGCGGCCCGCGCCGAAGGCACCGGCCTCGACGACGTGATCGATCGGCTGACCGGATCGCTCGGCTGACGGATGGAGACCCGTCAGGCACAACTCAATCGCGGCGATGCGCTGCGCAATCGCGGCGATGCGCTGCGCCATCGCGGCCAGCTGCTGGGTGCGGCGCTGCCGCCGCTGCTGGTCGCCGCCGACCGCATCGCCGTGTCGGTGATCCAGGGCGTGCATGGCCGGCGGCGGGCCGGTCCGGGCGAGGATTTCTGGCAATATCGGCAATACAGCTTCGGCGATGCCGCCAACCGGATCGACTGGCGCAAATCGGCGCGGTCGGAGCGCATGCTGATCCGCGAGAATGAATGGGCGGCGAGCAACACGCTCTATGTCTGGGCGTCGCGGGCGCCGGGAATGTCGTTCCGCTCGTCGCTCGCACCGGTCACCAAGCGCGAGCGCGCGACGCTCATCGCGATGGCGCTGGCGGCGCTGGCGGTCAGGGGCGGCGAGCGGGTGACGGCGCTCGGCAGCCCGCATCCGCCGGGCCATACCCGCATGGCGCTCGCCAATGTGGCGGAGTGGCTGGAGGCCGATCCGGCGCGCGCCCAGGCCGATCTGCCGAAGGCGGTGCGGCTGCCGCGCTATGCCACCTGCGTGCTGGTCAGCGATTTCTTCTCGACGATCCCCGAGACCGCCAAGCTCCTCACCGGCTTTGCGGCGGAAGGGGTCAGGGGCCATCTGCTGCAGGTGGTCGATCCGGCGGAGGAGACCCTGCCTTATGAGGGACGCACCGAGTTCATCGAATATGTCGGCGAGGAGCGGCTGATCGCGGGGCGCGCCGAGACCCTGAAGGAACCCTATGCGCGCCGGCTGGCGCTGCACCGCGAAGCGTTGAAGGATCTGACGCGCAAGCTCGGCTGGAGCTTCACCACCCATCGCACCGACCGGCCGCCGCATGGCGTCCTGTTGTCGCTCTACGGCCTGATCTCCGGCCGGCAGTCGGACCGTCGTCCGAGAGTGGCAGGCTGAGATGCCGCTTAGCCTCGCTGCTTTGTCGTTTGCCAATCCGCTGGCGCTGATCGCACTGCTGGCGCTGCCGGCGATCTGGTGGCTGCTGCGGTTCACGCCGCCGCGGCCGCTGATGGTGCGCTTTCCGCCCTTCCGGCTGCTGCGCGACCTGATCTCGCGCGAGGAGCAGCCGGACAAGATGCCGTGGTGGCTGCTGCTCCTGCGGATGGCGCTCGCCGCCTTGCTGATCCTGGCGGTGGCCGGTCCGTCCTACAATCCGGGCGGGCCGCCGGTCGAAGGCTCGGGTCCGCTGCTCATCGTGCTCGACAATGGCTGGGCATCCGGCAAGAACTGGGATCAGCGGCGCGATGCCCTGGACCGGCTGCTGGCGGATGCCGAGGCGAGCGCGACGCCGGTGGCCTTCGCGACCACTGCCGCGGCAGCGCTCCGCGAGGATATCAAGCTGCTTCCCGCCGCCGAGCTCCGGCGCAAGATCGCCACCGTCGAGCCGCAGGCGGTCGGCCTCGACCGTCCCGCCATGGCGCGCCGGCTCGCAACGAGCTTCGCAGCGGCCTCGCCGCTTCGGGTCGTCTGGCTCTCCGACGGCATCGATGACGGTGCAGGCCGGGCGTTTGCCGAGCAATTGACCAAGCTGGCCGGCGGACAGGCGCGCGTCGAGGTGCTGCTGCCGAGCGCCGCCGACACGGCGCTGGCGCTGGCGGCGCCGACGCTTGCCTCGGGTCGGCTCAAGGTGAAGGCTCTGAGGGTGCCGCAGAACACGGCACGAACCGAGATCGTCCATCTCTCAGCGCTCAACGGCCGCAACCTGGCGAGCCTCGACCTCACTTTCCTGGCCAATGCCGGCAAGGCGGAGGCGGATATCGAGCTGCCGATCGAGCTGCGCAATGAAGCGGCGCGCCTGGAGATCGCCGGCCAGCGCTCGGCGGGCAGCGTCTTCCTGTTCGACGACCGCTATCGGCGCAAGACCGTGGCGCTGCTGTCGGGCTCGAATATCGAGCAGGCGCAGCCGCTCCTGTCGCCGCTCTATTATGTCAGCCGGGCGCTGCAGCCGACGGCCGAGATCGAGCAGGCGCTGGATCCGGCCGATCTCGCCACCCGGATGGAGCGCGGCCTGTCGATGATCGTGCTCGCCGATATCGGCACGCTGTCGCCCGACCTCAAGGAGAGGCTGACGCGTTTCGTCGAGGGCGGCGGCGTGCTGGTGCGGTTTGCCGGCCCGCGGCTGGCGGCGGGCTCGGACGAGCTGATCCCGGTCGAGCTCAGGACCGGCGGGCGGTCGCTCGGCAGCGCGCTCTCCTGGGAGGAGCCGCAGGGGCTCGCGCCGTTCGCCAACGGCACGCCGTTTGCCGGTCTCCCCAGCGATCCGGCGATCAAGGTGACCCGGCAGGTGCTGGCCGAGCCCTCGCCCGATCTGGCGGCCCGGACCTGGGCGACGCTGCAGGACGGCACGCCGCTCGTGACCGCCAATCAACAGGGCGACGGGATGGTGGTGCTGTTCCATGTGACGGCCAATGCCGACTGGTCGAACCTGCCGCTGTCCGGCCTCTTCGTGTCGATGCTCGAGCGCATCGTCGACATGGCGCGCGGCGCCGGCTCGCAGAAGGCGGCGTCGACTGCGGGGGCCGAGTCATTCGCGCCGAACCGGACGCTGAACGGCTTCGGCGAGCTCACCGCGCCGACGGTCAATGCCGAGCCGATCGCCGCCGAGGAGATCGGCAAGGTCACGGCCACGATGCGGCATCCGGCCGGGCTTTATGGCGGGCGCAGCGGCCAGCATGCGATCAACATCGCGCCGCCCGGCGATGCGCTCGCCGCCCTCGGGCCGTTGCCGGCCGGTGTCCGGATCGCAAGCTACGCGCCGCGCGCCTCGGTGGCGCTCGCGCCGGCGCTGTTCCTCGCCGCATTGCTGGCGCTCCTCGCCGACAGCGCGATCATGCTCGTCCTGAGCGGCGCGCTGAAGCGGCTCAGGCCGGCACGCAGCGCGCTGATGGTGCTGGCCGTGCTGGCGGTCGCGATGCCGGCGGCGCCGGGCCTCAACGCCCAGGAGGCGACGGCGCTGACACCCAAGGAGCGCTTTGCCGTCCAGGCGGCAAGCGAGACCCGGCTTGCCTATGTGATGACCGGCAACCGCCAGGTCGACGAAGTCAGCCTGTCGGGGCTCACCGGTCTCGGCGACATCCTGGTCCAGCGGACCGCGGTCGAGCCCGGGACACCGGTCGGCATCGATATCGAGCGGGACGAGATCGTGTTCTTCCCCCTGCTCTACTGGCCGGTCACGCCGGACATGCCGGCGCCGTCGCCCGAGACGGTGGCGAAGCTCGATGCCTATATGAAGAATGGCGGCACCATCTTCTTCGACACCCGCGATGCCGAGGACGGCACCGCCGGCATGCTGGGCGAGACGACACCGGCCGGCCGGGCGCTGCGGCGCATTCTCGAATCGCTCGACATCCCGCCGCTCGAGCCGGTGCCGCCTGAGCATGTGCTGACCAAGGCGTTCTATCTGATGCAGAGCTTCCCAGGGCGCTATGCCAGCGGCCAGCTGTGGGTCGAGGCGTCGGAGAACGGCAAGGCCGCGCCGGCCGCCAATGGCAGCGCCGGCAACGCCGATGGCGTGACCACGATCATTATTGGTTCAAATGATTACGCTGCGGCTTGGTCAACCGGCACCAATGGGGAGGCGCTCTATCCCGCCGTCCCGGGCGGCGAGCTGCAGCGCGAAATGGCGTTCCGCGTCGGCATCAATGTCGTCATGTATGCGCTGACCGGCAACTACAAGGCCGACCAGGTGCATGTGCCGGCGCTGCTCGAGCGGCTGGG
>JBEVJH010000284.1:0-9236 GCA_040510355.1 Aestuariivirgaceae bacterium
AGCACATCCTCGGCCGCCATGCGGCCGGGCCGCGGCGCCGCGATGCCGAGCGAGCCGGTCAGGAAGATCTCCTGCGTCCTCACCCGCACCGGCTGGGCGATCGTGCGGCGGATCTGCTCCGTCATGGCCCGGATGTCGGGCTTCGAACGCCCGGTCTGGAGCACCATGCCGAACTGGTCGCCCGGCAGGCGCGCCAGCGTGTCGTCCGGGCCGGCGAGCGCCTGCAGGCGCTTGGCGGTGACATGCAGCAGGCTGTCGCCGACCTCATGGCCTAAGCCGTCATTGACCGCCTTGAACCGGTCGAGATCGATGACCACCACATGGACTTCCGCGTGACCGCCTGCCGGCCCCTTCAGCGTCCGCTCGAGCCGATCGAGGAACAGCGCCCGGTTGGGCAGCCCGGTGACGCGGTCGCGCACCGCGTCCGACAGGATCCGGTCCTCCGACCGCCGGAACGCCGTGGTGTCGGCAAGCGTCCCGATGATCCGGGCCGCCAGCCCGTCATCCCCTTGGATGACCCGTGCCCGCAGCAGGTACCAGCGATAGCTGCCATCGGCCCGCCTTAGCCGGAATTCCTGTGATACCCCGCCGCGCCGGCGGCGCTCGGCGCCTTCGATCGCCGTCCTGAACGGCAGCCGGTCCGTCGGATGGATCAGCTCCGTCCAGGGTGTGAGATCGCTGCCGCTCAACGTCCCCGGCCGCAGGCCGAGTGAGCGCTCGAGCTCCTGGCCGATGAACAGCTGACCCTTGTCGACATGCAAGTCGAACACCGACTGCTCGGAATTGGCGAGCGCCAAGGCGCGACGCGCAATGTCCTCGAAGGAGCGTCCCGATGACATCACCGATCCGAAGGCGAACTGGGTGACCGTGAACGCCATCGTGAGGAGCACCAGAACGAGGCCGGCCAGCGTCACCGGCGTCGACAGCCGGCCGGTCATCAACCCGAGGCAGTCGGCGGCGGCGATCAGCGTCCAGACGGTCAGCACCGACCAGACGATCAGCGAGCCCTGCGCCCGGATCGAGCGGTCGCGCCACAGCCAGGCGATCACTCCGAAGCCACCGAGGACGACGAGAAAGAACAGCACCCGGATGAGGCCGGTCGCAATCGCCGGCTGCACCTGGCCGTAGCCGATCAGCGCCATGGCGGTGGCCATCACCGCAAGCCCCGCAATGGCGACCGCCGGCAGCCCGCGCCTGAGCTCGAGGAAGGTGACGAGGCAGGCCGTGATGCCCGCCAACATGAGTCCCTCGATGGCGACCCTCAGCTGGTCCTCGCTGATGCCGAATGGCAGCCACGCCGCCAGCACGCCGAGATATCCCATCTCCGCTGCCAGGAACGCCACCGCCGGGCCGGCGAACAGCGCTGCCGCCGGAAACACCGCGCGGCGGCGCACGATGAACAGGCACAGAATGGCGATGGCGAGCAGGATGGCGATGCCCAGCACCGCGCCGTTGAAGAATGCTTGCGAGCCGGCCTGGGCGTCCCACGCCTGGCGATGCCACAGCAGCAGCCCGCCGAGCCCCGCATCGCCGAGCTCGATCGCGTAGGTGACCGCGAAGCCGGGATTGATCGTGAGCGCCAGCACATCCGCCCCGGGAACCCTCAGCGACTGCACCGACTGCCCGGTCGAGATCTGCAAACTGTGAATCCGCGTGCCGGAATGGACCGGCCAGAACACGCCGGAATCAGAGAAGCCCTGATGCGGGATGACGAGCACCAGATTCTCCGGCTCCGTCTTGGGATTGCGCAGATGCAGGACCGCCCAGCGATGGATCGCACCGGTGTTGCGCGCTTCCAGCGGCATCCGGATTCGCTGGCCCGAGGCATCGCTCGGGAGCTCGATCGAGATGTTGGCGCGACTGCTTTCGACGCCGTGCAGCGCCGGCATGAGATCGATGAAGGGCCCGGAGAACGACGTGTCCACCACCTCGACCGCCCGCGCCGGCGCGGGCGCAAGCATGGCGAGCAGCAGCAACAGCCACCGCATGAAATGGCAGCGTAGACGCAGCATGCTCACGTCTGAACCGTCGATTCCCGCTTCGACCCCAACCCTACCTACAGGTCCCCTGCCGGGCAGGCAAGCGATCGCGCACGGCAATTTTGTGGCCGTCCACCGTGATTTGGCGAATATTTAGAGCCTGATGCTCCAGTAAGACAACCCTCCCTTGTGGGGCCGCGCTCACGATCTTGGATCATTCTCCAGAATTGCGAAGAGCAGATGGTCCTGCCAACTGCCGGCAATCTTGAGATAACGCCGGGCATAACCCTCCTCGCCAAAGCCGCACCGTTTGAGGAGCCGGATCGACGGCTCATTTACCGGCAGGCAGGCTGCTTCGATCCGGTGCAGGCGCAGATGGTCGAAAGCATAGGACACCACCGCCGCCACCGCCGCCGACATATAGCCCTTCCGAGCGTAGGGTGCCCCCACCCAATAGCCGAGCGACGCTGTCTGGGCGACCCCGCGGCGCACATTGGAGAGCGTGAGCCCGCCGACCAGATGGCCGGCTTCGGCGCAGAACACGAAATAGGCGTAGCCGGTGTCCGAGCGCATGTCGCGCATGTACCGCTTGACTCGCTGCCGGAACGCCGAGCGGGTCAGGTCATCGGGCGGCCAGACCGGCTCCCAGGGACCGAGGAAGGCGCGGCTCTCCTCGCGCAGCGCCGCCCATTCCTCGTGATCGTTGAGCGTCGGCACCCGCAGCCGGACGCCGCGTCCCCGCAGCTCTGGCTGTGGATCGAGATAGCTGGTGGCGCGAAGAAAGGCCATGACCCTAAGAGACCCTGTGACGCATTCCTCAGGTGAATCTTGCCGCGATCCGCTCGTAAGGCGCAAGCGACGTTATTGCGCCGACCGCTCCCATCGCCGGCGGTGATCCCGTCAGCACGCGTGCCGCCAAGGCGCTCACCTTGGCGGCATCGACCGCGTCGATCCGGGCGATCAGCTCGGAAATCTCTGGAACGCGGCCAAAGGCCAGGAACTGCCGGGCGATCTGGTCGGCCCGCCCTGCCGCGCTTTCGAGATTCATCACGAGCCCGGCCTTGATCTGGGCCCGCGCCCGCGCGATCTCGCTCTCCGGAATGTCGTCGACAAGCGAGCGCATGACATCGCTCATCACCGAGACGAGCGCCTCCGCCTTGTCGGGAGCGGTCGCCGCATAGACCGTGAGAATGCCGCCATCCTCATAGGATGCCGCATAGGAGTATACCGCATAGCACAGGCCCCGCTCCTCTCTCAGCTCCTGGAACAGCCGCGACGACATCCCCCCGCCGAGAATGCCCGACAGCACCTGCATGGTGTAGACGTCATGATCGTGATAGCTGACGCCCGGCAGCCCGAGCGCGACATGGGTCTGGTCGAGCGGGCGTGCCGCCAACGCCGGGCCGCCGACGAACCGCGGCGCCTGCCACGAGCGCCGGCTCGCTGGAGCGACCCCGGCCATCCGTGCCTCTGCCTCGATCGCGAGCTGGCGGTGATCGATATTGCCGGCAGCCGCGACCACCATGCGGTTGGCGGCATAATGCCGGTCGCGATAGGCGGCGATCGCCGCGACATCATGGCCGCCAACCCGCTCGGCGGTGCCCAGAATGGGCCGGCCAAGCGGGTGCTCGGGCCATGCCTTCCCCTGCAGCAGGTCGAAGACCAGATCGTCCGGCGTGTCATTGGCGGCGGCGATCTCCTGCAGGATCACGTCGCGCTCGCGCTCGAGCTCCTGCCCGTCGAACACCGGATCGATCAGGATGTCGGACAGCACGTCGAGCGCCAGCCGCCAGTCGTCCTTGAGCACCCGCGCGTAATAGGCGGTGTTCTCCATGGCGGTCGAAGCGTTGATGTCGCCGCCCGCCGCCTCGATCTCCTCGGCGATGTCGCGCGCCGAGCGCCGCTTGGTGCCCTTGAACGCCATATGCTCGAGGAGATGCGCGATTCCGTTCTCCGGCGGGTCCTCGTCGCGCGCGCCGGCCCTGACCCAGATGCCGAGCGCCACCGTCTCGAGCTGCGGCATGGCATGGGTCACGACGGTCAGGCCGTTCGACAGCGTGGAGATCTCGACAGGACTCTGGCTCACGCGCGTTGCACCACATGATTTTCGACAGCGGCGAGGTCGTTTGGCAGGACGTCGAACCGCTCCTTCTTCGCCATCAGATCGCCAAGGCGCCTGGGAAGTGCGGGACGAATCCCGCTGGCTGCCTCCACCGCATCCGGAAATTTCGCCGGATGCGCGGTCGCCAGCACGATCATCGGAGTGTCGCGCAGCATGTGGGCGCGCCCGACATGGCAGGCGACCGCGCTGTGCGGATCGATGAGCTCCGCAGTTTGCTCGAGCACCCTGGCGATCTCGCGCGCCGTCTCCGCCTCGCTGCATGAGCCTGAGCCGAATTTCGCCCGCATCCGCGACAGCGCCGGCTCGGGAATGACGAACCCCCGCCGAGGTCCGGCAAGATCCTGCATCAAGGTGCGAAGGGCGGCGCTGTCGCGGTCCAGCGTCTCGAACAGCAATCTTTCGAAATTGCTCGACACCTGAATGTCCATCGACGGGCTTATCGACGCCTGGACGGACCGCGGCTCATAGGTGCCGCTGCGCAGCGCCCGGTCGAGAATGTCGTTGACATTGGTCGCGATGACCAGCCGGTCGATCGGCAGCCCCATCATCGAGGCGACATAGCCGGCGAAGATGTCGCCGAAATTTCCCGTCGGCACCGCAAAGCTCACGGCGCGTCGCGGCGCCCCGAGCGCCAGCGCGGCGGCAACGTAATAGACCACCTGGGCCATGATCCGCGCCCAGTTGATCGAATTGACACCGACCAGCCGCATCTTCGCGCTGAACGGCCGGTCGGCGAACATCGCCTTGACCAGCGCCTGGGCGTCGTCGAACGTCCCCTCGATGGCGATATTGTGGATGTTGGCGGCATCCTGCGTCGTCATCTGGCGGCGCTGCACCGCGCTCACCCGCTGATGCGGATGCAGCATGAAGAGCCTGACGCGCCGGCTGTCGCGGAAAGCCTCGATGGCCGCCCCGCCGGTGTCGCCCGATGTTGCCCCCACGATGGTGACCTGCTCGCCGCGTTTGGTCAGCGCCCAGTCCATCATCGGCGCCAGCAGCTGCATGGCGATGTCCTTGAACGCAAGCGTCGGACCGTGGAACAGCTCGAGCAGCCACAGATTGGCATCGAGCTGCTTCAGCGGTGTCACCGCCGGATGCCCGAAACCCGCATAGGCCTGCTCGATCATGGCGCGGAAGTCGGCGCGCGGAATGGCGCCGTCGGTGTACGGCGTCATCACCGCTTCGGCGATGTCGGCATAGGAACGGCCGGCGAGCGCTCTCAGCTGCTCCGGCGTCAGCTTCGGCCAGCTCGCCGGCACATAAAGGCCCTGGTCGCTCGCCGGGCCGCCAAGCAGCACCTCCTCGAAGCCGCTGGCCGGCGCTTCGCCACGCGTCGAGATGTAGCGCAAGTTCGTTCCTGTACCTTGTGGCCTGACGTGAACGGCAAATTGCAACAGTAGCCGCCGTTCCGGCTGCCTTCAAGCGCGCCCGCCATCCGGCGATTCGCGAAGCGCCAGCACCGCCATGATGGCGAGCGCCGCCGCGAGCCCGAACCAGGTGAGCGCATAGGACAGATGGTTGTTGGGAATGGCGACGACCGGCACGATCGGCCGCGGCGCATCGCTGCCGCCGAGCGGCGTCCCGGCGAGCTGGACGAACACCGGCGCAACCTGTCCCGCCGCCTCGCCGACGCTCGCGGCCGCCATCGCCGGCAGGTCCCACCAGAACCAGCGATTGCGACTCGCATCATTGGCCGGTGCGAAGGCGGCCTTCTTGCCTGCCGGCTGCCGCGCGAAGCCGGAAAGCAGAAGCGGCCCCGGCGGCGGCGCCGGCACCGCGACGTCCCTGCCGCTCCGGTCCGGCAGGAAGCCGCGATCGACCATGACCAGCGCGCCGTCATTGGTGAGGAACGGCGATACGATCTCCCATCCCGGTCCATAGGCCGTGCTGTACAGCCGCAGATCCTTGCCCCCGGCAAAGCGGCCCGCGAGCGTGACCGGCCGGTAGTCGACGGTCTGGCCGGTGCCGATTTCGGACAGAACCGTCGACAGCCCGACAGGCGCCGCCGCCAGCCCGGCCCTTCTCTCGGCGATCAGAGCGGTCTTCCATTGCAGCCGCTCGAGCTGCCACACCCCGAGCGTGCACAGCATGACGACGCCGAGGGTGGCGGCGGCGACGAACGACAGCGTCCGGGGCAGCGCGCTAATGGCCCGCCGCCGCGGCGCCCTCTGCGGCGCTTCCACCACCCCAGACATAGATGCAGGCGAACAGGAACAGCCACACGACGTCGACGAAGTGCCAGTACCAGGCAGCCGCTTCGAAGCCGAAATGCTTCTGCGGCGTGAACTGGCCCTGCATCGCGCGGATCAGGCAGACGATGAGGAAGATCGTGCCGACGATGACATGGAACCCGTGAAACCCGGTCGCCATGAAGAAGGTCGAGCCATAGATGTTGCCGCCATGCTCGCGGCTGAACGCAAAGGCCGCATGGCCGTACTCATAGGCTTGGACGGTGGTGAACAGCATTCCGAGCACCACCGTGAGCGCGAGGCCCCACACCAGCCCGCGCCGGTCATTGTGCAAGAGCGCGTGATGCGCCCAGGTCACCGTCGTGCCCGAGGTCAGGAGGATCAGCGTGTTGAGCAGCGGCAGGTGCCACGGGTCGAACGGCACGATCCCCTTTGGCGGCCACTCCCCGCCGGTGATCTGCGCCCGCGCTTCCTGGATTGCCGATCCCGGAAACAGCGCGGCATCGAAGAACGCCCAGAACCAGGCGACGAAGAACATCACCTCCGACGCGATGAACAGCAGCATGCCGTAGCGCAGGTGGAGCTGCACCACCGCCGTGTGGTCGCCGCGATGCGATTCCCGGATCACGTCGCGCCACCACATGAACATGGTGTAGAGCACCACCGCCGTGCCTGCCAGCATGACCCAGATCGGCCAGATGCTGTGCATCCAGTTGATCGCCCCGATCGCCAGGATGAAGGCGCCGGTCGCACCGACCGCCGGCCACGGGCTCGGATCGACGAGATGGTAGTAGTGGTTCTTGGCGTGGGTATCGGCCATGGCCGCGCTCCGGTCAGTTCGCTTTGCTGTCAGGCGGCGCGGCCGAGGCGCTTGCCTCGACTGGGACATTGGCCGCCGGATAGAAGGTGTAGGACAGGGTGATGGTCGTCAGCTTCTTGAGGTCGACATCGTCATTGATGGCCGGGTCGATGAAATAGGCCACCGGCATCTCGATGCTCTGCCCGGGCTCGAGGCGCTGGGCGGTGAAGCAGAAGCATTCGATCTTGTTGAAGTAGCTGCCGGCCTTGTGCGGCGTCACGTTGAACACCGCCATGCCGACCTGCGGCTTGTCGGAGAGATTGGTGGCGCGATAGAAGGCAAGCCCCTGCTCGCCGATCCTGAGCTGCTGGGCGCGCTGCGCCGGCTCGAAGCGCCAGCCGATCCCCGGCCCGACATTGGCATCGAAATCGATGGTGAGCGATCGCGCCAGCACGGTCTCCGGCGCCACGCTGGCGCGCCGCGTCGTTCCCTCATAGCCGGTGACCTGGCAGAACAACCGGTAGAGCGGCACGGCGGCGAAGGACAGCCCCGTCATCGCCGCGACCAGCGCGGCGCAGAGCACGACCACGAGGTGATCCCTTGACGGCCGCAAATCGCGCATCGTGATGCGAGCCATCGGCCGCCGCCCCTAAAAGGTGCGGTCGGCGACATTGCCGCCGAGGCGCACGATGGTGGTGATGAAGAACAGAACCGCCATGGCGGCGAGCGCCAGCGCGATGGCGATCGACCGGCTTCGCCGCCGCCGCTCCTGCTCCTCGGGACGAAGCACGCCGCGCTCCGATTCGCCGCTCATGAGAGAAGGTTCGTGAGCGGAGGAAACGGCCCGATGCCGAGCGCCCGCTCGATCAGGAGCACCAGGAACAGCCCGAACAGATAGAACAGCGAATAGGTGAAGAGCCGTTTCGCCGCGCGATTGGCGCTTCGCCCCTCATGGTCGCGGCGCACGATATAGGCGAGACCGAGAAACACCGCCGACAGGACGAGTGCCGCCGCCGCATAGAGCCAGCCCGCGACCCCGGCCAGCGCCGGCAGCATCGACACCGGCAGCATCACCACCGAATAGATCAGGATCTGTCGCCTTGTCTCCTCGGTGCCGGCCACCACCGGCAGCATCGGCACGCCCGCCCGCGCATAGTCGCCGGTGCGATAGAGCGACAGCGCCCAGAAATGCGGCGGCGTCCACACGAAGAGGACCAGGACCAGCGTCAGGCTCGCGAGATCGAGCGAGCCGGTCACCGCGGTCCAGCCGATCATCGGCGGGAAGGCGCCGGCCGCCCCGCCGATCACGATGTTCTGCACCGTCAAGCGCTTCAGCCAAATGGTGTAGATGGCGACATAGAAGAATATGGTGAAGGCAAGCAGCGCCGCCGCCGTCCAATTGACCAGCGTCCCCAGCATGAACACCGATGTGCCGGCGAGGAACAGCCCGAAAGCCAGCGCTTCGCCCGGCTTCACCCTGCCCCGCGGCACGGGTCTGAGCGCGGTGCGCGCCATCAAGGCGTCGATATCCGCATCATACCACATGTTGAGGGCGCCCGCCGCCCCGGCGCCGATCAGGATGCACAGGATCGCAACCGCTGCGACCCAGGGATGGACGCTGCCCGGTGCAAGCGTCAGGCCGACGAACGCCGTGAACACCACAAGTGACATGACGCGCGGCTTGAGGAGCTGAAGATAATCGCCGACCGATGCGGTCGAGCCCAGCGCCTCGGCGGTCATTTGATCACCGGCAGCGTGTTGAACTGATGAAACGGCGGCGGCGATGGCAGGGTCCATTCGAGCGTCGTCGCCGCCTCGCCCCATGGATTGCCGGGAGCCACCCGCTTGCGGCCGAGCGCCTCGAAGAACACGTAAAAGAAGATCAGGAGCCCGGCGAACGAGATATAGGAGCCGAGCGACGACACATAGTTCCAGCCGGCAAAGGCTTCCGGATAGTCGATATAGCGCCGCGGCATGCCGGAGAGGCCGAGGAAGTGCTGCGGAAAGAACAGCAGGTTGACGCCGATGAACGTCACCCAGAAATGGAGCTTCGCCAGCCGCTCATTATACTCGTAGCCCCAGATTTTCGGGAACCAGTAGTACCAGCCGCCGAAGATGGCGAACACCGCCCCGAGCGACAGCACGTA
>JBEVJH010000285.1:0-4404 GCA_040510355.1 Aestuariivirgaceae bacterium
AAAATCCACCCCGCGCGAGATGAACAGGAGGTCCCATGCCCACAGCCTTCTCCACCGATGACGGCGTTTATGAGCAGGCCTGTGATCAGGCGATTGCGATGTGCGACGGCAATCTACGCTCGACCATCAAGGCGCTGATCATGGCCAATGAATATCTGGAAATCGAGCTGCAGGAATTGCGCGCAACGATTGCTTGCGGCTGCATGCCGAAAACGCTCGACGAGGTCAGCAGCGACGCGGCCTGAAGCCGCCGATCGCCGACGCCGGCAAGGCGCATTGAGATTTGAAGGAAGGAGAACGAGGAGACCAAGTTATGGCCGAGATCTCCTATTACGTCGCAATGCCTTTTCTCCGCGATGAGTCCGGCATGCTGATCGCGGGCAATGCCGAGGAATGCCAGAGCTCGACGACCGCGCTGTTGCGCGCCGAGACGATGTCGCGGCTATCGGGCAATATCGGCGCGATCGCATTCAGCCGCAGCGGCGACCCGATGATGGGCGAGTTCAGCGATGCGCGTCTGCTGCGCAAGTTTGGTCAGGTCCCGGAGGATCTCGGCGAATTGTGAGCCGCGGCCTTCGCAACGGTCTCCGGCGCGGCGTCGGCCTGGAGCCGACGTTGAGCCTTGCGGACATACATGGCGCGGTCGGCGGCATCGAGCGCGCCTGGCGCGTCCGCCGTCAGGTCCAGGATCGCGACGCCGGCGGAAGCGCCGGCGCGCACCGAGGTGTCGCCGAACGTGAATCTCAAATCGTCGATCGCCCGTTCCAGGGCGACGGCTTTGTCGCGGGCATCGGCTTCGCTCAGGTTCCAGAGCAGGACGCCGAACTCGTCGCCGCCGAGCCGGCCCACCACGTCGGAGGAGCGCACCTGTTCGGTGAGGGTGGCGGCGACCGCCTTCAGCACCCGGTCGCCGGCGGCGTGTCCGAAAGCGTCGTTGATCGGCTTCAGCCGGTCGACATCGACCACGATCACGGCGCCGGTCGCGTGGTAGCGCTTGATATAGTCGATCGAGCGGTTGAGCTCGCGGGCAAAGCCGCGCCGGTTGAAGATGTCGAGCAGGAAGTCGCGCTCGGCTAGCTCGGTCAGCTCCTCGATCCGCAGCAGGGCGCGGGCGAGTTCTGCCTTCAGCCGCGTGACGCGCCCCGCCATTGCCGGGCCCCCCGGAACTCTCGTTCTATACGGTGTCGTGGGCCGCCACCGACCGGTGCGTGTGCGCTTCGTTGCCCCGCGCGCGCCCGCTATCCGCTTCTTTTTCATCCGATACCCTGCCAAGCCCAGCTTATGGACTTGCCCGGATTTGCCAAGACAGGATAGTCCATTGCTGTCCCCTTGCCATGTCTTGCCGTGATCGGGCCCGACCCTATACTCCGGCCCATGTTTCTGGATTCCCGAGAAGAATTGAAGTCATGACCGCCCCGATCGCCATCATCATGGGAAGCCAGTCTGACTGGGATACCATGCACCATGCCGCCGAGACATTGGCGGCACTGGGCGTCGACTTCGAGGCGCGCATCGTCTCGGCTCACCGCACCCCGGACCGGCTCTATGCTTTCGCCAAAGGTGCCAAGGCCGCCGGGTTCAAGATCATTATCGCCGGGGCGGGCGGCGCGGCGCATCTGCCCGGAATGACCGCGTCGCTGACGGAGCTGCCGGTGTTCGGCGTGCCGGTGCAGTCCAAGGCATTGTCGGGTCTGGATTCGCTCTATTCGATCGTCCAGATGCCTGCCGGCGTCCCGGTCGGCACCCTTGCCATCGGGAGGTCCGGCGCTGTCAATGCCGCCCTGCTCGCGGCCAGCGTGCTGGCGTTGAACGACGCCGCGCTGGCGGATCGCCTTGCCGCCTGGCGCCAGCAGCAGACCGAGGCGATTGCCGAGCGCCCGGAGGGCTCCGCGTGAGCGCCTCGCGTACCGTGAAGTTGAAGCCGGGCGATACCATCGGCATTCTCGGCGGCGGCCAGCTCGGCCGCATGCTGGCGCTCGCCGCAGCTCGGCTCGGCCTGCGCTGCCAGGTGTTTTCCCCGGACCCGGACTCTCCGGCCTTCGACGTCGTGCTGCACGCGACCTGCGCAGAATACGCCGATGTCGAGGCGCTGGAGCTGTTTGCCAACGACGTCGACGTCGTCACTTACGAATTCGAGAACGTGCCGGCCGCGGCCGCGATGGTGCTGGCCGCCAAGCGCCCGGTACAGCCGGGCCGCAACGTTCTGGAGACCACCCAGGACCGTCTGACCGAGAAGGATTTCGTCACCTCGCTCGGCATTCGCACCGCCAACTATGCCGATGTTTCCTCGGTTGCGAGCCTGCGCGAAGCCATCATGCGCATCGGCCTGCCGGCCGTGCTCAAGACCAGGCGCTTCGGCTATGACGGCAAGGGGCAGACGCTGATCCGCAAGGCCGACGACCTCGAGCGGGTCTGGGCCGAGCTCGGCACCAAATCGGCCATTCTCGAAGCTTTCGTGCCGTTCGAACGCGAGATCTCGGTAGTGGCGGCGCGCGGTGCCGATGGCCAGGTCGAGTGCTTCGACGTGACCGAGAACGAGCACCGCGACCACATTCTGAAGATCTCCCGGGCGCCGGCCGCGATTCCTGACGCGCTTGCCGATCAGGCCCGGGCCATCGCGGGGCAGATCGCCACTGCGCTGGACTATGTCGGCGTGCTTGCGGTCGAGATGTTCGTGGTGGCCGGCGCCGAAGGTCCGAGCGTGCTCGTCAACGAGATCGCTCCCCGCGTGCATAATTCAGGGCACTGGACCCTGGACGGCGCCTCGATCTCGCAGTTCGAGCAGCACATCCGCGCCATCGCCGGGTGGCCGCTCGGCAAGCCGCTCCGCCATGGCATGGTCACGATGACCAATCTGATCGGCGACGAGATCAACGATTACGAGCAGTGGCTGACCGTCCCAGGCGCCACCGTGCACCTCTACGGCAAGGGGGCGCCTCGCCCGGGACGGAAGATGGGACACGTCACCGAGGTCGCGCCCGCGAAATCTGGTTGAACTTACAAAAAAAGCTCGTCTGACGAGCTAAACTTCTCGTCAACACCCCTATCTGCGGTGGACATGCCGGGCTTTGTCTGATACATCCGCGCGCTCAAGGTTAAGGGCGAGGCGTTTTCTGCCAGCCCTTGCTTCACCCGATTCAAAACGATCTCCTGAGAAAAGGATGCCGCGTGCAGGTTCTCGTTCGCGATAACAATGTCGATCAAGCTCTCAAGGCGCTGAAGAAGAAGATGCAGCGCGAGGGCATTTTCCGCGAGATGAAGCTGCGCGGACATTACGAGAAGCCGTCCGAGAAGAAGGCCCGCGAGAAGGCGGAAGCCGTGCGTCGCGCGCGCAAGCTGGCCCGCAAGAAGCTGCAGCGTGAAGGTTTGTTGCCGATGAAGCCGAAGCCGGTGTTCGGCGCGGGTGCAGGCGGTGATCGCGGCGCTGGCCGCGGACCGGGTGCAGGCGCACCGCGCCCGCCGCGCTAAATCGACCAACCAGATTACTGATCTGACGCAGCGCGGGCCTTTGGCCCGCGCTTTTGTTTTAGCCGCTCGCCCCTCCCTCGCTGGCATCGCGAAGTGCCTGCCCGGGAGCATGACGGCAGCCGAGATGGCGAGAGCTCCACCGTGTCAGATGACAGCTCATCAAAATGAAAAAGCCGCCGAGCTTATGCGCGGCGGCTTTTTCACGATCAGACAGGATTTCAGTTACTTCGGCAGCACCGAGTGGAACACCGACTTCAGCGCCGAGCCCATATCCTGGGCCACGTTCGACATCTGATCCTTCAGCGACGGATCGCCGCCGCGATCAGCCCGCAGGTCGAGCGGACGCGCCGGCGGCGGCGTGGGGATCTCGCCCGGCGGCGTCAGCCGGCCATCGGTCTGGACAGCGCCGGTATAGGGCGGATTGCCGGCAACGTAGGGCGCGCCCTCGACCGAGGGTGTCGACACGGCAATCGCCGGGGGCAACGGGCGAACCGGCGAAACCTGCGGCGCAGCCGTCACGATCCGCGGCGGCTCGGCCGGAGCCCGTCCAGCCTCGGAGGACCGCGTTCCCTCGCTGGCCCGCAGCCGCTCGATCGCTGCGCGTGCCAGATCGGCTGCATCGCGACGGTCGTCGGCAGCCTCGGCGGGCCGGGCCATCGGCTTCGGGGTCACAGCATGCGCCTTGTCGGCCGGCAGGCTTGCCGTTTCTGCCGGCTTGCTCTCAGGCTTGGCTTCGGACTTAGCTTCCGACTTGGCTTCAGATTTCGCCTCTGCGGGCTTCTCGGCCGCCGCCTTGTCGGAGGCCGGCTTATCCGCGGTCGCTTTCTCGGCAACGCCCTTGGCCCTGATGCCGGCAACCGGAGCATTGGATATCTCGGCCGAGGTTTCCGCCGGCTTGGCGTCGGCCTTCAGGGCGCCGGCTCTGCCGGCATCGAT
>JBEVJH010000286.1:0-8729 GCA_040510355.1 Aestuariivirgaceae bacterium
CCCCAATTATCCGACGCATGGCGGCTGGTACTTCAATCCCTTCGCCTGGCAGATCCTGCTGGTCGGCGGCTTCGCGCTCGGCCTGGCGTGGCGGCAACGGCTAAGCTTCAAGGTGCCGGCCTGGCTGGTGGCGGTCGCGGTCGGCTATGTCGTCCTGGCCGCCGTCGTCAGGACGCAAGAGCTTTGGGCCTATTTCCCGGCGTTGCCGCTGCCGCCGCTCATCTGGGGCTTCGAGAAGGGCTATGTGGCGCTGCCGCGCCTGCTGCACGGCATGGCACTGCTGGCCATCCTGCTCGGCACACCGCTGTGGGCCCTGCTGAAGAAGATCCCGCCAGGCTCGCCATTCCATGCGATGGGGCGCAATGCGTTGGCGGTGTTCTGCTGGGGATCGATCCTGTGCGTCGTCGCGACCGTGGCGCGCTTCGAGATCGGCGGCGGGATCATCGTCGACCTCATGATCGTGGCGGCGCATTTCGCCATCGTGGCCGGTCTCGCCATGGTGCTCGACCGCGTCCGCAATCACCGGTCGCCGAAGAGCAGCGAGCAAATGGCGACGAAAAAGGACGGGAGCAGCGCGCCGCAGCTCGATCCGATGTCGCAGAATGCGCTCCAGGAGGTGCGCATCAGGGGAGGATAGCCATGACTTCTTTTTATGATCGCGACCTGGACAAAACCGACGCGAACTATCAACCGCTGACGCCGCTGACCTTTCTCGAGCGCTCCGCCAAGGTCTATCCCGACCATACGGCGATCATTCATGGCAGGCTGCGGCGCGACTACCGGTCCTTCTACGCCCGCTCGCGGCAATTGGCATCGGCGCTCGTCAGGCGCGGCATCGGCAAGGGCGACACGGTCTCGGTGCTGCTCGCCAACGCCCCGCCGATGCTCGAATGCCATTACGGCGTGCCGATGTCGGGAGCGGTGCTCAACACGCTCAACACGCGCCTCGATGCTGCGATCATCGCCTTCTCGCTCGACCATGCGGCATGCAAGCTCTTCATCGTCGATCGCGAATTCTCGAGCGTCGCCGCAAAGGCGCTGACGATGATGCGGTCGGCGAAACCGATCGTGATCCATGCCGACGAGCGCGAGTTCGAGGTTCAGGGCGAGCTGATCGGCGAGATGGACTACGAGGACTTCCTGAAGACCGGCGATCCGGAACACGACTGGGCAATGCCCGAGGACGAATGGAACGCGATCTCGCTCAACTACACGTCGGGAACCACCGGCGATCCCAAGGGCGTCGTGTATCATCACCGCGGCGCCTATCTGCTGGCGCAGGGCAACGTCATCACGGCGGCGATGAAGAAGCATCCGGTCTATCTGTGGACATTGCCGATGTTCCACTGCAACGGCTGGTGCTTTCCCTGGACGATGTCGGTGATCGGCGGCACACATGTGTGCCTGCGCTGGGTGCGGGCCAAGGCGATCTGGCAGGCGCTGGCCGAGCACCGGGTGACGCATCTTTGCGGCGCGCCGATCGTCATGTCGACCATTCTCGGTGCGCCGGAAGAGGACAAGCGGCCGCTCGACCATGCGGTCGAGTTCTTCACGGCGGCGGCGCCGCCGCCCGAGGCGGTGCTGGCGGCGATGGCGGAGGCCGGCTTCAACGTCACCCATCTCTATGGGCTGACCGAGACCTATGGGCCGGCGGTGGTGAATGACTGGAAGGAGGACTGGTCGCGCCTCGCCTCGCCCGAGCGGGCGGCGCTCAAGGCCCGGCAGGGCGTGCGCTATTGTGCGCTCGAGGACCTGGCGGTGCTCGATCCCGAGACCATGCGGCGGGTGCCGGCGGACGGTACGACGATGGGCGAGGTGATGTTCCGCGGCAATGTGGTGATGAAGGGCTATCTCAAGAACAGGACCGCGACCGAGGCGGCGTTCCGCGGCGGCTGGTTCCATTCGGGCGACCTCGGGGTGCTGCATCCCGACGGCTACATCCAGCTCAAGGACCGCTCGAAGGACATCATCATCTCGGGCGGCGAGAACATCTCCTCGATCGAGGTCGAGGATGCGCTCTACAAGCATCCGGCGGTCGCCGCCGCGGCGGTGGTGGCGAAGCCCGACGAGAAATGGGGCGAGTGTCCATGTGCCTTCATCGAGCTCAAGGCGGGTGCCACGGCGAGCGCCGAGGAGCTGATCGAATGGTGCCGCGAGCGGCTGGCGCGCTTCAAGGTGCCGCGGCATGTGGTGTTCGCCGAGCTGCCGAAGACCTCGACAGGCAAGATCCAGAAGTTCCGTTTACGCGAGATGGCGAAGGAGGTGGCGGATGGTCGCGGCGTTGGTTAACGCGACCTCAAAATGCATACGCCGCCGGATGAGACCAGCGGCGCTTCAGCAGGGAACTCGGTGCAGCAAATGCACCCGTCGCCTCTCGGTCAGTGTCGCGACAGCTGCGACTCCAAACGATTCATTTCATCCTTAAGCTTCAGCTTCTTTCGCTTCAGTTCCGCGATCTCCTGGTCGGACGAACTCGGGTGCGAAAGCGCATCCTGAAGTTCGCTCTCCAGAGCCCTGTGCTTGGCTGCGAGTTCGCTCAGATGCGATTGAAGTGACATCAGGTTTCCTCCACGATGGATGACCCACGGTTCAACTGTGACACATCCGCAACGAATTGTCGAACGTCCCGTGACGAACCCGACCTTAGCGTGCAACCTTGCGGCGGAATCGCCAGAAGGTTCTTGATTCGGCTGCCGTCCGTCACGACAATGACGGAACATAGCGAGCGAAAGCGCCATGAATGTGCCGCTGGAACTTACCCCGGATGAGCTGCGCGCAAAAATCGCCGGATTGAAGCAGCACCATCGCGATCTCGACGCCGCGATCGAGTCGCTCGAGCGTTCGGGCATTGCCGATCAGCTGCAGCTCCGGCGCCTGAAGAAGCAAAAATTAACCTTGAAAGATCAAATCACCATGCTCGAGAGCCAGCTGCTCCCAGACATCATCGCGTGATTTCAGCGCGTTAAAGCAGCTCGATGCAATCGATCCCAACTTGCCTGATTGCATCGCATCGGCCACAACCTATAATCCTTAGGCTTGCGAAGGGAGTTCATCTTGACCGCCGAGCAAGCCGTGCCGATCGCCATCATCATGGGCAGCCAGTCGGACTGGCACACCATGCGCCACGCCGCCCACCTGCTGACCGAGCTCGCGATCCCGCATGAGGCGCGCATCATCTCGGCGCATCGCACGCCGGAACGGCTCTATGATTTCGCCAAGACTGCGGCGGCGCAGGGTTTTCGGGTGATCATCGCCGGCGCCGGCGGAGCGGCGCATCTTCCCGGCATGACGGCGGCGCTCACCACGCTGCCGGTTCTCGGGGTGCCGATGGAAACCCAGGCCTTCGGCGGCGAGGACAGCCTTATGTCGATCGTCCAGATGCCGGCCGGGGTGCCGGTCGGGACGCTCGCCGTCGGCAAGGCCGGAGCGGTCAATGCGGCGTTGCTGGCAGCGCGCATCCTGGCACTCGGCGACGCCGCCCTCGCCCAGCGCCTCGCCGGGTGGTCGGCTCAGCAGACCGATGCGGTTGGGCTCAGGCCGGACGATGTCGCCTGAGATGCCGCTCAAGCCCGGCGCGGTCATCGGGATCCTCGGTGGCGGGCAGCTCGGCCGCATGCTCGCGCTGGCGGCGGCACGCCTCGGTCTTCGCTGTCACATTTACGCGCCCAAGGGCGACAACCCGGCCTTCGAGGTCGCGCACCAGGCGACCGAGGCGGCTTATGAGGACGGCGAGGCGCTCGCCGCCTTCGCCCGCTCAGTCGCGGTCGCGACCTATGAGTTCGAGAATGTGCCGGTCGAGGCGGCCAAGGCGGTGGCGGCGCTGACGCCGCTTGCGCCGGGCGCCAATGTTCTCGAGGTCAGCCAGGATCGCCTGCTGGAGAAGAGCTTCGTGCGCGACCGCGGCATCGGCGTGCCCGACTTCCTGGCGGTGTCGTCAACGGAAGAGCTCGACGTGGCACTGAAGCGGATCGGCCGCCCGGCGATCCTGAAGTCGCGGCGGCTGGGCTATGACGGCAAGGGCCAGGCGATGATCGCGGCGGGCGACGATCCCCGCCAGGCCTTCCAGAGCATCGGCGGGGTTCCGGCAATCCTCGAAGCCTTCGTTCCCTTCCTGGCCGAGATCTCGGTCATCGCGGCGCGGTCGCGCGACGGCTCGTTTGCGGCTTATGACATTCCGCAGAATCATCACCGCGGCGGCATATTGCGGCGCTCGGTGGTCCCGGCGCCGATCGATGCTCGCACCGGCGAGGCGGCAAGCGCCATGGCGATGCGGCTGATGGCCGAGCTCGACTATGTGGGGGTGATGGCGACCGAGATGTTCCTGGTCGATGAGCAGGGCGGCGAGCGCCTGCTGGTCAACGAGATCGCGCCGCGGGTCCACAATTCCGGCCACTGGACGATCGATGCCTGCTCGATCTCGCAATTCGAGCAGCATATCCGGGCGATCGCCGGCTGGCCGCTCGGCGATCCGGTCCGCCATAGCGATGCCGTCATGGAGAATCTGATTGGCGAGGAGATCGATCGCTGGCCGGCGCTCCTGGCCGAATCGCGGCTGGCGCTCCATCTCTACGGGAAATCAGCGACACGGCCAGGAAGAAAAATGGGGCATTTTACGCGGCTTATGCCGGGCGATTGACATGTCCCCTCGACAGAAGGGTGCGATTCTGGTATCAGCGGCACAGGATTCGGGGGCGGCTTCGGCCGCTCTTGTGGTCTGTGTGCCTCGAATATGGCAGCGGACCACGCCCGGAACATCGAACATCACAGGTCCAACACGCGAGGTCATAGGCTCGTGCAGGTTATCGTTCGCGACAATAACGTCGATCAGGCGCTCAAGGCCCTCAAGAAGAAGATGCAGCGCGAGGGCATTTTCCGCGAGATGAAGCTTCGCGGCCATTATGAGAAACCATCCGAGAAGCGCGCCCGCGAAAAAGCAGAAGCGATCCGCCGCGCCCGGAAGCTCGCCCGCAAGCGCGCCCAGCGCGAGAGCGGCGTGCCCCAGAAGCCGGCGGCAGCACGCCCGGCGGCACAACCGCGCTAGCAGCGCGCGGATGACCCCTCCCCCGCGGGGAGGGGCTACAGCGCCTTGATGATGCTCTCCACCATCTTCTTGGCATCGCCGAGAAGCATCATGGTGTTGTCGCGGTAGAACAGGCTGTTGTCGATGCCGGCATAGCCCGATGCCAGCGAGCGCTTGACGAACATCACGGTCTTGGCCTTCCACACCTCGAGCACCGGCATGCCGTAGATCGGCGATTGCGGGTCCTCCTTGGCGGCGGGGTTGGTCACGTCATTGGCGCCGATGACGAAGACGATGTCGGTGTTGGCGAATTCCGAATTGATGTCCTCGAGCTCGAAAACCTCGTCATAGGGGACATTGGCCTCGGCCAGCAGCACGTTCATATGGCCCGGCATGCGGCCGGCAACGGGGTGGATGGCATATTTGACGCTCACCCCCCTGCTCTTCAGATTGTCGGCGAGCTCGCGCAGCGCATGCTGCGCCTGAGCCACCGCCATGCCGTAGCCCGGCACGATGATGACGGAGCCGGCATTGCCCATCATGTAAGCCGCGTCCTCGGCCGAGCCGAGCTTGACCGGGCGGTCGGCGCCGGCCCCTTGCGCGGGGCCCGCCACCTCGCCGCCGAAGCCGCCGAGGATGACCGAGATGAAGGAGCGGTTCATCCCCTTGCACATGATGTAGGACAGGATGGCGCCGGAGGAGCCGACCAGCGCGCCGGTGACGATCAGCGCGGTGTTCTGCAGCGTGAAGCCGATGCCGGCCGCCGCCCAGCCCGAATAGGAGTTCAGCATCGACACCACCACCGGCATGTCGGCACCGCCGATCGGAACGATGATCAGGACGCCGATCAGGAAAGCGAGCAGCACGATCAACCAGAACAGAGCCGGGCTGCCCGAGCTGACGAAGCCGATGATGAGCAGGACCAGCAGGATGCCGAGCGCCAGGTTGACGAGATGCTGGCCGCGGAACACCACGGGGGCGCCCGACACCAGCCCCTGCAGCTTGGTGAAGGCGACGATCGAGCCCGTGAAGGTGACGGCCCCGATGGCGGCGCCGAGCGCCATCTCGACCAGACTTGCGCGGTGAATGTGGCCGACCTCACCGATGCCGAAGGCCTGCGGCGCGTAGAGGGCGGCAGCGGCCACGAACACGGCGGCGAGGCCGACCAGCGAATGGAAGGCGGCGACGAGCTGCGGCATGGCGGTCATGGCGATGCGGCGGGCGATCACCGCGCCGGCGCCGCCGCCGATGCCGAGCCCGATCAGGATCAACAGGCTGGTCGAGACGCTGGCGGGCGGGACGGCGAGCAGCGTCGTCACGATGGCGATCGCCATCCCGGTCATGCCGAGAATGTTGCCGCGGCGCGAGCTTGCCGGATGCGACAGGCCGTTCAGCGCCAGGATGAACAGGACCCCGGAAACGAGGTAGAGAAGCGCGATCAGGTTCGCCGACATCGTCCGCCCTCAACCCTTCCTGCGGTACATGCCGAGCATGCGCTGAGTGACCAGGAAGCCGCCGAAGATGTTGACCGATGCCAAAACCAACGCCAGGAAGCCGAAGGTGGCGGAGGCGCCCGAGGCCGAGGCGACGGCGGCTGAGCCGATGGCGAGAAGCGCGCCGACGACGATCACCGACGAGATGGCATTGGTGACCGACATCAGCGGCGTGTGAAGCGCCGGGGTGACCGACCAGACCACGAAATAGCCGACGAAGATCGCAAGCACGAAGATGGTGAATTGAAAGACGAAGGGATCGATGCCGGCGACCGCGGCGCCGGCATGGCCGGCCTCGCGGGCGATCAGCAATGCCTGGTCGGCGAAGGTCTGAGCCTTCTCGGCCGCATTGCGCGCGGCTTCGGCGGCGATCTCGGCTTGGCGGGCCGCCTCGTCGACGGTCAATTGTGCCATCTGGTGATCCCTTTCAGGCAGCGGATTTCAGGGTGGGATGGACGATCGCGCCGTCGCGCGCGATGGCGCAGCCGGCGATGATCTCGTCGTTCCAGTCGATGCCGACACCGCCATCCTTGATGACGAGATCGAGGAAGTTCTGCAAGTTTCTGGCGTAGAGCGCCGAGGCGTTGCCGGCGAGGCTCGAGGCGGCGTCGGCAAGCCCGATGATGATGACCCCGCCATGGACCACCACCTCGCCCGGCAGCGACAGCGGGCAATTGCCGCCGCGCTCGACCGCGAGGTCGACGATGATCGAGCCAGGCTTCATGGTCTCGACCATCTCCTTGGTGACGAGCACCGGCGCCGGGCGGCCGGGTATCAGGGCGGTGGTGATGACCACGTCCTGGCCCTTGATGTGCTCCGCCACCAGGGCGGCCTGGCGCTCCTTGTCCTCGGGCGCGAGCTCGCGGGCGTAGCCGGCGGCCGTCGAGGCATCGGCCAGGCCTTCGACGAAGATGAACTTCGCCCCGAGACTCTGCACCTGCTCGCCGGCGGCGGCCCGCACGTCGGTGGCGGAGACGACGGCACCGAGGCGGCGAGCTGTGGCAATGGCCTGGAGGCCGGCGACGCCGGCACCCATGACGAAGACACGGGCGGCAGGAACCGTGCCGGCGGCGGTCATCATCATCGGGAAGGCGCGGGAAAAATGCGCTGCGGCATCGACCGCCGCCTTGTAGCCGGCAAGATTGGCCTGCGAGGATAGCACGTCCATCGACTGGGCACGGGTGATGCGCGGCATCAGCTCCATGGCGAAGATGCTGGCGCCGGTGGCGGCGAGCGCCTTCAGGGCGTCGCGGTCGGCGAACGGGTCCATCTGGCCGGCGACCACCACGCCTTTCTTCAGCGCGGCGAGCATCGCGGCGGCCGGGCGCCTGACGGTCAGGACGATATCGGCATCGCGCAGCGCCGCTTCGGCGTTCGGCGCGATGGTGGCGCCGGCGGCGGCGAACTGGGCATCGGGAATGAAGGAGCCGCGCCCCGCCCCGGTCTCGACCGCCACGTCGACGCCCTTGCGGACATAGGCCTTGACGGTTTCCGGGCTCACGGCCACGCGTGCCTCTCCCGGAGCCCGTTCGGCGGGAACAGCGATTTTCATGAGCGGTGACCCGATGTTTTCAGGAAAGGTTGAGGGCCGTGACGAGGGCGAAGAGCACGAGGATGGCGATGGAGAACAGCCAGCCGCCGCGGGCACTCATCACGTCGATGCCGATCGCGACCATGCCGGCCACCATGCCGAGAAAACCGAGAAAGACGCCGGCGCTCTTGCCGAAAGCGAACATCACCAGCGCCACCATCACGAAGCCGGCGGCGAGGCAGGCCATCACGATGCCCTTGATGAACCCCTCATAGGTCGCGAGATGCGCCGCAAAATCGGGATCGTCGGCCCCTGTCGGTGTGAGCTCGTCAGCCATGGCGTAACCCCTCGCGACCTTTTGGATTTTCGGCAACGGTCAGTCAGAGCCTCACTGGAACCGCAGCAATTGTCGCATGTCAATGCGTCGGAATGGCATGAAACGAAAGCCTAAAAACAAAGCCCCGCTGAAACGGGGCTTTGGACCTGACAGTATCTAGGCTTCCCATGGCTTGTCATCACCGTTTGGGAGCCTGCCTAGCAAGCTAGGTCTTAATGCCCGACGACCGGGATACGACACCACAGATAAGGGAGAAAGTTGAATTTTGCAAGCTAATCACGGCCTAGCCCACACAATATAGCGTGCCGAACACCTTCGAGATCCCCAGGCGACCAAGGAAGGATAGAC
>JBEVJH010000287.1:0-14399 GCA_040510355.1 Aestuariivirgaceae bacterium
CCGGGATGGCGATCGATGCGGCGCACCGGCAGGTTCAGCCCGTCGGCGGCAAGCTGCAGCCAGAGGTCGCTCGCTGCGCCGCCATCGGCCGCCAGCGCCCGCTTCACCAGGAGGCCGTTTTCGGCGAACACCTCGACATGGTGTCGGAAGCCGAAGACGATGCCCTCGAGCGCCGCCCGCCACACATGGCCGAGCTGATGATGAAGTCCGAGCCCGACGATGGTCCCGCGGGCATTGGGATCCATCAGGGGCGTCTTCTCGCCGAGAACATAAGGCAGGAACAGGAGGTCGCCGCCATCTCCGGCCTCTGCCGCCTTGCGATCGAGCCACTGATGCGCCGACATCCCGGCTGACCTGGCCTCGGCGATCTCGGCGCGTGCGAGGTTCTCGAGGATCCAGTTCAGGAGATTGCCGCCCGCGGCCATGCAGCCATTGGGGAACCACAGGCCGGGCACGATGTGATGGTCGATGAACAGGCGGCGATCGGTGACCGGCCTGTCGGCAGACAAGAGAATATCGGCGGCGCCGCCGAATTTCAGCACCAGATCGCCATTGCGGCGCGCGCCGCAGACGAACGCCGATGCCACATGGTCGGCGCAGCCGGCGACGACCGGTATGCCGGGCTTAAGCCCGAGATGGCTGGCGGCCGTCGGCGTGACGCTGCCGACGATCTCCTGGCTGTCGCGAATGGCCGGCAGGATCGCCCGGTCGATGCCGGCAAGAGCGACGAGCCGTGGGTCGTAGCCGCCGGTGGCAAGCGTCACGAAACCCGACTCGAGCGCCCAATTGTGCTCGACCCCGATGCTGCCGGTGATCCGGTAGGTGATGTAGTCCGATGCGCCGAGAACATGCTGGGTTGCGGCAAGGATCTCCGGCTCATGTCGGCGCAGCCACATCAGCTTGGGGCCGACCAGCTGCTGGCTGTAGCCGGTGCCGGTCAGCGCCAGGAATTCGTCTTCCGCCATTCCGGTGGCGAAGCGCGCGAGCTCGTCGACGGCGCGCGCATCGTTCTGCTGGATGCTGCGGCGGAGCACGGCGCCTTGCCGGTCGACGAGGACGATCGCCGGCAGCATGCCGGTGACCCCGATGCCGGCGATCGCGTCGGGAGCAAGGCCCAAACGCGCGATCAGCGACCGGGTGATGGCGCCGACATTGGCCCACCATTCTTCGGGATCCTCCTCGGCCCAGTTCAGCTCCGGCGTGTGCAGGCTGACCGGGCGGCTCTCGGTCCCGAGCGTCCGGCCCTCGCCGTCGATCACGATGCCGATCGTCGAGGTCGTGCCGATGTCGAGCCCGAGCAGCAGCGTCATGTCAGCGCAAGGCTCTGACCTTGTCCATGAAGCGGCTGACCCGTTCGGCGTCGACGCGGTTGAAGGTCCTGCTGTCGACCTTGAAATGGGTCCCCACGATCGCACCGTCGCCGATGCCGAGGATCGCCTTGACGCTGTCGATCGTCACGCCGGTGTTGGCGAAGACCGGCGTTTCCGGCACCGCCTCCTTGGCCTCCCTCAGACGCGCCGTGTCGACCGCCTCGCCGGTCATCGGACCGGAGACGAGAACGACATCGGCAAGCGAGGAGAAGACCGCGTTGCGCGCCCGCTGCGCGATGGAGCGGCTGCCGAGCGGCGAGGCGAATTCGGCATTGATGTTGAACAGGAGCTTGAGGTCGGGGCGTCCCCCATCGCTGCGCAGCCGCACCGCCTTGGCAGCATCCGGCGCCCACAGCCCCATGTCGGATTCATAGACGCCGGTGAAGACCTCGCGGGCGAAGCGGGCGCCGCCGGCGATGGCCAGCGCCACCGTCGCGACCGGATCCCAGAGATAGTTCACCCCGAAGGGCAGGCGGAGCGTCGGCTTGAGCTGTCCGACCGCGAAGGCGAAGGCCGCGAGCGTCACCGGCGACGCCTCGAGCAGATAAGGCCGGTCATTCTCGTTGCCGAACATCACCGCATCGACGCCGCCATTCTGCAATGCCTCGATATCGCCTGCCGCCGCGTCGATCACTTTGGCCATGCCGGCGTTCCTGTCATAGAGCGGCGAGCCGGGCAGGGCGCCGAGATGAATCATGCCGATGATCGGCTTGTCGGCTCCGAAAGTGTCTCTCAGCATGCTCATGGCTGCTCCTCAGTCCCGCCGGGACGGACGCGCCAAAGCGCGCTTGGTGGCGGCATCGAAAAGATGGACCTCGTGTGGATCATAATAAAAGGTCAGTCTTTCATCGGGTCGAGCGGTGAAGCCGCGCGGGCAGCGTATCATGATTTCCGGATTGCCCGGATGACCGAGCGAGGCCACCAGGATGACCTCGGGCCCGAGCACCTCGATCGCCACCACATGGGCATCGACCGCGAGGCCGCGCTCCGGCGACAGGTGGAAATCCTCCGGCCGCAGACCGATGATCACCTCGCCGCCGGCATGCCGATGGACGAGGCTCGCCTGCGCCTGAGGCAGCGCCAGGCTCAAGCCCCCCATGGTGGCGGCAAGACCGCCATGCGGCAGGGGCTCCAGCCGTCCCGCGAGCAGGTTCATCGGCGGGCTGGCGAGAAAGCCGGCGACGAAGGTGTCGACCGGCTCCCGGTAGACCGCCATCGGTGCGCCGGCCTGGACGACGATGCCGTCGCGCATGATGCAGATGCGCTGCCCCATCGTCATCGCTTCGACCTGGTCGTGGGTGACGTGAACGATGGTGGTGCCGAGCTGGCGGTGAAGCTTGATGAGCTCGGTGCGCATCGACGCCCTGAGCTTGGCATCGAGGTTCGAGAGCGGCTCGTCGAGGAGGAAGGCCTTGGGCTCGCGCACGAGTGCGCGGCCGAGCGCCACCCGCTGGCGCTGCCCGCCCGACAGCTCGCGGGGCTTGCGGAGGAGCAGCTCGCCGATGCCGAGCGTCTCGGCGATGCGCGCGATCCGGCGATCGATCTCGTCCCGCCCGACGCGCCGGAGCTTCAGGCCGAAGGCGAGGTTCTGCGCGACCGTCATATGCGGATAGAGCGCATAGTTCTGAAACACGATGGCGATGTCGCGATCCGCCGGGTCGACGTCGTTGACCACCCGCCCGCCGATGCTGATGGTGCCGCGCGTGACGCTCTCGAGCCCGGCGATCATGCGCAGGCTGGTGGACTTGCCGCAGCCCGAGGGTCCGAGCAGGATCATGAACTCGCCGTCGCGGATGTCGAGCGAGACACCCCGCACCGCATGGACCCCGTTGGGATAGATCTTGTCGACCTGATCGAGTGCAATGGCAGCCATGAGGGTCGGTTGTCCGGTCAGGTGAGGGAGCGCATGTAGCGATAGAGGAAGGCGGTGAGCAGGAGAACGATTCCCATCAGCACGATCGCCATCGCCGATGCTTCGCCGATATTGAGGCTCACAAAGGCTGTACGGTAGATGAAATAGCTGACGAGATCGGTTGAAACGCCCGGTCCTCCGCGGGTCATGATGTAGATGAGGTCGTAGGTTCGCACCGCGAAGATCAGGCGGATCAGCAGCGTCACCATGATGATCGGCAGCATCAACGGCAGGGTGATGTGCCAGAAGGATTGCAGCGCATTGGCGCCGTCGACCCGCGCGGCCTCATAGGGCTCGCGCGGCAAGGCGGAGAGTCCCGCGAGCAGCAGGACCACCATGAAGGACACCTGATGCCAGATGTCGACCATGACGATGGTCCATAAGGCCACCTTGGTGCTGCCGAGCCAGTTCACCGGCGCGATGCCGACGACGCCGAGCAGGTAGTTCACGATTCCAAGCGAGGGATGAAGGAACATGCGCCAGATCAGTCCGACGATGACCGGGTTCATCAGCAGCGGGCACAGCAGAATGCCATAATAGACCGGCTTCATGCGCTCGACCGTGTTGAGCATCAAGGCCACCAGAAAGCCGAGCAGGAACTCGAGCAGCACCACCGCAACGACAAAGAAGGCGGTGAGCCTGAGGCTGTGGCGGAACTCCGGATCGGTGATCGCGTGGCGGAAATTCTCCAAGCCGGTGAAGCTGTCGAAATGCGGATTGAGCAGCGTGTAGTCGTGGACCGAGGTGAAGAGCGCCCAGCACACCGGAAACAGGATCACGAGAAACAAGATGGCGAGGGCGGGAGCAGTCATCATCCAGCCGAAACGTGCATCGGCACGATCGATCTCCGTCCTCGCCATCTTCGGGCGGTCCTTTCGCTCGGCGGCTTCGCCTATTTCAGCTTGCCGTCCTTCTTGGCGAGCTCGATGAACTCCGTCTCGACGGTCGCCAGCGCATCCGACGACTTCTTCTCGCCGGCCACTGCCAGGCTGAGCTCGCGGCCAAGCACCTCGACGAGCTGCGGCGTGTAGGTGAAGACCGGGAAGTTATGGCTGGTCAGCAGCATCTTCTTCAGCGCCTGCGCATAGGGATATTTCGCATTGACCTCCGGGTCGTCGAAAATGTCGGTGCGCGTCGGCGAGCCGCCCTGCAGAGCCCGCTTCTTCGCGATCTCATGCGATTCGACCCATTTGATGAAGGTCCAAGCTGCCTCGGGATTGGGGCTCGACTTCGGTATGGCCCAGCCCCAGGCGCCATTCAGGCTCGCGCCGGTGTCGGGCGTCGGGCCTGGCACCGGCATGATCTCGACCTTGCCGACGACCGACGACTTTGCCGGATCATCGATCGCGGCGCGGAAGAAATTGTACGTGATGTAGCTATAGGCCTTGCCCTGCGCCATGACGTTGAAAGCCTCGTCGAACGAGAAGCTGGCCGAGCCGACCGGCCCGTATTTGTTGACGTTGGTGGCGTATTGATCGAGTGCGGTCGCCCCCTTCTCGTTGTTGAAAGTCGGCTTCCAGGCATCGTCATGGTACTCGTCGCCATTGGCGAAGAGGTAGTTCGACCATTCCATGGCGATCGGGTCGGGCCGCAAGCCCTGATTGACCACGCCATGCATGCCGTCCTTGGTGAAGAACGCCACCTGCTTGAGATACTCGTCCCAGGTCTTGGGCGGCGCGAGGTCGGCGCCGTTGGCAGCCTTGTAGGCAGCCTTGTTCTTGTCGTCCTCGAGCAGGTCTTTCCGGTAGAGCAGGCCCATCGCATAATTGTAGAAGGGCAGCATGTAGGTGACGCCGTCCACCTTGCCGACCAGGTCCATCAGCTTGGGGACATAGGCGGAGGTGTCGATCTTGTCGGCGGCGATCCGCTCGTCGAGTGGCGACAGCCAGCCGGCCTTGGTGAATTCGCCGACCCAGTAGAAATCGACGACGATCGCCGAGTAGCTACCCTTCGGCGCCACGAGCTGCGGCACCAGCTTGGTATGCATCTCGGCGTAATTCACCACCTCGAGATTGACGTCGATCCCGGTCTTGGCCTTGAACTCCGGAAGCAGCGTCTTGACATATTCCGTGTCCGGAACGCCTTCCATGAGGATGTTCACCGTCTCGGCATTGGCCGAGCTCGCCATTGCACCGGCGAGAACGGTGCCGATCATCAAGCGCCTGATCATTTGCAACCTCCCAATACCGCCCATGATTGTTCGATGGTTGTCACTTGAGGGCGCCAAGTGACAGTCCCTTGATGAGGTGTCGGCGCAGGTAAGGCAGGAGCGCGAACACCGGAAGAAGCGACAGGACGGTTGCCGCGGCCAGCGGCGCGATCTCGACCCCGGCATGGGTTTCGAGTGCTGCCAGCCCGACCGGCAATGTCTGGCTGTCGGGTCCCGAGAGCACCAGCGCGAACAGGAACTCGTTCCAGCTCAGGATGAAGCCGAGAAGCCCGGCGGCGAGGATGCCGGGAGCGGCTGCCGGAACGGCGATCAGGCGGAAGGCCTGCCAGCGGGTGGCCCCGTCGACCCGGGCCGCCTCCTCCAGGCGTTGCACGTCGCCCTCGAAAAACGCCACCAGCATGAAGGCGAGGAAGGGGAGCGCGAATGTCAGATGGGCGATCACGATGGCGGTGCGGCTCTGCATCATGCCCGCCAGCAGGAACATGCCGAACAGCGGCAGGAGCAGGATGATCGGCGGCAGCATCTGGCTCGCCAATACGCCGAGTCGCAGGAATGCGCCGCCGGTGTTGAAACGGGCGAACGCATAGGCCATGGCGGTGGCGACCGGCAAGGCGATCGCGGTTGCCAGGAGAGCGACGATGAGACTGTTGGCGAACCAGAGAACGAACGGCTTGTCGGAAAAGATGTTGACGTAATTCATCAGCCCGACCGTGCCGATCTCCGGCGGGATCTTGTAGGCGGTGAGCTTGTCGGTGAGGCTGACCCGCAGGATCCACAGGAGCGGCAGGAGGATCAGCGCCGAGAACAGCGCCAGGATCACATGCGGCAGGGCGTCGGCGAGGAAGCGGCGCATCATTCAGTCCATGCGGACGCCACCGGTGACGTTGATCGCCTCCCCGGTGATGAAGGCTGAGAGGTCGGAGGCGAGAAACAGCACCGTCTTGGCGACGTCCTCGGGTTCCTCCAGCCGACCGAGCGGGGTTTGGGCGACATAGTCCGCAATGACGGCCTCCGGCGTGATGCCGCGCAATCCGGCTTCCCAGACGATCTCGCGATCCTGCATCGACGTTCGGACGAAGCCCGGGCAAACGCAATTCACCCTTATGCCGTTCTCCGCCACTTCCCGCGCCAGCGCCTGGGTGAATCCGACCACCGCGAATTTGCTCGCCGAATAATGGGCGAGATAGGGGGCGCCGACCTTGCCGGCGAGCGAGGCGGTATTGACGATCACCCCCTGGCGCCCGGTGTCGAGGAAGTGGCGGATGGCGACCTGGTTGGTCAGGAAGACGCCGCGGGCATTGACGTCGAAGTTGAAGTCCCATTCCTCGTCCGTCAGGCGCTCGACCGCTGCCATCGTCGACACGCCGGCATTGGCGCAAAGGATGTCATAACCGCCGAATTCCTGCTCGATCCGGCGGAAGCAGGTCTCGACGCTTGCGCGGTCGCGAACGTCGATCTGAAACGCTTGTGCGGGAGTGCCGGTCTCCTCCGCCACCGCCTCGGCCCGGGCGACATCGAGATCGGTCACCGCGGTGCGGGCTCCTTCCGACGCCAGGATCCGGACGATTGCCCGACCGATCCCTGACGCGCCGCCCGTGACGATGGCGCGCTTGCCGCTCAGCGAATGATGCATTGCCTGGCCAGATCCTCTAACGGTCTTATTATTCATGACCCGTCATGCGTCAGCAAGATCGGTCGTCAGCATGGCGGTTGCATGATAGTGAAGGGCCGCTCAACCGAGGGAAGCCAGATGAAGCTGTCCGACTTCAAGGTTTTGACCTTCGACTGCTACGGGACTCTGATCGATTGGGAGACCGGCTTGTTCCAGGCGCTCTCGCCGCTCATCGAGCGCGTGAAGCAGCCCCTCGGCAAGGATCAGGTGCTCGAGGCGCATTCCCGGCATGAGCACGCGCAGGAAGAGTGGACGCCGACCCGCCGCTACAGCGACCTGCTTGCCACGGTCTATAAGAGGCTCGCCGAGGAATGGGGCGTTGCCGCGTCTTGGGACGACGCCCTGGCCTATGGGCAATCGATCGGCTCATGGCCGGCTTTTCCCGATTCCGCCGAGGCTCTCGCCTATCTCAAGCAGCATTACCGGCTGGTCGTTCTCTCCAACGTTGATAATGCGAGCTTTGCCAAGAGCAATGTCCGGCTCAAGGTGCCCTTCGACGCCGTCTACACGGCCGAGGATATCGGCAGCTACAAGCCGTCGCACCGCAATTTCGAGTACATGCTCGAAAAGCTGAAGACGCTTGGCCTGGCGAAGAAGGACGTGCTGCACACCGCGCAGAGCCTGTTCCACGACCACGGGCCGGCCAAGCAGATCGGCCTCGCCAGCTGCTGGATCGACCGGCGCCACGATCGCGGCGGCGGCTTCGGGGCGACCGTCAAGCCGCCGGTCGAGCCCAAATACGATTTCCGCTTCACCAGCCTTGCCGAGATGGTGAAGGCCCATCGAGGGGGAGGCTAGTCGCGGTGAGTCTGTCCGCTTTGTCGGTCTTCGCGGCGGCGCTGATCGTCGCAGCCGGATCACCCGGCCCGAGCATTGCCGCAATGATTGCCCGGGTGCTGACCAGAGGTCTCAAGGACGTGCTGCCGTTTCTTCTCGCCATTTGGATCGGCGAGGCCATCTGGCTGACCCTCGCGGTCGCCGGAATGGCGGCCATCGGCGAGCAGCTCGGCCATCTGTTCGTGATCCTGCGCTATGCGGGTGCTGCCTATCTGCTCTACCTCGGATACAAGATGTGGTTCGCGCCGTCCGAGTTGGGCGGGGAACGGTTGCCAGGCCCGCAGAACCCCTGGAAGATGTTCGGGGCTGGACTCGCCGTCACGCTCGGCAACCCCAAGATCATGGTGTTCTATCTGGCTCTCCTCCCGACGATTCTCGATATCGGCCATGTCGGGATGATCGGGTGGAGCGAGCTGCTCGGAACGATGCTTGTGGTCCTGATTGCGGTCGATCTCGGTTGGGCGCTGCTTGCCGCCCGGGCACGGCGGCTTTTGGCCAATCGACGAGCCGTCCTGATCGCCAATCGAACCGGTGCGGCGGTGATGGCCGGGGCCGCCGCCACCATTGCGGCGAACTGACTCTATCGCCGCCCCGACCGTGGAAACGCGACCTCGCGATCGAAGCTCGAGGCGGTGATCCCGGCATCGCGAAGCAGATGCTTCTTCACCTTGCCGGTCGGCGTCTTCGGCAGCGTTTCGACGATGTCGATGAAGCGTGGCACCATGAAGCGCGGCATGCGCGGCTCGAGGAAGGCGACGATCGCCTCCGGGCCGACCATGCGCTCCGGCTTGAGGACGAGCGAGACCATGACCTCGTCCTCGCCATGCTCGGAGCGCACCGGATAGACGGCGCATTCGAAGACGTCCGGATGCTGGTTGATGATCCCCTCGACCTCCATCGAGGAGATGTTCTCGCCGCGCCGCCTGAGTGTGTCGCGCAAGCGATCGGTGAAATAGAGATTGCCTTCCGCGTCCCGGTGACCGGCATCGCCGCTGTGAAGCCACAGGTTCCGCCACATCGCGACGGTTGCTTCCGGCTGCTGCCAATAGCCGAGCATGGTCACGCCGGGGATCTTCGGACGAACCGCGATCTGCCCCGTCGCGCCGGCCGGAAGCTCGACGTCGTCATCATCGATGATCTTGACCTCGAACAGCTCCGACCTGACCTTGCCGACGATCTGGTTGTTGCTGACCGGCGTCCCGAGCGGCATCGCGATCGGCGCGTTGACCTCGGTCGAGCCATAGGCCGTCGCCACCCTGACGCCGAAGCGCGCGACGAAATCGTCGAGATCCGGCAGCAGCGGGCACATCAGGATCTTCCGCAGCGTATGATCGGTGTCATCCGCCGACCGGGGCTGCCGCTGCAGGAAATTCGCCATGGCGCCGAGCAGGTAGGTGGCGGTTGCCCGGTGCCGGCGGATGTCGCTCCAGAAGTTGCTGGCGCTGAACTGCCGCGGAACGACCGCGGTCGCCCCCTTGATCGCCGCCCCCAGGAGCACGCCCCATTTGCCGGCGACGTGATAGAGCGGCAGGCCCGCCGTGAAATAGATGTCCCGCTCGCCGACCTCGAGAATCGACGCGCAGCCATCGGCATATTCATAGGCGTGGACATGCGACACCATCACGCCCTTGGACCTGCCGGTCGTCCCGGAGGTGTACATGATCGCCTTGAGGTCGCTTGGCCCGATCTCGCGCCGGACCGGACGATCGTCCTCCCCATACAGAGTCTCGAGATCCTGAATGCCCGGCGCGGTTGCCCCGTCCTCATGGCGAACGAAGCAGCGCGGCAAAGCGGCAAGCTCCGACCGCACCGCCGTGAATCGCTCCAGGAAGCGGGCAGCGACGAGCATCGTCTTGGCACGCGAATCCCTGATCACATGCGCCAGGATGTCGCCGCGATAGGCGGTGTTCACCGGCACCTCGATGACGCCGAGCTTGGCGCAGGCAAGCCAGGCGAGAACGAGATCGAGGCTGTCGGGAAGCATGGTGAGGAGCGTGTCGCCGGCGCCGAGCCCGCTGGCCTCGATGCCGCGGGCGAGCCGGTCCGACAGGCGATCGGCCTCACGGTAGGTAACCGCCCGGTCCTCGAAGATCAGCCAGGGCTGGTCGCCGCGTTCGGCTGCCCGACGGCGGAGCACATGCACGATGGTGCGCTCGGAAAGAGGGGTCGACATGAATGTTTCCAGCGTTGAACGGCACCGCTACGATACTCGAAGCAAAATCCCGATCCCACCCTGCCATAAGGAGAACTCGATGACATCGGCCATGCGGGTAGAGCGCGACGCTGCCATTGCCTGGATCATTCTCGACAATCCGAAAAAGCTCAACGCCATGACGATCGCCGCCTGGCGGGAGCTCGGCGACCATGTCCGCGCCCTCAACGCCGATCTCGGGATCCGCTGCGCCATCATTGCCGGCGAGGGCAGGGCGTTTCTCGCCGGTCACGACATCGCCGAGATCAACGAGCATTGCGACGACATCCAGTCCGGAAAGGTCGGCGCGACCGAGCTCAGGGAATGGCAGAAGACCCTCCAGGAGACCACCCGGCTGATCCGCCTGGCGCGGTTTCCGTTCATCGCCGCGGTCCAGGGCTACGCGGTCGGGGCAGGGTGCGAGCTGGTCTTTGCCTGCGATCTCGTGGTCGCCGAGCAGGGCGCGCAATTCGGGTTCCCCGAGGTCAATATCGGTGCGACGATCACCAATGGCGGGACCTTCTTTCTCAGCCGCAAGGTCGGCATCGCCAAGGCGCGCGAGCTTGCCTATACGGGCGAATTCATCACCGCCGAAGAGGCTTATCGGATCGGGCTCGTCAACCGGCTGGTGCCGCATGAGCAACTCAGGGCCGAGGCACGGAAACTGGCGGAGCGCATTGCCTCGCGCGCCCCATTGGCGGTTCAGCTGCACAAGGTGATGCTCGACCGCGGCCTCGAATCGTCGCTCGAGACCATGCTGCATTTCGAGACCGAGTGCATGATCCACGCCAACCTGTCGCGGGATTGCATGGAGGGTACGCGGGCATGGCTCGAGCGCCGGGCGCCGCAATTCACCGGCAGCTAGAGCGGCAACTCAATCCCGATGTTCGGCCAATGTCGCCGCAAGCCCGGCGAACATCGGCTCCGGGAAGGGCGCTCCTGCCGGCTGCGAACCGGGATCGCGCCGCATATGCATGATCAGCGCTTCCTGCCGGGAGACTTCCTGCGCCGCGTCGCCGCGATACATGGTCAGCGTCAGGTGCGTGCGCTTGGCATCGAGATCGAGGAGCCGGCAGTCGACAAGGATGTCGTCGCCGCCGTGACAGTCCTCGATGAAATCGGTGCGGGCCTCCAGCGTGTAGATGGTGCACAGGGTTTCGTCGCGATAGGCCGGGGTCAGGCCGAACAGGGCGAAGAACGCGTCGGTCGCCCGGCTGAATGCCAGGTTGAAGGCGAATGGCGCCATGCGGCCTTCGGCATCGAGCCAATCGGGCGCAATCCGCCGGCGGTACACGATCGGAAACCTGCTCATGCCGTTCGCCCTTCCGATTTTTCCCATGGTTTGCCGCGCCAACCCCGCCCCGGCCAACGCATGAGCACGACGAGATTGCCGATGAGGATGAGCAATACGCCGACGAATGCCGTTCCGGTCCAATGGTAGCCCTCGAACAGGGTGGATAGGCCCAGCGACACGATCGGAAACACCACGCTGACATAGGCGGCACGGTCGGGACCGATGCGGCCGAGCAGGGTCAGATAGGATCCGAAGCCGATCACGGTGGCGAACAGCGCGAGATAGAACAGCGAGATGAGATAGGGGAGTCGGAAGTCGAAGGTGAACGGCACGCCGCGGATCAGCGCCACCAGCAGCGTGAAGAGGGAGCCATACACCATTCCGAAGGCATTGCCCTGGATCACCGGAATCCCGGCTCCTTGGTTTCGTGCCGAGGTGACATTGCCGAGCGAGGCCGATACGGTTGCGACCAGCGACAGAAGAAGCCCGGTGAGGCCGCCGCTGCCGAGGTTGAAGCCGGCAATCTCCGACCAGAAAACCAGAGCGAGGCCGCCAAGCCCGAACAGCGCCGCCACCGCGACGCGCAAGCGGATCGGCACGCCGAGCAGCAGGGCGCCGAAAACGATGTTCATGATGACGATGGTCGAGAACGCCACCGCGACGAGCCCGCTCGTCAGATACATCGTGGCGAAATAGAAGATGACGTAGTTGATCGAGAACAGGAGCACGCCCTGAAGGGCCATATAGAGATGCTCCTTGAGAGTGAAGCGCAGCTTCAACCGACGCAGCACGCACCACCCGATCAGAATGATCGATGACAGCGCGAAGCGATAGATGATCGACGCCTCCGGCGCCACCGTGCCGAGCTGGTAGGTGATGGCGATCCAGGAGGAGCCCCAGATCGCCACCGTCGTGATGTAGAGAAGGCTGTTGCTCATGGTCGGCGACGGAACCATGCCTCGATTGGCCGATACCACCGCAAAGGGTGCAGATCTGGCCTGTTTCTCCTGCAAGATCAGTGCCGTCGAACGTCAGGCGCGGCCGAGATAATCCCGCTTTCCGATTCCGAGTCCGGCATGCCGCAGGATGTCGTAGGCGGTGGTGTAGTGGAAATAGAAGTTCGGAAGCGCGAAATTGAGCAGATACGTCATGCCGTCGAAAGTCACGGTCTCGCCCCCGACCTTCAGCTCGACCGTCCGGTTCTCGGCCCCCTCGAAGTCCTTTCGATCGAGCTGGCCGAGAAACCCGCGGGTCTTGTCCAGCCGCTGCTGAAGCTCGGCAAATGTCTTCTCGTTGTCTTCGTAGCGCGGAATGTCCTTGCCGGTGAGGCGTGCTGCCGCGCCCTTGGAGCTATCGCTGACGATCTGGATCTGGCGGGCGAGCGGCAGCATGTCGGGTGCGAGACGGTAGTTCAGGATGGTTTCGGGTGCGATGTTGCGCTCGTTTGCCCAGGCCTCCGCCTTCGACAGAATGCGGGAAAGATTTTCGATCTGACGAATGAAAACCGGAATGGTGACGGAAAACATGCTGATGCCGCTCATGAGGGTTTGCTCCATGCGATGTGACGAGATTGACCGGGGTCGCCGCACCATAGGATAGTCACCCGATGACGGGTATTGGTTTTTCGCTGCAAGGGAAGCGCGCATTGGTCACAGGCGCCAGCCGGGGCATCGGGCGGGCGATCGCCGAGAGCCTGGCTGAGGCCGGCGCGGAGGTTGCGGTCGCCGCCCGCAGCTCCGCGCGGCTGGAGGAGACTGCCGCGGCGATCGAGAAGGCAGGACGGAAAGCCCACCCGATCGCGCTCGATGTGTCGCGCGTCGCCGACTGTCGCAGGGGGGTCGCCGAGGCGCAGCAGTGCATGGGCGGTCTCGACATCCTCGTCAACAATGCCGGCGTCGAGCAGGTCGCGCCATCGCTCGCGGTGACCGAGGAGATCTGGGACCAGATCGTCGACACCAATCTCAAGGGTGCGTTCTTCACCACCCAGGCAGCCGCTCAGGCGATGGGCCAGGGCGGCGCCATCCTCAATCTCTGCTCGCTGACATCGACCCGGGGCATCGCGACGGCCGTCCCTTACGGGTCGTCGAAGGCAGGCCTTCTCGGCATGACCCGGGCGCTGGCCGTCGAGTGGGCGCCGCTCGGCATCCGCGTCAACGCCATTGCACCGGGATACTTCCGCACCGCCCTGACCGAAGTATTCTACCAGAGCGAGGCTTGGCAGCAGCAAATGCTCGCGAACATTCCGCTTGGGCGCTTCGGGGAGCTTGGCGACCTGGTCGGTGCCAGCGTTTTCCTCTGCTCCGACGCCGCGCGCTACATCACCGGGGTCTGCCTGCCGGTCGACGGGGGGACACTGGCCGCCATCTAGAGCAGTGGTTCGGTTGCGTTTCTGTTGCGGAAACAATGTCGCGGCAATAGCCTGATCGACCAAACAAGCAAATCCCAAGGGAGGGTCGACCATGGATTGGAGTCCGAGCCGGCGTGAGCTCATTGCGACCGGCGGAGCAGCAATGTTGGTTGCCGCGGCGGCACGGCACGGCTTGGCGCAGGCCATTCCCGCATCGCCGGAGCCCGGCGACATCAAGATGGGCATCGAGCCCTGGCTCGGCTACGGCCAGTGGCACATCGCGGGCAAGAAGGGGCTGTTCAAGCAGGCCGGCCTCGACTCGGTCGAGATCGTCAACTTCACGACAGACGCCGATATCAACGCCGCCCTGGCGGCAGGGCAGCTCCAATGCGGCAACATCGCCACCCATACGGCGATGAACTTCATTGCCGCCGGGCTGCCGCTCAAGATCGTGGCATTGCTCGACGTGTCGAAGACCGCCGATGCCATGATCTCGGATGGTTCGGTCACCGCCGTCAAGGACCTCAAGGGCAAGCAGGTGGCCTATGAGGAGGGGACGACGAGCGACATCCTCCTGAACTATGCCCTCGGCCAGAATGGGATGAC
>JBEVJH010000288.1:0-2658 GCA_040510355.1 Aestuariivirgaceae bacterium
GGCGGCATGCGGCGGCGTCTTTAGGAACATGAGCTGCGCCGCGCCTGACAAAAGGATCGGATAGAGCTTGGCGGATTTGTCCGGCAGCCCGCGCTCGAGGAAATGCCCAAGCACATGGTCGATCTCGCCGCGACGCCTTAAGCTCGTGGCCACGATGGCGCGGGCAAGTGCGCGGTCCCGCGCCGGCAGGTCGAACATCCCCCCCGTGGCGAGCGACCGGCTCAGTACGTCGTCGAGCGGCTGCTTCTTGTCGATGACGGCGGAGAGCAGCTCCACGGCTGCGCGCCGCGCCGGCAGGCCGGCCTGAGCCTCCCGCGCGGCGGGCGTGTCGCGCGCCTCTTCGTCGAAGGTCATGTGGTAGCTCGCTAGAGGCTAGCTCTGGTCCCAGGGCCCGCGCCGCCGGTAGCCGGAGACTTGCGGCGCCGCCCCGCCCCACGGCCCCGAGGCGCGAGGGTTCGGCGACAAAGGCTGCACGCCAGCGCCCTGGCCCATGCGGGCGGCGATCTCATCGAGCTGGGCGATGCGGTTCTCCACATTGGGGTGGGTGGAGAAGAGGTTGTCCATGCGCGCCCCTGACAGCGGGTTGACGATGAAGAGGTGCGCCGAGGCTGGATTGCGCTCGGCGGGAGGATTGGGGATCTGCTCCGCGGCGCTCGAAATCTTGCGCAAGGCGGAGGCGAGCGACAGCGGGCGCTTGCTGATCTCGGCCCCGATGCGGTCCGCCTCATATTCGCGCCCGCGGCTGACGCCGAACTGCACGAGCGCGGCGGCGATCGGGGCGAGGATCACCAGCATCAGCCCACCGATCGGCCCGATACCATCACTGTTGCGGTTGCCGCCGCCGAAATAGAAGCCGAAATTGGCGAGCATGGAGATGGCGCCGGCAAGCGTCGCGGTGATGGTCATGGTCAGCGTGTCGCGATGCTTGATATGGCCGAGCTCATGCGCGATGACGCCGGCAAGCTCGTCGCGGTTCAGCCGCTCGATCAGCCCGGTGGTGACCGCAACAGCGCCGTGCTCGGGATTGCGCCCAGTGGCGAACGCGTTCGGCTGCGGGTTGTCCATGATGAACACCTTGGGCATGGGGATCTCGGCATTGGCCGCAAGCTGCCGCACAAGCCCGTAAAGCTCGGGCGCCGCGCGCTCGGCGACCTCGCGCGCCCCCTACATGGAGAGCACCATCTTGTCGGAGTTCCAATAGGCGAACAGGTTCATCGCCGCCGCGACGAGAAACGCGACGACCATGCCGGTCTGGCCGCCAACCAGATAACCGATGCCCATGAACAGGGCAGTCATCGCGGCAAGCAGCATGGCTGTGCGGAAATAACCCATAAACTCACTCCTAGCGCGCGGGGGACGTTGGCCCGCGCTCACGGTAAATATGTTGGAAGTGCCTGCCCCCATCACAAGTATCTGGCGGCCTTGCGAAAGTCCCAAATGGCGGCGGGCGTTTTCGGACTGAGCGAGTGAGCCCTTAGCGATGCGGTTACCTTAACGCTTCCTCAAGGGCTCGGGCTCATGCTGGCGGCAGGTTCAATCCAGCTCAGAGTCGCGCGCCCATGTCCTTGACACTGCTTGCTCCTTCGCCCGAGCCCGCAATCTCCGCCAGCCCCTCGCTCACCCGCGAGCAGAAGCGGCAGATCCGCGAAACCTTCGCCGTCATCGAGCCCGCCTCCGACCTCGTGGCGCGGCTGTTCTACATGAAGTCCATCGATCTCGACCCTTCGCTCGGCAAGCTGTTCAAGTCTCCGTCACGCGCCCAGCGGCGAAAATTCATGGCGGCGATGAAGGTCGCCGTGCTGTCGCTCGACCGGCTGCAGTCGCTCCAGCCCATCTTCAAGCTGCTCGGCACGCGCCAGCGCGAAGCAGGCGTCAAGCCGAGCCACTACGACGCCTTCCAGAACGCCTGGGTGTGGACCCTGGAGCAGTCGCTTCAGCCCCGCTTTCCGCGCGAGGCTAAGGAAGCCTGGTCGTCGCTGCTCGGCGAGATGACGCGCGCCACCGCCTCCTAAAGGCTTGGCGCGCCTTTATTGAGGTGGCGGCGGAGGGTGGCCGCCACTCTCCTCGGGAACTCCTTCGTCTTCGTCCGGGCGGGGAGCGTCGGCGGCCAAAGTCTTGGCCTGCACGGCGCCGCTCTCATCGACGGTGATCTCCACGTCTTGCGTTGGATCGAAGGCCTGCGCGGTGCCGTCGATGGTGATTGCATCGTTGGTCGCGACGATGGTGTGACCGTCGACCATGATCCTCACGCCGTCCGCCGTCGTCTCCTGGGTCAGGTTCTTGTAGTGCGACACGGTGATGGTCCTTTGGCCCATCGAGATGTGCCTCACCTCCTTGCCTCCACCCGAACCGAGCATGCCGAGTCCGGCGATGATGGCGAAGACGAGCACGGCGACGACGCCGAGAGCAATGAGCAGCCCCTTGACCCATGACATGGCGATGACTTTCCCCTCTTGCATCTCACGGGCCTGGCGGCCCGCATGTCTTTAGCCTAAGCGGTTCCGCGGTTCTGGCGCTTATCGACTAGATCCTCAACCACGGCAGGATCGGCAAGTGTCGAGATGTCGCCGAGATTGGAAAAATCGTCCTCGGCGATCTTGCGCAGGATGCGGCGCATGATCTTGCCGGAGCGGGTCTTGGGCAGCCCCGGCGCGAATT